>JBMOPI010000133.1:5942-7008 GCA_049324975.1 Bacillota bacterium
ACACATGACCACACCGTATTCCAGGGGTGTCGATTCCCTGGCCAGCACCAGGGTAACGATCCCGCCCTTCTGCCGGTGGTAGTCGATGGCTGCGGTCAGGTCATAATCAGTGATCCCGTCACCGCTGATGACCAGAAAAGGTTCATCCAAAAACTCCTCCGCGTTTTTAACGCTCCCCGCCGTCCCAAGGGGTACAGTCTCTTCGAAATAATGCAGGTGCACGCCAAAAGCAGAACCGTCGCCAAAATAGTCTTTGATGACGTCCGGCAGGTACTGCAGGGTTACGGCGATTTCCGTAATCCCGTGTTTCTTCAGAAGGTCTACGGCATACTCCATCACCGGCTTATTCAACACCGGCACCATCGGTTTCGGTTTGTTGCATGTTAACGGACGAAGCCTTGTGCCTTTGCCGCCTGCCATAATGACCGCTTTCATCTTTTCAACCCCCCGCACTAATATTTTTCTCTTTAAGCTTCAACCGCCGCATTCCGGTCGGCCGGCAATTCTTTATAAACATTAATTGTGTCCCGGGCGATATTGCCCCAATTGTATACGGTGGTTACCTTGTCCCACGCTTTGCCACGCAACCGGCCGGCCAGTTCCTCTTCCCTGAACAGCCGGACGATATAATGGGCCAGGGCCCGGTAGTCGCCGGGATAAAACTTCAGGCCGTCCACTTCATGTTCGATAACCTCAGCCAGCCCGCCGGTTTCCGAGACAATTACCGGCACACCGGCCGCCATAGCTTCCAGGGCCACAATGCCAAAAGGCTCGTAAAGGCTCGGGAAAACAGCCACATCACTGCAGCCGAAAATCCGGTTACGGATTTCATCGTCGGCAAAACCGGTGAAAAACACCTTATGCCCGAGATGGGCCCGGTTTACCTGATGCTTCAGGACATCCTCATAAGGGCCTTTCCCGGATATCACAAATTTAGCGTTCGGGTACTGCTCCAATACCAGGGGAATAGCGTCGATAAGCACCTGTACCCCTTTTTCCGGCACCAGCCGGCCGATGAAGTAAACTATTTTTTCCCAGGGCGCCGCATAGTTTTCCCGGAAACCCG
>JBMOPI010000134.1:0-5000 GCA_049324975.1 Bacillota bacterium
CGTTTTCCTGCGCTCGGGAAAGATAGTGGCCGGTCTGGCCGTGGTGGAAAACGGCTATGAGGAAACCGCCATGGTGGAGACAGCACTGCCGGAGGATTTGGTTGAACTGGAAAAGAAACTTTTAAAAGAAGCCTATCGTTTACTGCCCCGCCTGCCGGTGGACTGCCTGGATTTCCTGGTGGTGGGGGAAATGGGCAAAAACATCAGCGGCACGGGCATGGATGTCAATGTCATCGGCAGGATGAGAATGGCCGGAGTGCCAGAACCCCGGCACCCCTTTATTGAGCGCATTGTGGTTCTGGACCTGACGGCGCAGTCCCACGGCAATGCCACCGGCATTGGTCTGGCCGACATCACCACCGCGCGCCTGGCCGCCAAAATAGACCGGGAGGCCACTTACCTCAACTGCTTGACCAGCGGTAACTTGCAGCGAGCCATGCTGCCCGTGGTCATGCCCGATGACCGGAAAGCCATTGAGGCGGCACTGCAAAGCCTGGCCACGGACGATACCGGCAACCTGAAGGGGGCCATCATCAAGAACACCCTGGAGATGGAACACCTCTGGGTCACGGAAGGGCTGGCCCGGGATCTGGCCCGGCATACAGGCGTGGACATTGTCAGCCCGCCGCAGCGGCTTGTTTTTGCCGGCGGCTTGCTTGCGCTGGATTGGTAATGTTATCAATATGCCATTTAATCGCTTAGTAGTTTTACGTATAATCTCACATAATCAACTTGAGCAATCACACATCAGTGACGGCATACATCCGAAGGCTTATAATAGAGCCTGGCTCTGTATGGTTTCCTTGCTTTCAATATTGATAAAATGCACCCGGAAATCTTCCAGCACGGCAACCGAAGGGCTGCCGTCCTTGGGCAGCGCGCAGGAACCGGGGTTTAGCAGGTACACCCCATTCCTTTTTTCCAGCCGCTTGACATGGGTGTGGCCGGTCACCAACAGCTTTACTCCCCATTGCCGGGCCAGGCCGATCAGCTCTTCCTCACCGGCAGCGTGCCCGTGTGTGACCAGAATGAGCATACGTTCCAGGTACACCAGGGCATAGGGGGCCTGAACGGGCACCGAGAGCATGAGCTGGTCCACGGGCGCGTCGCAGTTCCCGGCCGCGGCAATGAACGGTTTATCCAGGTTATTTATGGCCTGCGCCAGTTCCCCGGGGTCATACCCCTCCGGCAGAAGATTGCGGGGACCGTGATACAGGATATCACCGGCGTGCAAGATGAGATCGCACGGCCCGGCGGCCTCCAGTGCCTTCTGAAATGCCGTCCGGCTGCCGTGGGTATCGCTCATGATGGTGATTCTCATATGTTCACCTCTGCCAAGAAAAAATACCGCCTTGATACTATTATAATAGAACAATTCTTTTGCCAGATGAAGAAGGGGCAAAACTTACTTTTTATTTTCCGCCACTTCAGCCAGTCCAAACAGAGGGTTTACCTCATTTGTTCATGTAAACAGGCTCTATGCGTACCACATAGCCCCTATCCCCCGAACACCCTGGCCACATCCACAGTCAAGCCGGGAAAAAGTACGCTGACCAGCATCTCCCCCCCACCGTATAGGTGTTTGCTTTTTCATACTTGCCTGTCGTTCCCAAATGATACACCTCTATAGCCTGAAAGCGGGGAAAAACCACCCAGTATTCTTGCACACCCCGACGCTCGTAGAGGTTGAATTTCTCGTTCAAGTCCTTTTTGGCGGTAGACAGAGAAATGACCTCCACCACCAGGTCGGGCTGCACAACGGTGGTGATTTCCTCATCCTCTTCCTCCCCTTCCGGCAGGCGCACATCAAAGGGGGCGAAAAAAACATGGCACTCTTTATCGTGAAAAAAGGAATAAACCTGCCAGAACAGTTCACCGGCTATGGCCTGGTGTTCCCGTCCCGGTGCCGGTGCGAGCAGGTGCGGTACGCCCTCAATGATTTCCCACCTTTCCTCGCCGGGCCACTGCAAATAATCGCGGTAGGTATATTTTTTTCCGCGCGTGCTGTAAAAAATGACACATATTCGTAAGCGTCAAACAGCCCCCACCTTGCCATAAAGATGGGGGCTGTAATATGCTAAAAGTTACTTGATCCGGCAATCGGCGGGCAGCTTATCCGACCAGGGTAGCAGCTCATCCAAAGCCTGTTCATCCTGAGTATCCACGTTGGGCAGCTTCTCAAACAAGTAACACAAGTACTGGAAGGGGTTTAACCCGTTCTCCTTCGCCGTCTCCACGATGCCGTAAATAATCGCACTGGCCCGGGCACCCCGCGGAGTGTTGGCAAACAGCCAGTTTCTCCGGCCGATCACAAAGGGTTTGATGAAACGTTCACTGCGGTTGTTGTCCAGCTCCAGCCGCCCATCTTTTAGAAAGGCGGTGAGCTTTTCCCACTGACCAAGGCAATAGTTAATCGCCTGCCCAAAGGCACTTTTGGGCAGTACCTGCGGCTTTTGCTCTTGCAGCCATTTCCGGAAGTCATCCAGTACAGGTTTGCTGCGTACCAGGCGGGCCTCATAGCGCTCTTCCGGAGTAGTTTCTTTTAGCTCCCGCTCGATGGCAAATAACTTGTTGCAAAACTCCAGACCTTTTCTGGCCGCTACATCGGCCGTCTTCTGCATCCTGGGCGGCAGTGCTTTGAGCGCTTCATCGAACTTGTGCCAGGCATGGGCCCAGCAGCCCACCAGGGTTACATCGGGCAGTTCATTGTAGCCGGCATAGCCATCCACATGCAGGTAGCCTTTAAACCCGGCCAGAAATTGGCGGGGGTGTTTACCGGCCCGGGTGGTCTGGTAGTCATAGAGAACTATTGGCGGCCCTTGGGCTCCGGTACGGTAGAGCCACAGGAAAGATTTTGTTTCCGCCGCCCGGCCCGGTTCTTTGAGCACCTGCAGGGTGGTCTCATCGGCATGCAGGATATCCTGCCTGAGCAGCCAGAAATGCAGTCGTTCATAGAGCAGGGTCAGCCACTGGTTGGCCCCCGTAGAGCATCCAGTTGGCCATGGTCTGGCGGGAAAGGTTTATCCCCAGCCGGGCCAGCTGCTGTTCCTGGCGATAATTGAAAACAAAAAGCGGCTGTAGTTCAACATGGGTCCGTTCGCTGGCAGCACCGAATTGCCGCTGCTTGCTCAGGCGAAACTGTCCCATGAACCAGTTCAGCCGGCAGCCAGTCCACTGCCCTGCCCGGATCATCTTTAGACCGGGGGAAGTAATTATTTGCTTCCTGTAACGGTTTGTATTTGCGCAGCCAGTACCAGAGACGATCTGGTCTGATGGTATTGTTTGCGCACCATTCTCTTACACTCTGCCCGCTGGCCCGGTAGTCGGCTATGCGGGCTTCCCAGAGTTTTTCCCGTTCGGCCTGTGTCATTGGATAACCCTCCTCAGTTTGGTGTTCTGAGGTTGATTATCTTATAGGGTAAAGGCGATTGCCAGGTGGGGAATATTTGACGCTTATATTCCCTTTACCGGTAGCTGTAATCGCTACAATTTATGTCAGCCTCTTCAAGCCGGAGCTTTTTTGGTTTTCCAGGCAACTTCTCATGTCCCGGAGCGCGTGGTATAATCAAAACAGAAGGAGTGCCGCCGGATGATCCACCCCGTCCACCAACCGCACGACAAGGGCTACAAATATCTGCTCAAAAACAAAGACACCTTCCTGCAGCTTTTGCGCAGTTTTGTCCCGGCCCCCTGGGTGCACAATATTGATCCGCAGGCCCTCATCCTGGTGGACAAAAGCTACATCACCCAGGAATTTGCCGACAAAGAAGCCGACATAGTCTACCGCATGAAAAGCACTGAAGATGATGTAATCTTTTACGTCCTGCTGGAACTGCAGTCCACAGTGGACTACCTGATGCCCTTTCGCCTGCTTTTGTACATGGTGGAAATCTGGCGGGAGGTGTTTAATAACACGCCGCCGAAGGAGCGGGAGAGCAAGGAATTTCGCCTGCCGGCCATCATCCCTCTGGTGCTGTACAATGGAAAGCCACGCTGGACGGCAGCCACATTCTTTCAGGACATCCTGACCGCCAGTGAACAGTTTGCCGACTACCTGCTCAATTTTCACTACGAAGTAATCAGCGTACACAGCTACAAAGACCGGGAGCTAATGCACATGGCCAACCTGCTGGCAGCCGTATTCATGCTGGAAAAAAGCCGGGACTGGCCACAGATCATCAAAACCCTGCGCCGCCTGTTGCGCATTACCCGGAAAATGACGCCTGAGGATTTTCAGCGGTTTAAGACCTTCTGTCTGAAAATATTTGCACCGCAATTGTCACCGGAAAAACAGCAGGAGCTTGCTGCAGCCATTGAGAAGCTTGGCCCGGAGGAGAGTGATCGGATGGTTACCAACGTGGAGAGGATATTGGGGGAAACTATCAATAATGCCCGGCAGGAGGGTATGGCTCAGGGCGAGCTTAAAAAAGCACGGGAAAACGCCCTGGCTGCCCTGCGCAAAGGACTAGATCCGCAACTGGTCAGCGAAATCACCGGCCTGTCACTGGAAGAAGTGCTGAAACTGCAAAAAAGTATTGTGCATTAAACTTCGCCAGCCAGTAGTTTTTTCATTCGTGGTTGTTCCAAATCGCGTTCGTCACTGTAAGCCCCCGGAAGGGGGCTTACAGTCTCTCCAAAAAGGGGATGGTTCCTCACTCCGCCCTTACTCGCGGTCGCGACTGGAAGCCCTTGGAAGGGTATTCCAGTCAATCCCAAAAGGAGACAGTCCCCATAACAATCTTGGATATAAACATTTTTTCTTGGGGGCAATTTTTCTCATAAAACCCGCATTTCTAAATTCGCTGTGCCATAACCCGTTTCCCATTATCTGTTTATTAAAGATGCTTATCAATATTTCGCCCGCCGTACATGATACGGATTATTGCAACAGTTTGCCGCTCTTCAACGGGCAGATAAAACACCAGGTAATTATCAACCGGTAAAACCCGAAGCCCCTTGCTGCGCCACGGTTCTTTTTCATACAACCGGCAGCGGAATGG
>JBMOPI010000135.1:0-6914 GCA_049324975.1 Bacillota bacterium
GAATTAACCGCTCGCCAACTATTTGCTGCCATTAACCGGAAAAGCCGTGCAATATCGCCGGTTCACCAATACAATTAGATTAAACAAATATACTTTGACCAAACAGTCCGGAGACCCGCGTGTCCTGAGGCCAGCTTTTACAAGCTGGCCTTTTATATTGTCAACCAAAAGTCCGGAGGCCAAAAGCCCGGAGACCTGCAGCATTTGAGACAGGAGGTGTTGCTTAAATCACCGGGCAAAGACACTTTTGGCGCATAAAACAATAATTGAATTTTGGAGGTGTTCTTAATGAGCAGTAGTGCAAGTCCTTCCCGCGGCTGGGTAGTCACCTTCGCGGGAACAGGCCTGAACCTGGCCCTGGGAGTATTATATTCATGGAGCGTTATCGCCAAAAAGCTCACCAAAACATGGGGTTGGAGCGCCGCCGACGCTTCCCTGCCTTATGCGGTGGCCTGCGGAGTATTTGCCATCATCATGGTTTTTGCCGGCCGGGCCCAGGATAAAGTAGGGCCGCGGATTATCGCCGCTCTCGGCGGGGCCTTAACCGGTATCGGTATGATAATTTCCAGTTTTGCCACCCAAAACGACATGAAATTAATGGTCATCGGTTTCGGCGTGCTGGCCGGCACCGGCATCGGGTTCGGCTACGCTTCGGCCACCCCGCCGGCCGTGAAATGGTTCCCGCCGGCCAAAAAAGGTTTAATCACCGGTCTGGTGGTCAGTGGTTTCGGGCTGGCTTCCGTATACATCGCCCCCACCACAGAGACGTTATTGAAAAATTATGGGATTAACAGTACCTTCCTGTACCTGGGTATCGCCTTCTTTATCATTACTGTGCTGCTGGCCCAGCTGCTGCGCAACCCTCCGGCCGGTTATGTGCCGGCAGGTATGACGCCGGCCCCGGCCGTGGCGCCCGGCACCAGTGTTAAAAAACATGATTTTGACTGGCATGAAATGATGAAAACCCCGCAGTTTTATCTCCTCTGGCTGATGTTTGCCTTCGCTTCCTTCGCCGGCCTGATGATTATCGGCCACATGGCCAAGATTGCCGCCAAGCAGCTGCCTTCCGTCAACCTCGGCTTTATCCTGGTGGCTGTCCTGGCAATCGGTAACGCCAGCGGGCGGATCATCGCCGGGATGGTTTCCGACAAACTGGGCCGGACCAGGACCATGCTGCTGGTCTTCTTGTCCCAGGCCGTAATGATGCTGCTGTTCGCCAAACTGACCACTGCTGCCCTGTTGATCGCCGGTGCGGCCGCTGTCGGTTTCAACTACGGCGCCAACCTCTCCCTGTTCCCCTCTACAACGGCCGACTTCTTCGGCACCAAGAACCTGGGTGTTAACTACGGACTGGTATTCACATCATGGGGTGTCGGCGGCGTTTTCGGTTCCATGGTAGCCGGAAAAATCGTGGACGCCACCACCAGCTATAATATGGCCTTCATCGTTGCCGCTGTCCTGATGGTGCTTGCCGCCGGCCTCAGCTTCATTACCAGGGCCCCGAAAACAATTATGATTCCCCACGAGCAGCATAACGCACTAAGTATCAAATAACGCCTGATTAACCGCTTAAACTCCCACCCGACCGTTCACCCCGAAAAAAATGCCATTCAGGCAAAAAAATTATGTTGCATTTTTCTACTACATGTATAATAATAAAATTACACTGGTTTCCCTGGGGGTAAGTGAAATGAAGGATAAACATGAGGTTTTCAAACAAAATCTTATAACTGTTGAAAATCACCCTTCCCGGACGGTGGAAATGTTTGCCCTGGCCCTGTTATTAAGTTTTCTCGCAGTCCTTGCCATACCGGTAATCGGTGCGCTCATCAGCCCGGGCCCCCACGGAGGCTTTCTGGGGTCAGCTTGGAAAACCGCCTGGCTCTACGGAATTATGGCTGTGTATACCGTAATCTTCTGGTGGGATTAAAGAGAAAAAACCCTCTGCTTAGCATGAAAAAGCAGAGGGTTTTGTTTTTTGCCTAATGCATCAGTGCTTCCGGGTCAATGGCATATTCTTTGATTTTACGGTAGAGGGTGCTGCGGCCTATGCCCAACCGGGCAGCCGCTGCACTGAGGCTGCCGTTGCAGTTGACGATAGCCTGCCTGATAGCTGCCTGTTCCATGTCTTTCAGAGTTAAATACTGCCCATTTGACAGCGGCCGCGCCGGGGCTTCCAGCATCATTGCCGGCAGGTGGGCAACGGTAATCATGTCCCCTTCCACTACATTGACCAGTCCCTCGATGACATTCTCCAGTTCGCGCACGTTGCCGGGCCAGGAATAGGCCTTAAATTTTTCCATGACTTCCGGGGTTACAGTCAGGTCCGGCCTGCTCAGCAGGGCTTTGTATTTATCCAGGAAAAACCCGGCCAACAGCCCGATATCATCTTTTCTTGCCCTGAGCGGCGGAATGTTTACATTAACCACATTGAGCCTGAAGTACAGGTCCCGGCGTAACAAACCCTGCTCCACTATTTCTGCCAGGTCCCGGTGGGTAGCCGCTATAACCCGCACATCAACCGGTTTAGTCTGGCAGCCGCCTACCCGGCACAGCTGTTTCTCCTGCAGCACCCTTAACAAGCTTACCTGCGCCGTTAGCGGCATGTCACCGATTTCGTCAAGAAAAACAGTTCCGCCGTTAGCCAGTTCAAATTTTCCGGGGCTGCCCCCCTTACGCGCTCCTGTAAAAGCCCCGTCCGCGTATCCAAACAGCTCGCTTTCCACCAGTTCGGCCGGAATGGCCGCACAGTTCACAGCGATAAAAGGCCCGGAACTCCTGGCACTTTCCTGGTGCAGGGCCTGGGCCAGCATTTCTTTACCGGTCCCGGTTTCCCCGGTTAATAAAACCGTGGAGTTGCTGCGGGCTACCCGCTTGCAGACGGCGATTACCTGTTTCAGATCATCGCTCTGCCCTATGATCTGGTCAAAAGTAAATCTTACGGTATCGCCGTCCGCCGGCAGTTCACTGCCCGCCTTGTCCCCCGTCCTGCTTAATGCGCTGTTACCAGCAGGGCTGATAACAGCGATCATGCCTTCGGGATTGCCATCCGGGCCGTAAATTCTCCTGGCCCGGGCATTAACCAGCGCCGGACGGTTTTTGGAACCAATGGTTATCTCTTTAGTTTCAGACAACGCAGAATCGAGCACCCACATATTGTTCAGGTTAAACAGGTCTTCAATACTGCCACCGATACACCCGTCCGGGCTGACGCCCAGGACCTGTCCGGCAGCCGGACTGATTTCACGGACAATGCCGTTTTCATCGACAACAACTGTCCCTTCGCGGATCAGTTCGGTAATGCCGTCATATTTCGCCTTATACATATTAAGGTGTTGCTGCATATGCATGAAATAAAGTTCTTTCTCAATATTCCGGGCCGCCATTTTGGCCATGCGGAATATGCGCTCAATACCTTTCTTACTTTCGCCGGTTACGTCCAGGGTCCCCTGCAGCTCGCCGGCTGCTCCGTAAATAGGCACCGCAGCGCAGGCCAGAGTATGGTTATCCCGCAAAAAATGTTCATGGGCAAATACCTTAACAGGCTTCCCTTCGGCCAGCGAAGTGCCGATAGCGTTGGTGCCGTTGACCTCCTCGCCCCAGTTGGCGCCTTCGCATAACCTGATGTGCCTGGCCTGTTTGCGGAAACCATCGTCTACAATCGTTTTCAGAACATAACCCTTGGCATCCGCCAAAAGTACAACAAATCCCATGCCCCGTAAAACCTGAAAAAGGTCTTCCATAACGGGTGTGGCAACCTGCACCAACTGCCAGTTCTGTTCTATTTTCTCTTTTAATCTGGGCGAGGTTAAAACCTCGCTTTTCTTTGTAGAGCCCGGATTAAGATTGTATACTCGGCAGCGCTGCCATGATTGCCCGATTACCGGGTTCAACTCCCGGGTATCAATTTCTCCGGTTTCAACGAATTTGTTCCACAGGACCAGCGCATTTTCGGCCATAGTTTTCACCCTTTAAATACAAGTAGTTATCCTATTATAACAGATTTTTCGGGTTTTTTCGACAATTTTTATATTCCTTATTTTACCCTCCGCCCACGGGGGGGAAAATACCCACCCGGTCATTGTCCGCCAACATCCGGTCTACGGCGCTGGACAGACCGTTAACAAGGGTTATAAGCGGCAGCGGCGATTCCAGTTCAAGTATTTTGTGCAGTTCCTGAACAGTAGTTCCCTCAGGTACTTCGAGGGTAAAATCACCCTGTTTATAGCAGGGCAATGACGGATTATTACATTTCAGCCCGGCAAAAAGCCTGATTTCCAGTTTCACCGGCATGACCCCCATATTTTAAAAGTTCCAGAAACCGTCAATCTCCTCGTCAGTGAAATCCCAGGTGGTATTGTGGGGCGGGCACTCTTCTTTAAAGAATTCCGGCAGGCGGTCGTGCTTGCCGGTAAAGCCGGCAGCCTGGTTAAACTCCCGCTCGGTCCGGAGCACGTATTTACCCAGTTCGGTGACGTCGTCAGCTGTAAGGCTTAGGCCATATTGGGCGTTCAGCATGTCTATGACGGCCTGGAAGGCGTCCGGGTTGTCAAGTATACAGAAGGCCACAAAGAGGCAGAGACCGGTGCTGTCCACGGCCGCCGTGGCTATTTGCAGGTTCCTGGACAGTTCCACCTGGCCCGGTTTTTCCAGCGGGTTGACAAAGCCGCCGACTTTTAAGATATTGGTAGCAACGGAATAACCGGCGGTGTGGTCGGCGCCCATGGTGGTAGTGGCATAAGTAATACCCACCCCTTTGACAGCTCTTGGATCATAAGCGGGGATCCCCTGGCCTTTCACCACCGGCACCCTGGTTACGCCCAGCGCTTTGCCTGTAAATTCGGCGCCGTTGCCCAGGATCCGGCCGAGGTAGCTGCCTTTTTCAATCTCTTTCATCAGGTTAAGCATCCCGGGGCCGTCACCGAAAGGAATGACCCCGCCATCCATGGCCACAGCCACAGTTACAGCAGTTTCAATGGTATCGATGCCAATATCATCACAAATCCGGTCGGCCTGAGCAATGATGTCAAGGTCGTCGATGCAGCAGTTGGCGCCAAAGCCCCAGATGGTCTCATACTCAAATCCGGCGGTCAGGTAGTTGCCGTCTTTGTCGTTATATACCTGGGAGCATCTAATGACACAGCCGGGATGACAAACATGGGTCGGCTTGCCTTTTCTGCTCACAATAATGTCGTGCATGGTTTCACCGCTGATCTTGTTGGCGCCTGCAAAACGGCCCTGGCGGAAGTTTTGGGTGGGCAGGCCGCCGGCCTCGTTCAGGATATTGACCAGCACGTTGGTGCCATAGGTGGGCAGCCCCTGTCCGGTGACAGGGTGCGCCTGCAGGCCTTTGGCAAAAACCCTGGCTGCTTCCCTGAACTTTTCCGGGTCGGCAACTTTGACGCCGGGAGCGTCAGTATCGTCAATGGTAATGTATTTTACCTTTTTGGAGCCCATGACTGCTCCCAGTCCACCCCGGCCGGCGCTGCGCAGGTTGGCGTCAGGGTCCTTGACGGAAATGTTGGCGGCCGCCAGTTTATATTCCCCGGCCTGACCGATGGTGATAACGCCGATTTTATTACCGTGTTTTGCCACTAAATTTTTAACTACTTCGTAATTGCCTTTGCCGACAAGGTCAGTTTCTTCCTGAATTCTTACCCCGTCCTTATCTACATGGATGCTGTAAAAATTATCCCCTTTTGGCCGGCCTTCAATGATTAAAGCTTTTACACCAAGCCGGGCCAGTTTCTGGGAGGCGGTGCCGCCGGAGTTGCTCTCTTTGATCGTTCCGGTAAGCGGGCTCTTGGCGCCTACGGACAGGCGGCCGGAATTCGCCGCCATGGTCCCGGTCAGCAAGCCCGGAGCAAATACCAGCTTGTTGTTTTCCCCCAGCGCATGACAGGTGGGTTCAACTTCTTTGGCCACGACAGCCGAAGTCAGGGCCCGGCCGCCAATGCCCTGCCACTCCCGGGGAACGTCTTCAATGGTAGTGGTCAGGTTGGACATGTTCACGCGGTAAATTTTCATGGTAAATCAGCCTCCTTTTATTTTTTTAACCAAATACATTTCTTCTCGAAAAAAACAGGAAGAGAGACCGGTTTTATCCGGGCATCTCTTCCTTCGCGCAGTGGCAGGCACAGGAATTGCTCCCCGCACCCTTTCGTCTGCACCCTCCCGGGGGGACAGCACAGATCGGAAGCACATATGAATTTTATTTTAGCAGATAAAAATAAATGATTTATTACCAAAGTATTAACTTTTTATTAAAGGGCGTTTTTGTAGATTTGCATAATATCGTCAAGGGTGGCCAGGCGCGGGTTGGTCAGGCTGCAGGCGTCCTTCATGGCGTTTTCGGCCATGGCCTTAATGTCTTTTTCTTTCACACCCAGTTCATTTAAGCCGGTTGGGATGCCGATATCGGCGGACAGCTTTTCAATGGCTGCAATGGCCTTGTCGGCAGCTTCCCGGACAGAAAGTCCCTCGATGTTTTCACCCATGGCCACGGCAATATCGGCAAAACGCCCGGGGCTGGCAATCAGGTTAAACCTTTCCACATGGGGAAGCAGGATGGCATTGCATACGCCGTGGGGCAGGTTGTACATGCCGCCGAGTTGGTGGGCCATGGCATGGACGTATCCTAGGCTGGCGTTGTTGAAGGCCATGCCGGCCAGGAACTCGGCGTAAGCCATGGCGTCCCGGGCCTCAAAGTTGGACCCGTTGGCCACCGCAGTGCGCAGGTTTTCAGAAATCAGTTTAATAGCCATTAAAGCCGCGGAATCGGTAACCGGTGTGGCTATAGTGGAAACATAGGCTTCCACGGCGTGGGTCAGGGCATCCATACCGGTGGCGGCGGTCAGCGCCGGCGGCTTGGCCATCATCAGCAGCGGGTCGTTGATAGCCACGTTGGGGGTGCG
>JBMOPI010000136.1:0-6906 GCA_049324975.1 Bacillota bacterium
GTTGACGTGGATAAACTTATCCAGGACCTTAATGAAGCAATAAAATAGCAATGTCAAAGCCGTTGTTCAGGTTGAACAGCGGCTTTTTTGCACCCCAGGAAAGTATAGTACGCCTGCGGCATAAAAAAGGCTAACTCGGCGCATTGCGCCAGCGAAGCCTTTTTAACACCCAGTCCTCAAGATATAAACCGGTGTTGTTTAGTGCCTTGCCATAAATCTGCCGGAAACCGGCCAGCCTGGCCCGGGGGCCGTCAACCACCGTCAGTTTCGGTTTCGGGGCCGCCATCTGCCAGGCAAAATCAAAAAGCTGGTAAGCCAGGATATCCTCTTCCGGCAGCGAGTAACCTATAAAAAAGATTTCTCCGGCCTTTGCAAGCTGGTCCAGGGCAAGAAACCACAGTCGCCGGATAAAGGGCAGGGAATAAGATTTAAAAAGCGTCGGCGCTATCACCAGGTGCTTTAACCGCGGTCTGACGCCGCTGCCGTCGCGACAGGACGTGCAGACCGGACGTTGTTCCCCCGGCAGGGGATGCTGAGTAAAGGAATGGGAAAAGAAATATGTCCGTTTGCAATCCGGACAGAAATAAAGGTTAATGGAACCGTGCAGCTTCAACACGGGAAGTTTCGGGTTCTTATCATTCAGGTCACAGTAAGCCGGCGTACATTCCACGGGCATCATGTAATCCGGGTCGATGTTCTGCTGTTTTAAGGCCGTTTCCAGCACCAGGTCATAATTAAATGAAACAATTGTATCGCCGGACTCCAAAAAATCAAGGAATCTTTGATAAAGCTGCAGGTTGGCATTGTTTTTCTCCGCCGGCAGCAGGCCGGTAAAGCCGGCCAACAGGAGTTCCTCGTAATACTCCAGCTCTTTGTAGTCGATATCCGGGTAAGGCCGATAGTATTTGATCAGGTCCAACCTGCTTAAGATTTCCTCAAAGCTTACCGATGTTAACCAATCCGGTTTTTTGGGAAAAAGGGTGTTTGCCAACCACGCCTGTAACTCTTGAATTTGCGGATCTTTGTTGTCTCCGTCAAAAATCCGCGGCAGGACGTTTCTGGTCAGGGGGGCGCCGCCGGGCGCGGAAAACCCTGAACCCAGGACAAAAACCCGGGACATTTTGCTCACCTCCGATATACAACCCGTAAATAGCATGAAAAATTATCCGGTGAATTATACCTTGACCGGGGTTTTTGCCAGGTGGTATACTTTCACTGACAATTATTAATTAATGCGAACAATTGTTTATGGGGGTTGCTATGGACAGGATCACTGAAAGGGAGCAGGAGGTTCTAAAAATCCTTAAAAAGGACCCGATGATTGCCCAGGAGGAACTGGCCGAAAAACTCGGGATATCCAGGTCGGCCGCGGCGGTGCATATCTCAAACCTGATTAAGAAGGGCTTTATTCTGGGCCGGGGTTATGTCTTTAATGAAAGCGCCGGCGTTGCCGTAATCGGACCGGTTTACCGGGAGGTGACGGTGCAGAGTACGGCGGAAACATCTGCCACCGGTATTGAGACCGCGCTGGTTACGGATGAGAGTGGCGGCATGGCAGGTAAAATGTGCTTCAGGCTGGGTAAATTAAAGACTGCAACCACGTGTTTTACTGTTGTGGGCCGCGACCCGGAAGGGGAATCTATTACAGCCGATTTAAAAAGAAACGGTGTGGACATCCATTATATTGCCACAACCAGAGATTTGCCCACTTCCTGCCTGGTCAGGTTAAAGGATGTGCGGGGGGTAACCCGTCAATCAGCCGGGGACATGCGTACTGTGGAACTGCTGACGGAAGAACTGCTGCGGGGGAGAGAGGCGGTTTTGAGCAGGGCCAAAATGCTTGTGCTGGATACCTTGACCCCGCCTGCCGGACAGAAGTATGTCCTGGATCTGGCAAAAAGCAGTAAGAAACCGGCCTGTGTATATCATCAGGCAGGTGAACCGATTTGGATGTCTTATCCCGGGACTTTGTCCCTGCTTGGCATTGACCATTGTCAGGCTGAGCTAATCACCGGCGCTGCTGTCCGGGACCCTGACGATGCCCGTAATGTTGCCAGACGGCTGGTGCAGAGGGGTATCAGGGCGGTGCTGATTAATTTTCCGGAACATGGTGTGGCGTTTGCCACTTCGGAAGAAGCCGACATTATTCCAGCTATACCCGGCGCCGTCCAGGTGAATTTTGACGACTATGCCCTGATGGCCGGGGTGCTGCATGGTGTCATAAACGGATACAGTTTACGGCAGGCGGTGCGGTTTGGCATTAGTGCCGGTATGATTGAGGAATGTAATGACCGGGCAGGAAATGAATGTTAATTTACATTATTTTACGGAAATAATAGGGGTGGGAAGGATTATCGTAAAACATGTCGAAGTTTTAGTTTTGGAGACGAAAGGTAGATTCCTATGGTAAAAGAAATATCTATAGACGAAGCAATTGATACCGGCGCTTTTTTTGTTGATGTCAGGTCCGAAGGAGAGTTTACGGAGGCTACTATTCCCGGCGCCGTCAACATCCCCCTGTTAAGGGATGAGGAACGGGCCCTGGTTGGCAAGGTATACAAAGAAGAGGGCGCCCAAAAAGCCAGGGATTTGGGTCTGAAGTTTGTAAGCCCCCGGCTGCCGGCGCTGGTTAGAGAGTTTAATGAAATTTCCCGGCAGGGTCCGCTGGTGGTGTTTTGCTGGCGCGGCGGGCTCAGAAGCAAGTCTGTTGCGTCGGTACTCGAAACCATGGGCATACAGGTAGCGCGCTTAATCGGAGGATATAAAGCATACCGGCGGTATGTCAACGAATATTTAAGCCGTCCGCTGCCGCAAAAAATCGTGGTTTTGCACGGACTGACCGGTGTGGGCAAAACCGAGGTGCTGGAGCATCTTGACCGGTTAGGGGTTTCTGCTATTGATCTGGAAGGCCTGGCCCATAACCGCGGTTCCGTTTTCGGAAATATCGGTATGCCGCCGCAGCCGTCCCAGAAGGATTTTGAGGGGCGGCTGGCAGCCGAACTGCGAAGGGTTGAAAAGTCCGGTTATGCTGTGGTGGAATGCGAGAGCCGGCGCATTGGCCGGATTATCCTGCCGCCATCACTGGTCAACGGGATGCGGGCAGGGCTGCATATCCTGTTATATTGTTCTATGGATCACAGAGTTAAGAGAATAGTTGATATATATACGTCCGGATCCGACCGGAACCGGGAAAAACTTGTCGAAGCCATTTCCTCCCTGGAACAAAGGCTGGGCAAGGTGAAGGTCGGCGAACTAAAGGAAATGGTAAAGGAAAACTGCTTTGCCGAAGTGGCCGGATATCTGCTGCGGGAGTACTATGACCCGTTATACCGCTACCCGGACAGGCCGGCCGATGGCTATGACCTGTCTGTGGATTCCGGTGACCCGCAGCAGGCCGCCGAAAAAATCAAAGAATTTTTAGCCGGTTACACCATGACTGTAAGCAGGAGGTGAAAGGTTTGGGCAATCTCGGAGAAATGCTGAAAGCCGCCAGGGAAGCCAAAGGAGTTTCACTGACAGAAGCTGAAGAAGAAACCAAGATCAGAAAGCGGTACCTGGAGGCGCTGGAAAACGAAGAATATGATGTTATTCCGGGATTGGTTTATGCCAAAGGATTTCTCAGGACTTATGCCGGATTCCTTGGCTTGAACCAGGAAGAAGTAAATGCGCAGTTCCGGTTATTGAATATTGTTGAGGAAAGACAGCCGGAGCGCCGTCCCCAGGTTAAATTCCAGGCATATACAGCATCCAAACGCAGGAAAAAGTTTAAATGGAAACCGTCATTGCTGACTGTATTTCTGGCTGCGGCAGCCGTTATCACCCTTTTTGTTTTTAACAGTTTTTGGAATAATAGCGGGGATAATGCGGTTGATCCACCTGAGAATAACATGAACCAGGCCGCACAAAACCAACCTCCAGCCGGTCAGGACCGGACACCTGACGTCAGCCGGCAGCCTGCCGTGCCGGATACGGTTTATGGAAACACTTACGGACAGGCGCAGAACCCTACTGCCCCCCAGAACCTTCCCGGGACTCAGCTCCCCCAACCGGGTCAACAGCTTAACCTGGTTTTGACTACCAGAGACAAGGCCAGCTGGGCCCAGGTAGTCGTGGACGGGGTTCAGAAATACAGTGGGATTATGGCCCCCGGACAGGTAATGACATTTAATGCCAATGACAAAATTTATATCAAACTGGGCAACGCCGGGGCCGTTGAGGTCACATACAACGGTCAGAACCTTGGCACTCTCGGACCCATGGGAACTGTAGCAAAAAGGGAATTCCCCCTGGTTACGGATTCTGTTTACTCCTCTCCCTAGTAAGGGAGAGTTTTTTTTGCCCTGAAACAATAACAAAAAGGGTGAAGTTTACATAGGATATAGTGAATCTCCCAATAAATCAAACAAAGGAGGGAATTTGATGAGCAGGCGGAAACATAAAATGCCTTATGGTTATGACTATCCCGGTTGCCCGCCCATGGATTACGGGTATATGCCGATGGATCCAGGCATGTACAGGATGCCCGGTATGTATGGTGGAATGCCCGGTATGTACGGGATGGACGGCATGCACGAGTGTGACCATGAACTGATGCACGACATGCACCGGATGATTACCGAAATGTATAACATGTGCAAGGAAATGCATCATCACATGGGCAAAATGGAAGAAATGCATGAACACATGAAAAAAATGCAGGAAATGATGCATCAAATGCATGAAATGCTGCGCAAAATGGCGGGAATACCTCATATACCAAAAGGTTAATCCACTCAAGGCCACAATAATTGTGGCCTTCGCTTTTTAACTGGAGCGGGCCGTCAGGCTGCGTACCGCCGCGCCGCGCAAGGACAAATTTGCCAAAAAGGCCGAAGTGCGTTATAATTGTAAGAAAATTCAGTAGGGAGTGAGGGGTAAAATGTCCAAGGAAAATTCTTTTGATATTGTTTCCAAGGTAGACAGGCAGGAAGTCACCAATGCAGTGCAGCAGGCTGTCCGGGAAATTGAGAACCGTTTTGATTTTAAGGGGAGCAAAAGTGACATCAAATATGAAGGAGATACCATAACCCTTATTTCCGATGATGATTTTAAACTGAAAAACGTGGTGGATATACTGGAAAGTAAAATGGTGAAGCGGAATATCGACTTAAAGTCGCTGAAATACGGCAAAGTGGAGCCTGCGGCCGGCGATACCGTCAAACAGGTGGTCACCATCCGGCAGGGCATCGATAAAGACGTGGCCAAAGAAATCAACAAGACTGTCAAGAATTCCAAACTGAAAGTTCAGGCCCAGATCCAGGGGGACCAGGTGCGGGTAACCGGTAAAAACCGGGATGACTTGCAGGCAATCATCAAGCTGTTAAAGGAGCAGGATTTTGAGGTGCCTCTCCAATTTATCAATTATCGATAAAAACTAATCCCATTTTGCCGAGGCGGAATGGGATTTTTTGCTCGGGGGAAACTTTAGTTGCAGGTGATATTATGGCGGATAATGGCTTTTTGCCGGTGACAAAAGAAGATATGACTGACCGGGGCTGGTATTACGTTGATTTTTTGCTGGTTACCGGGGATGCTTATGTAGACCACCCGAGTTTTGGCACGGCCCTTGTCGGCCGGCTGCTGGAGAGCCTGGGCTACCGGGTGGGGGTCATCTCCCAGCCGGACTGGCGGCGGACGGAAGATTTTTTGCAACTGGGCAAGCCGAGGTACGCCTGCCTGATTACGGCGGGCAATCTGGACTCCATGGTCAACCATTACACTGCTAACAAAAAACGGCGGCGGGCAGATGACTATTCCCCGGGTGGCAAAACCGGCCGGCGGCCGGACCGGGCCAGCATAGTTTACGCCAGCCGGATCCGGGAGGCCATGCCGGGAGTGCCGGTGATCATCGGCGGGGTTGAAGCCAGCCTGCGCAGGTTTGCCCATTATGACTACTGGGATAACAGTGTCCGGCGCAGTATCCTGGCCGACGCCCAGGCTGATTTGCTGGTATACGGGATGGCCGAGCGCCAGGTAGAGGCCATCGCCGGCAGGCTGGCCGGGAAAAAAGGAGTCCCTTTGGATATTCCGGGTACGGCGTACCTGACCAAGGATATATCAGGGATACAGGATTACATCATGCTGCCTTCTTTTGATGAAGTGGCGGAAGAAAAGCGTAAATATGCCGAAGCCTTTAAAATACAATATACGGAGCAAAACCATTTCACCGGCAAAACCCTGGTCCAGCCCCACGGCAGCCTGTACCTGGTGCAGAACCCGCCGGCTAAGCCCCTTGAGGCGGCGGAGCTGGACCGGTTATATGAACTTCCTTACCGGAGGACCTATCACCCGGATTACGAAAAATACGGCGGCGTGCCTGCTATTAAGGAAGTAGAATTCAGCATCACCGGGCAGAGGGGATGTTTTGGCGGCTGCGCATTTTGTGCCCTGCACTTTCACCAGGGTACAGTGGTGCAGGGCAGGAGTCCGGAGTCAATTATCGCTGAAGCGGAGAGACTGGCCGGATTGCCGGGATTTAAAGGGTACATCCACGATGTCGGCGGACCCACAGCCAACTTCCGGCGGGCGGCCTGCAGGAAACAGCGGGAGCAGGGCCAGTGCCTGAACAGGCATTGCCTTTACCCGGAACCATGTCCGAACCTGGATATTGACCACAGTGAGGTCCTGCAGCTGCTGCGCCGCGTGCGGCGTATCCCGGGGGTGAAAAAAGTTTTTCTGCGCTCCGGGCTGAGGTATGACTACCTGCTGGCGGAAAAGGACCCGCGGGTTTTGAAGGAACTGTGTGAGCACCATGTAAGCGGTCAGTTAAAGGTGGCACCGGAACATGTAAGCAAAAAAGTCACCACATTGATGAGGAAACCTCACCGGGAGGCTTTTGACCGTTTCCGTAAGCTTTACACCGACATC
>JBMOPI010000137.1:0-6804 GCA_049324975.1 Bacillota bacterium
CGTTCAAGGTTGATAGTGTAACCGAAAAATTTATTCATCATTTCAACATTCCCGCGGTCCCAGGCAAGTTCAATGGCATGGCGGATAGCCCTTTCAACCCGGCTGGGGGTAGTGGTATATTTCATAGCAATCATCGGGTACAATTCCTTGGTTACGGCACCAAGAAGGTTAACTTCATCTACCACCATAAGGATGGCGTCTCTAAGATACTGGTAACCTTTGATGTGGGCAGGGACACCCATCTCATGAATAATGTTCGTAACTGCCACATCAAGATTCTTGGTCCTGATCGGAGGCGTATACTGGGGTACAGTTTCGCCTTCGGCCAGCTGCCGGATTCTCGTGGCTAACACTGAAAAATCAAATGGTTTTAGTATGTAATAGTCAGCGCCTAACTCAATAGCCTTATGGGTTACGCTTTCCTGACCAAAAGCGGTTAACATAATTACCTTTGGTCGATTCTGTTCGTTGGCCAGTTTCTCGAGTACCCCTATGCCGTCAAGATGCGGCATAATAATATCAAGAATAATAACGTCGGGTTTTTCCCTGTTTATTATCTCAATCGCTTCTAACCCGTTGTTGGCAACTCCCACTAATTGAAAATCTTCTTCTTGTCCGATGAATTCCTTCAATAGCTCGCAAAATTCCTTGTTGTCGTCTGCAATAAGTATTTTGACTCCCGTTAAGTTCATTTTTTTATCTCGCCTCCCAATATTTGATTCAATGCTTTAATTTACCATTCGACATTATATTGAGAAGTCCTTCAACTGCGCAAAAATATTTGGCAAATATTTTAAAACAAATTCGCGCAAAAGTTGACAATTTTCACCCGCTAGTGCAAAACCAAAAGGATAAAAAAGGTTAAGGGAGTAATTTCTCCCTTAACCAGCCTTTCTAAAGGGTTCCTGACTGTACCCTGCCTCATTTAACATCCATTCAATCAAACATCCGTATCCCCGGGTCGGGTCGTTTATAAAGACGTGGGTTACAGCGCCTACTATTTTGCCGTTTTGCACTATAGGACTCCCGCTCATCCCCTGGATTATCCCACCGGTTTTTTTCAACAGCCGGGGATCTGTTATTTCTATAATTAAACCTTTACTGTCAGGTTCTTTTTGCGGTAACACTTTTTTAATCTCGATATTGAATTCTTCAATCTTTTCACCGTCAAGCACGGTTAGAATCTCGGCCTTACCTTCTTCTATCTGATTGGCGAGGGCAATCGGCAAAGCCTGTTGTTTTTGTATTCCTGTATAAGAATCATTGATTAACCTTCCATATATGCCAAGTTTCGTGTTTTTTTCAATGTTACCCACGAAATTCCGGTCATCGATAAACATACCGATTTTTTCTCCCGGGGCGCCTTTTTTGCTGGCCTGAATTCCCTGTACGGAAGATCGCACGATTTTTCCGTCACTTACATCAATGGGTTGATTGGTATCCGCATCTGTAATAATATGCCCCAGCGCCCCGTATTTTTCGGTCACCGGATCATAAAAAGTTAAAGTTCCTACTCCCGCCGCACTGTCCCGGATATAAAGACCTATCCGGAAACGTCTGGTTTCTTTACATAAGATAGGTTTAACACTTTTATTAAGAATCTTATTTTTTCTCTTTACCGTTAATTTGACTTCCTGACCTTTTTGACCGGCGTTATTAACAATTTTCGCCACCTGATCATCACTGTTCACCTGTTGGCCATTTAGCTTCAGGATAACATCACCGTTTTGAATACCGGCTTCTTTAGCGGGATTGAATTTATTGCCGTTGATGTCCTGAACTATAGATTGACCTACAACTATTACGCCTTCAGCATGCAACAGTACCCCGATTGATTGCCCGCCCGGAACCAGTTTGACTTGTGGGACGACCTGAACCTCCATGTTTTTAATGGGAATAAGCCCGAATAATTTTAATCGCAGGTTTGCTTTTCCGGGTCCGGAAGCTACAGGCACGCCGTTGTTTAATTTTATAACATCTGATTCTTTCTGATCAACATAAAGCTGCAAGTTGTTTAAAACATGCCGGGGAAAACTTGAAGCAAAATTAATCCGGTCTCCGACAGTCAGTCTTTGTTGTGCCGGAATACTGAACAAACTTTGGACTTCTGTGGTGAAACAACCAGAAATTATAATCGCGATCAAAAGCAAACCGGTAATTTTTCGCAGTCTTTCTTTTTGCACTGCTTCAATCACTCCCTGCCGTGAGCCGCAG
The DNA here is from genome assembly GCA_049324975.1 of Bacillota bacterium. Taxonomy (GTDB): domain Bacteria; phylum Bacillota; class Thermincolia; order Thermincolales; family CAZWUW01; genus JBMOPI01. Next base: position 2,215 of record JBMOPI010000137.1, read on the forward strand.
CTCCACCTCCATATTTTTCCTTTATTTAGTTTTTTTATGCTTTTTTCAAATTTGTAAGCTTACAATTTTTCCCGTCATATGACTGGTTTTGGGAGTCTAAAGTTAAGATAACCTTAATAAAACGCATTTATGCCTTGAAATTTTGAGGTAGTTTTCCATAACCACAGAAAAATAACTTATTTTTGTCGATAACTAAAATTTTTCGAATTTTTTACGAAAATAATTTCATTTTATAATTTTGGACAAAATAAAATGGCCAATGTTTTTAACATTGACCATCAAAAAAATCCGGGTCCTTTAATCATTTTAGTTTTTTGTTTGTTAAAGCTGTATTCAGCATTTCCCGGGCGTGTTTTTTGGTTAAATCCGTAATATTGTTACCGCCCAACATCCGGGATATCTCTTCCACCCGTCCGGTGTCCGACAACCGGCCGACAACTGTTTCAGTGCGCTGGCCGGCGGTAATCTTGCTGATATTAAAATGTACGTCTGCATAACTGGCTATTTGCGGAGAGTGAGTTACACAAATTACCTGGCGGTCCCGGCCAATTAATGATAGCTTTTCGGCCACTGCCTGTATGGCTTTACCGCCAAGACCGGCGTCCACTTCATCAAAAATCATGGTAGGGATCACATCTGCTCTTGCGAGAATTGCCTTCAAAGCCAGCATGATACGGGACATTTCGCCGCCGGAAACAATCTTTGCCAACGGTTTTAGGGGTTCTCCCGGGTTAGGTGAAATCAGAAATTCAATTTCATCCATGCCCCGGCTGCCCGGCGAGGAAACCTTTTTGATTTCCACCCGGAACCTGACTTGCGGCATAGCCAATGCTGCCAATTCACCGGTGATGGATTCTTCCAGCCGGCAGGCTGTAGATAATCTGACTTTACTAAGTTCACCGGCGGTCAGCTCATATTCCTGACGCACCTTTTCCAGTTTGCAGGTCAGCGCCGCGGCCAGTTCTTCCGCCCGGCCTTCTTTGTCAATACTTGCCGCCAACTGCTCACGGTAAGCGATAATTTCTTCCACAGTTGTACCGTATTTTCTTTTTAATTGTTTTATCTGTTCCAAACGGTTACCTGCCTGTTCCAGACGCTCAGGGTTATATTCCACCCTGTCCCGATATTTGCCGGCTTCTCTGGCTACATCATCCAACTGGTACATTGCATTTTCCGCAATTTCAGTAAAAGAAGAAACCAGAGGGTCAATCTTACTGAGTTCACGCAGGCTAGCCAGGGCTTCATGAATAATATCCAGGGCTGCGGGTCTGCCTGCGCTGCCTTCATACAGCAATTCATAAATGTCACTGCAAAGTTTCGTAACTTTTTCGGAGTTCGCCAATAAATTGAGCTCATTTTCAACCTTTGCATCTTCCCCGGGGGTGAGCCTGGCAGCGTCAATTTCCGCCAGCTGGTAACGCAGTAAATCCAGCCTGCGGGCACGTTCCTGGTCGTTAGCAGTTATCTCGGCAATTTTATCTAAAATGTCTCTGTATTGTTTATATAGACCGGAGGTTTTGCCTAAAAGTTCCTGGATCCGGCGTCCGCCAAAACTATCCAGCAACTGGATGTGTTTCTCCTTTTCAAGTAGCGACTGTTGATGATGCTGGCCGTAAATGTCTACCAACTGGCGGCCGATTTCCCTGTACATACCAAGGGTTACAGTCCGGCCGTTAATCCGGCAGATGTTTTTTGCCGCCCTGCTGATTTCCCTGGTCAATAAAAGCTCTTCCCCGTCTCCGTAATCGAGGCCGAACCCAGCCAGTTTTTCCTTAACCCCAATAACATTACTGATATCAAAAAGGGCTTCCACCATCGCCCGTTCTTCGCCAGTGCGTATGTAATCCACCAGGGCCTGACCGCCCAGGACAACGTCCATAGCGTCAATAATAATGGATTTCCCGGCGCCGGTTTCACCGGACAGCAGGTTTAGCCCGTGACCAAAGTCAATTTCTATTTTGTCAATTAAGGCAAACTTTTCCACAAGCAATCTGAGGAGCATGTTTTCCTCCGTAAAAATTAATCTTAAATAAGTTCTTCAATGCGCCGCAGTGTTTTCGGCACAGCGGATTTTGGTTTGATAACGGCAAGAATAGTGTCATCACCGGCCACAGTGCCAATCACTTCGGTCCAGCCGGCGCCATCAATCAAAGCGGCCACAGCCTGGGCGGACCCGGGCAGGCATTTAACGACTACAATATTTTCACTGCTGTCCGCGTATACAACCGAATCGCGGAAAAAACGCTTCATCCGGTCAGCATTAAGCACTGCTGATCGGTCTTCAGGGATACCGTACCTGTAAGCTCCGTCCCCCGCAGGGACTTTTATCAGACGCAGTTCCTTGATATCCCTGGAAACCGTGGCCTGGGTAACTTCATAACCCCGCCGGCGCAGTTCTTCCGCCAGTTCCTCCTGGGTTTCAATCCGCTGCTGACCTACTATATCAAGAATCTCCTTATGCCTTTGGTTCTTCATTGTTTTTCCCCCGTTCCGCGAATGCATCGTTCTTTTCAATTAAAATTAAATAAGGCGGTTTTTTTAACCGGTTAACAAACTCCATCCGCATGACACAATATTTCCGGCGGTCCACCCGGGATACTGTCAGTTCCACAGCCGAATGTTCCTCGGCGGCACCCGGATGGCCGGTATATACAACAATAGACATCAGACCACCTGGTCTTAACAGTTCCAGCCCGGCTGCAATGGCGGAAGTGGTTGTAGATGCTTTGGTGACGGTTCTGTGATCACTGCCGGGCAAATAGCCGAGGTTAAACATAATTACATCCACGGACCCGGTAACATAATCAGCCATCCGCTCATGTCCGGCGTTAACAAGGGTCACCGGCTGGCTTAAGCCGGCTTCATGCAGCCGTTCTTCGGTTTTGGCCAAAGCCTCCGCCTGAATGTCAAATCCGTAAACCTTGCCGGAAAAACCAACATTTCGGGCTAAAAACAAAGTGTCATGCCCGTTTCCAACAGTAGCGTCCACAGCCACCGCCCCTTCGCCAAGTAATGGGGCAACAAATCTGTGAGCTATTTTAACTGCATTGGTAAAAATATTAAACATCAGAGTTAATGCCCTCTTTCAGCTTTTCCCGCAGGATTTCGTAAAAACTCCGCCGGTTAATTTTCAACAGCTTTGTTTTATATGGCGCTTTTTCTATAATGACTTCATCCCCCGGCTGTAACGAAAACCCATATTGCCCGTCCAGGGTAAGCATAATTTCCCCCTGGTCGGAAAGGATCACAACCTTAACAGCGTTTGCCGCATCGATTACCAGCGGCCTGGCATAAAGGGTATGGGGACAAATAGGGGTGACAATCATCAGTTCCATGTCCGGAGTTACCAGCGGGCCGCCGGCGGAAAGAGAGTACGCTGTAGAACCTGTAGGCGTGGAAACAATCAGTCCGTCGGCCGGATAAGTCTCTACATACTCATCGTTGACAAAAGTCTGTAAACGGATTAAGCGGGCAAAGGCGCCTTTGGTAATCACAGCGTCGTTCAGGCAGATAAACTTCTCGGATACTTCGCCGCCCCGCCGGACGGAGGCCTGCAGCATCATGCGTTCCTCGAGCAGGTATGTACCGGCAATAAGTTTTTCCAGGGCGGGAATAGTATCTTTAACCTCTACTTCAGTAAGAAAACCCAGTTGGCCGAGGTTTATGCCGAAAAGCGGCACCCCTGCCGGGGCAATGCTTCTTGCCGTATTTAAAAGGGTTCCGTCGCCGCCAAGGACAACAGCACAGTCGATGGCTGCCGGCCAGTCCCTATCCGGGCAGGTCAGGTCGGACCTACCCAGGATAGCCGCACACGAATCCGGTATAACAACCCCTTTCCCTTTTTTTTCTAACCATGTAACGATCTCTTTAACCAGGGTAAGCACCTGAGACTTTTCAAGGTTTGCAACCAGACCGATATTATGCATCAGCATTCACCTTCCGTGAATATTTATTCTACAACAAAAAGCAAAGTCCTGTTAAATTTTTTTATGTCTCTCCAAGGATATTGACTATTTTTATCGAATATAATATAAATCTGGATTCTTTAATAGTCTAATCACAAATCATTATTTAAGGAGTGTAAGAAATGCGAAAGTGGATTATAGTTTTATTATGTACATTATTTTTGATTGCCGGCTGCGGAACTGCAAAAAAAGAAGAAGCACCCGCCCCCAAATCTGAGCCCAACACAACCCACATTACCGCTGATGATAAAGATATCTCCCTGGAAGTGAGCCGCCAGGTTAAAAAATTCGACAGCATTAAAGCATTACAGTCCCAAGAGGGTTATGAAGTTGTTGGTATATCCGTTAAAATAGAGAATAAAGGTTCCCAACCTGTTGAAATATCACCTGATTTTGTTACCCTGATTACCAGTGACGGGACCAAGTACAAATATTCTGAACTTACTTCCATCACCGGTAAAGGCGGGTTCCGCAAAGTCACCCTGCCAAAAGATTATCAGGGGGGCGGATTATTGCTTTTTGAAATCAAAAAAGGGATTCCGGCCGAAAAAGTTCAGTATACCGATAAAGCAGGCCACAATAAAACATTGAAACTTGATAAGGTCGGCGAAACTAACGTATAAAT
>JBMOPI010000138.1:0-6781 GCA_049324975.1 Bacillota bacterium
TTATGTCGGCAGGCATCAGCCAACACCTCTGACTTTGCAGCGGGCCATCCTGATGCCGGCGATTTCAGTTGTGTACTTTTCCATCACGCGGTTTGCAAAGGCCGGGGTTTCATGAACCCCGATTTCCGGCAAACTGACGGTCGGCACCGGGGTGTTGCGGGAGCTAAGGTTGAGACCGGTATGGATTAGCGTGGAAACCGGTGACAGGGTGGCAATGGATACAGACAGTTTACAGGTATCCAGGAACAGGTCGTCCCCCTTGCGGGTAACCGGAACACCGGCAGCTTCCATAATAGTCTCGCTGATTACTGCCATCAATAAACGCTGACGGGTAACGGTTTTTTCCAGGTCCAGGTCAAAATGCTCCACGATAAAATGCAGCATTTTTTCACTGTAGATAAAATCTCCGGCCAGGACGTCGGCCATGTCCACCATTTTGTCCAGGGAGACTTTGCAGGGGCCGGTAAAAGCCACGATGCTGTCGCCCTGGAGGGCACAGTTCCGGTAAGCCCAGAGGGAACTTAACTGTGAACCGTCATAAACGGTTTCCGCTTCAATCAGGGTATATCGCATGTTTCTCCCCCATCATCTGACGCCGGCCGTTTCTTTGGCCCTTAAAAGACGCCGGCAGCTTTCGCAGCGGCCGCACATTTCCCGGTCGCCGTAATAACAGCTCCAGATCAAATCAAAGGGTATGTCCAAATCCCGGCCAAGCTTGATAATACCGGTTTTGTCAAGGTCCTGGGTATAGCTTTTAACTTTTGCCTTATTTAATGTTGAGTAAGATAACGAGGAAGTAACGGCTTCCACAAAAGCAGGCGAGTTATCAGGAAAAGTCGCCGCTTCCTCGGCATTGAACCCGGTGACAATCAATTGACAGCCGAGAGATTCCGCGTAACACGCCGCAACATTGATAAACAACCCGTTGCGGTTGGGCACCCAAACCTGCCGGGCGGTCATGAAAGCTTTATCTGAGTCCAGTTCAGTTAAATCCATTTCGGGTATTTCTTTATCCAGGTTGACCAGTGCTGTTTTGGTAACTTCTTTTAAAAAACCCAGTTCCAGCACTTTTGCGGGTACCCGGTAGTAGGCGGCTACCTGGCCTGCAGCTGTAATCTCCCTGTCTGCGGCCCGCTGTCCGTAATCAAAAGTAAGGGCCAACACTACTTCTGTCTCATTTACCGCTTTTGCCAGGTTTACAGTCGAATCCAAACCGCCGGAGAGCAGGACAATGCTTTTCATTTTAATCCTCCCAGTATGCAGCGGCTGCGCCCGGTGACTCCCATACCGTGATTTTACCCAGCCTGGTACCAGGTACCCGGGCTTTGATCTGCTGCCGCATCTTTTGATAGATATATTTTGCGATATTTTCCGCCGTGGGATTCAGGGTGTCAGGCAGGTTATCCGTAAAACCGGGCAGGTCATTTATACATTGATGGTCAAATTCGTCTAAAACATCAGCCAGGATTCCTTTAAATACTTTAAAATCTATCAGCATGCCGGTGCTGTCAAGCCCGTTTCCCTGCACCAGGGCTTCAATTTTCCAGGTATGGCCGTGCAGCCGCGAACATTTGCCGGTATAGTTCCTGAGCCTGTGGGCAGCGTCAAAATGGGCGTGGACTCTTATTTCATACATTCGGCAAAAATCCTCCTTTGTTCTTTTAATAGTATAACTCACAGAGGCCGAAAATTGCAATTCTTCCTTCTTTATGACGAAAAAATTAATTTTGCAGGAATTTGTCGTATTAAGACGAAATAGATATTGTGGAAAAAGGAGGTTAAGCGATGGCCAATATTTTTTATGAACAAGAAAAAAAGTGTCCTGTTTGCGATACCAAGTTTAAGGTTACCAGGGTACGGAGCTCCGCATGTTTTGTAACGGAGCGGGACACCGATTTTTTTATCCGCTACCGGGATGTCAATCCGGTACATTATAGTATATGGGTCTGCCCTAATTGCAACTATGCCACAACAGAAAAAAACTTTCCGGAACCTCTGCGCCCTGCGGAAATGGAAAGGCTGAAAAAAGGTCTGCCCCTGTTAAAACAGGAAGAACCGGATTTCAGCGCGGAACGTTCCCTGCAGGTGGCGCTCAGGGCGACGGAATTGGCTATCCGGACAGCTCAGCTCCGGCAGGCCGGTTATGGTTTCATGGCCAGCCTGTTTCTCAGGGCGGCCTGGGTGACCAGGGAACTGGGCAATACTGTTCTGGAAATGGAATACCTGCGGAATGCCCTGGATTTGTATAAAAAGTCCTTTGAAAAAGAAGGCTTCGGACCCACCAGGCTCAGTGACGTAAGGCTGATGTACCTTATCGGTGAGTTAAACCGGCGGCTGGGACAATATGAAGAGGCAATTCAGTGGTTCAGCCGGGTGGTGATGCATAAAGACATTCACAAAGAACCGGAAATTCAGCGTACAGCCCGAATGCAATGGGAACTGGCCAAAGAAGAATACAAAACGGCCCAAAAAACCGGGAATTCAACCCCCGCTCCGGCGGAAACAGTCCCTGTTGCGGCTGATAACACTCCCCCGGCCAATGATAATAAACCGGCTCCAGTCCCCCAGGTGCCCAGGCACCGGCCTAAAGCCAAAATGTTTGCCAGTCTTTATAATGACCAGATTGAATGGTTAAAGCATTTGTCAAACATGTGCCATGAACGGGAAAAAGTCCTGTTGGAAAGGGAAACTATACTCAGGGCGGTAGTCGATGCTGTAATGAGCCGTTTCCCCGAAATCGACGGTTTTACAACTGAGGAAGAACTGAAACAGAAACTGCTGGAAATGATGCCATAAAACTCAGAAAACTGTCGGAGCTTATTGTTTCAACTCCGGCAGTTTTTGTTTTTGCAGTTCCCTGTTTAAATCCTGCAGCTTCATAAAGCTTGCCTGGGCTTCATTTCCGTTAAAATCGGTCCCGGGCTGGCTTAGGCTACGGTATTCCATAGCTACCTGCTCCAATAGACGGACTACCTGATTGACTACCAGCAGCTGCTCGGTGGCGGCTGTTTTACCCTTTTCGGTTTGTGCGGCGAGAGGTTGTAATACGGAATTATAGATATGGTTCATAACTTCCCGGTTTTTAAAAATGATATCCAGCATTGGCTGACTGATGATATCCTTTTTCATATCGGCGGTGATATCAATCATTTTGGTCAGGCGGACAATTTCATATTTTTCCGGAAAGACCATGGATTCCGTAGCGCCAATGGCCGCTCCAAGATGCTGGGGATTGTTTTTGTTGACCAGGAACTTGCCCAGCGAACCCTTAATTATGGTTAGGTGGGTGAAATCTTCAGCAATAGTGGCCTGTAAATTACTTTTGGCGTCACTGATAAGTGCGTTTCTGAGGTCAAGGTTACTGCCGGCAGTTCCCGGCGAACAACCGGCTAACGGCAGAAAGGTCATAAATATAATATAGCTTAAAAAAATATTTAGTCTTAACCGGTTCATAATGTCCCTCCTGAATTAATTGTCGATTAAACAGAAAAAATGTAAGTATGAGTTAATATTCTATGAGCCGGCAGGAAATCCTTTTTTGTTGGGGGTGCTTGACGTGATTGGCACAACGACAAGAGACGCAGAATTGTTTATTATCAGGATGCGCTGGTTATTGATCCTGGGCAGTCCGCTGGTGTTTTGGATTTACAGGTCACAGTCAATGAAACCAATTTTATATATCACTCTTTTGGCGATCCTCTATAATGCCGGGGCTTACTACCTTACTAACTACCGGGAAATCAGAAAACTGCACCTTTACATATACTCAATTGTTGACCTGGGGTATGTATCTCTGGTTTTTTTCTTCGGTTTTGGGAATCCGCTGGATTTACACCAGTTTTACTATTTTTTGATCCTGGTCCTGGGTATACGTTTTGGTATGAGGAATTATTACGGCCTTGTGGTATTGATGGGGATCATTTATTTTATCATTGCCCGCTGGGCAGGCCGGTCGTTAAATATTTATCCCTCACTTATCCGTGATTTGCTGCAGGTTACGTATTTTATTGTGTTCGGCATCCTGACGTCTTTTCTGCTGCTTAGGGAGCGTTTGCAGCAGGAAGAAAAAGAGGGACTGATAACCGAGTTACAGGCTGCATATGAACAGTTGTGTGTATATAACGCCCAGGTGGAAGAAATGGCTGTCACCGACCCGCTGACCGGCATATACAATTACAGGTATTTTACCCACCGGCTTAACCAGGAAGTGGAAAAGGCCCGGCGTTATAAGCGGCAACTGTCTTTAATCATTTTTGACATTGATAACTTCAAGGACTTTAATGATACATACGGCCATCCGGCAGGTGATAACGCTCTTAAAGAAGCAGCAAAGGTTTTCCTGGAAAACATCCGCGATATTGACGTCCTGGCCCGCTATGGCGGCGAGGAATTCCTGGTGCTGCTGCCGGAAACCGGAGTGGATGAAGCGTTTATTGCGGCGGAACGGATCAGGCAGGCTGTGGAAAAAGATACAAAGGTCACTGTCAGCGGCGGCATAGCCGCCTTCCCCGGAAACGCGGACAACGCAGAAAACCTTTTGAAAAACGCTGATGACATTTTATACAAGGCCAAAAACAAAGGCCGGAACATAATATGCCGGCCCTAAAATTAATTATGCTGTTAGCGCTTATCCCAGACCAAAAGACTTATTGTAACAATGGACAGCTTCTTTGTACCTCCCCATTTCTTCCAGCAAAGCTGCTTTACATGACCAGGCCTGCCGGTGAGCGGGGTAAAGATTGATTATCCGCTCAAAACAGGCCATAGCTTCCGGCAATTTATTGATTTTAGCCAGGCAGTTGCCTTTATTAATCAAAATAGTGGTACTTTTGGGATCCAGGTCAAGCCCTTTTTGATATATTTCCAGGGCATCTTCGTAGCGGCCGACAGCTTCCAGACAGAGCGCCTTGTTGTTTAACAGTGTCACGTCCCGGGGATTAACGGCCAATGCTTTGTCAAACACGGGAATAGCTTCGGAATGTCGCCCGGCTTTGGTTAAGCAGGTGCCTTTGTTGGACAGCAGTGTTACATCCAGGGGTGCTATTTCCAGCGCCAGGTCATAACAGGTCAGCGCTTCCGGATACTGTTCCAGTTCAACCAGGGTAAAACCTTTGTTATTCAATAACTCCAGGGTGATATAATCCTGCTGTTCGGCTTTTTCGTAGCTTACCAGCGCTTCTTTGTGGCGCCCGAGCTTGCTCAGGCAGAGTCCGATATTGACGAATAGCGAAGGTTCCCTGTGACGTCCCGCCAAAGCTTTGTTAAATGACGCCAGGGCGTCATTGTATTCACCCAGTTCACACAGGCTAACTCCCACAGCCTGGTGAGCTTCCGGATAGGCAGGATAGAAAAAAAGAACGTGCCGGAATGCATTAAGGGCCTCTTTGACCCGCCCTTCCTGCATGTAATAATGTCCCTTGGCCATCAGTGCTTTGATGGATTTGGGTTTTTGAGCCAGTTCCCTGTTATACAAAGCAATATCATTTTGAATACTGCTCTCCGGATATTGGACAGCTTCGCTGCCCAGCCAGTAAAGGCAGCTTTCCGGAACGGCATTGTTTTCATATGCCTGCCTGAAGTGGTCGGCGGCACCCTTTAAGTCACCCTCTTTGTAGAGGAAATGCCCTATCCGGCTATGCAGGGACTGATTCCCGGGATTTAGCCTCAGGGCCTCCCTGTATAATTCCAGGGCTTTTTTTCTGTCACCGAGAGACTCATACAGAAAACCCATTAATGTATGCAGAGTAGACTTACTGAAAAAATTTTTTATTGCCCGTTGATACCTTCTGAAGATGAAACCAGGCATAGAAACCTCTCCTCCTGTATGCAAATTCGCTTTATAGTTCTATTGCGCAGAAGGGTTTCCCTGCCAGGTTTGCCAACTTTCGTACGTCAAAACATCCCATTTTTCGCTCCTGGTGGGATTTCTCGTTCAACAAAGCTGACAATATACCCGTTTTCGACGTTTAATTACTAGATTTTTTGCCATCCGGTGATTTCTCTCCCCAGGTTTTTTTCAAACGCAGGATTTGCTCTTCAAAAGAAGTGCCGCTTAGTTCCTGAAAACCTTCGGCCGCTTCCGGAGTTGTCTCGGACTCATTTTGCCTTTTTTCATTCAGCGTGGCTAGTTTTTTACGGGTCTGTTCATGTTCCGGCAGATACTTCAGGGTAAGCTCAAAGTTTTTCCTGGCCGGCTCTTCGTCCCCCATCGCCATATAAGCGCATCCGATATAATAATAAACGATGCCGTTATGGGGGTTTATCTTAAGGGCCCTGGTCAAATCTTCTATAGCCTGTAAATATTCGCCATTTTTCAGATGGGCAACACCTAGGTTTTTCCAGAGATAAGCGAGTTTGGGTGCAATTTCGGCAGCTTTTGTGTGCATTTCTATCGCCTTCTGATACTGTTTCAATTTTACATATACCCTTCCCATCTGGTCATATATATAGTCGAGACGGGGGTTTATCTTAAGGGCCTGGTCAAATGTTTCCAATGCTTTGTATAAATCGTTTTTGCCTTTATAAGCAATCCCCAGCTGGTACCATGCGAATTCGAACACGTTGTTTAGGGCAATGGCCTTTTCCAGGGCTTCAATGGCTTCATCCCAGCGGTTAAGTGCGTTATAAACCTTGCCCAGACAGAAATATCCTTTGGCATGCCTTGTTTCCAGATTTACGACCTGCAGCAGATGGTGCAGGGCTTCCTCATACCGCTCCAGTTCAGCAAAGACGTAACCTAACCGGTAGTGGGCCTGGACATACCCCGGATTTAATGCAATAG
>JBMOPI010000139.1:0-6743 GCA_049324975.1 Bacillota bacterium
GCCTTCCGGGCTTAATTCCCGGGTGTAAATACCGACAATTACATTCTCTGTGGCAACGGGACAATCATTCTTATATATTTCCAGCCGGTCAGGGCGGAACCCCATCAAGAGCCCGTTTTGCTTTCCCAGGGAAGTAAAGGGAATTACCCGGAAACGGGTTGACCAGGGGGTCAACGCCAGTGCCTCAAGGACTTCCATAATATCGGGTTCAGCGCCTTTTTCAAAGGCCAGCCGCACCTCAGGCGGCAGCAGGTGACGGAGCGCCGCATATTCCACCACTACCACAGGTATTTTGGTCAGCGGGTCCTGCAGCTGGTTGCCGGTATCGATGAGCGCCTCAACCTGAATTTCGTCCTGGCCGAACAATACTTTTAAAGGGACCCGCAAGATATCCTGCAGGGCCTTTTTGCGAAAAACAGCGCTGCCCCATTTGGCCATCGCAATTATCATCATTATGCAGGCAGCAAGTCCGTACCAGATGTATTTGGCCAAAAGCTGCCATAAACCATGGGCGGCCATTGTGAGCCGGTAATCACTGTTAATAAGGTGTTGGGCCCCGACAATAGTCCCCACGGCAATGAAAGATGTAACATAAAAACCGGCCAATGCAGACAAAAACCGCCTGGGATTAAAAGGAGCAAAAGTCGCCAAAATAATTACGGCAGAAAAAAAGACCTTCAGCCCAAATCCATGTAAAAATCCCAAATGCGGAAAAGCCGCAAAAAAAGAATATATCCCACCCGTCAAAGCACCGGCCAGGATACGCCACCTGCCGGCCGGCAGGCGCAGTATGCGGGCGGTGCCCCAAAGGATAATGCCGTTCATGATCAGACTAACCAGAAACGCCTGATCCGGGTAAACATAAACGACCCGGGTTGCCATTGGGTATCCCCCCTGGACAGTCTGGATTCATATTACCATTATATGATTAGCAAATTGTTCCTATGACAAGTTTATTATAAATCAATGCAGCACAGAAACTTGTCGCTTATTGCCGGGCATAAAAAAATCCCTCCGCCTTTTTTCGTCATAATCAGGCGCAAGGGGTAATTAATTTGGCCATGCTTCACTGTATGGTACTAAAAAGTTGATAGATAGGTTTCCCTAAATGTATTGATATCAGGGCCATCACCAGGATTACGGTGAGCAGCGCCCCGACTATAAAGAACCGTTTAAAGCCGCACGCCGGTCGCAGGAGGTACCAGAACAGCCCGGTGGGCTCTTCTTCTTCCGTCTTGCGTTCCTGCATCCTGGCCACCCGCTCCATGCAGGCAGGGCATTCTGCCAGGTGTTTTTCGAACAGTTCCCTGGTTTCCTGTGAAAGTTTGTCATCTACATAATCAAAAGACAGGTACCTGCACTCGTGACAATTCATCCCCCACACCCCCGGTTCGGTTTATTTCCCTACTCTACTACTTTATGTACTACTTATAGGGAAGTATACCATATTTTTTATTGTTTGTGTGAAAAAATTGTTATAACAAAACCCCCTACCGTTCAGGCAGAGGGTATGAATAACTTTACTTCCTTCTCAAAAAAGCGGGGATATCCAAATCGTCGGAAGCTGTGAAAGGCTTGATATCAAGTTCCGCACTCAGGGCCTTTTTGTCATGCCGCTGGTCAAAACCGGTGGCGATCACCGTTACCCTTACTTCTTCATCCATGCTTTCGTCGATTACGGCGCCAAAAATGATGTTGGCTTCAGGATCAGCGGCCTGGGCAATGATTTCCGCCGCTTCGTTCACTTCAAAGAGACCCAGGCTGTTGCCGCCGGTGATATTCAGCAGCACACCCTTGGCCCCCTCGATGGAAGTCTCCAGCAGCGGGCTGGAAATGGCGTATTTGGCAGCTTCGGCGGCCCGGTTTTCCCCGGTGGCGGTACCGATACCCATCAGGGCTGAACCGGTGTCGGTCATAATGGTTTTAACGTCTGCAAAATCAAGGTTGATCAGGCCGGGTACGGCAATCAGGTCGGAAATCCCCTGCACACCCTGGCGCAGCACATCATCAGCAATCCTGAAAGCCTCCACAATCGAGGTATGCTTGTCAATTACCTGTAACAGCCGGTCATTAGGAATGGTAATCAGTGTGTCAACTTTGTTCTTCAGGTTAGAGATACCGCTCTCGGCCTGGGTCAGGCGTTTCCTGCCTTCAAAAGTAAAAGGCTTGGTAACCACGCCTACCGTCAACGCCCCTACCTCTTTGGCCACTTCAGCTACAACGGGAGCAGCTCCGGTCCCCGTACCCCCGCCCATGCCGGCGGTAACAAAAACCATGTCCGCGCCGCGGAGTATCTGGGCCAGTTCGTCACGGTTTTCCTGGGCGGCCTTCTCGCCGATTTCCGGGTTGGCCCCCGCCCCAAGGCCTTTGGTAAGCTTGGCGCCAATCTGAATCTTGCTGGACGCCTGGGATAAATATAAGGCCTGAGCGTCGGTATTTACGGTAATAAACTCAACGCCCTTCAGGCCTGCATGAATCATCCGGTTGACAGCGTTGTTCCCGCCGCCGCCAACCCCGATAACTTTTATGTTAGCAAACTGGTCCATGTCAATCTCGAATTCCAGCATTTAAGTATTTACCCCCATTCAATATACTTAAATGGTAAAATTCCACATGGAAATGGATTTCCCTGCTTAGGCAGGGGATTTTTTTCTATTTTTTTAAAAGGTGCCGGCGAATGATGGCCAGGTTCTGAAAAATCCGCACACCGAAGGCAAAAATAGCCGCGGTGATAAGGGCTACCCCCAGCCTTTCCCCGATATAAGCCAGGCCTGCAGCCAACAATGTGTTGCTGAAAAAACCGGTAATAAACACCATATCATCGAACTTTTTCTCCATGCCGGCCCTGATGCCGCCGAAAACCGAATCCATGGCGGCCAGCACTGCCACTGACATGTACTGGACGTAGGCCTGGGGCATGGTAATCGGTGACACCAGGCCGACTACAACCCCCAGAATCAACCCTAATGCTGCAAGCCACATGCTTTATTCACCCTCTTTGGCTGGTTTGGAAAACTCGAACTGCACCGGCCCGGTATAAGCCGGAACGGTTATATCTGTCAACTGCTTCACGTCCGCCCGGAGACCATAGAAACGGATGGTTTCCAGGATGCCCCCTTTAATTTCCAGAGAACTCTGGAGGTTGGCCGGGTTGCCGGTGGCCAGAACCGTCAGGGGCGGCACAACTTTCTTGGTATTTACTAATACAGTGGTCCCGGCACAGCGGATTTCCGAAGTGGCCAGCAGCCGCTGGCCGTTAATGGAGATAGCTTCGGCGCCACCGGACCGCAGCTCGTTTACAACCTTTAGCAGGTCTTCCTCATGCAGGATATACAGGTTCGGGTCTTCACCCGGCTGTAGTTTTTTGGGGCTGTCATCGAGGATCAGCTCCACACCACTGCCTTTGACCGGTGTAAGGCCGGCCAGCATACGCGTCTTGTCAAGTTCGTCCTTCACCGCCCGGGTCACCGCATCCCCGCTTTTCGCAGCCTGGTCCAGTTTACCGCGCAAATCGGCCACGTCCTGTTTCAGATTGTCCCTTTCTTCGGTTACTTCCTTCAAACGGCTGGTGATCTCCTGCGCCCTGGTGATGGGAACATTCTGTTCGATAAACCTGGTAGTACGGTACTGAGTTGTCAGCATCAAACCCAGTGCCAGTGATACAATGGAAATGGTAATCTGGCCTCTTTTCATCTGCGTCCCCTTCCTCAGTTAAGTAGTGCGTCTAAATAGTGGCTAACTATTTTGTTTTTCTTCTATGAACTTAATGACCGGTCGGCCCTTGTAACTGATATCTATGTATTGGACCCGCCGGCTGTATTTCCGGCTGACCACCTCTTCATACAGCCTGATTTTGTCGGCTATCCGCTCTGTATTCCCTACCCGCACTTCGGCTCCGTCAAGGGTATAAAATTTTATGTTGTTAGAGTCCTTCACATTGATTTCTGAAATGGTAGCCAGGATGTTAACCGGCATTTCTTTCAAAAATGACAGGGCGGCCAGGATTTCTTCACTTTCAACCTTTTCCCCGGGGGCTGTTTTCTTTGCCGGCGCCCCGGTGATGATGGGCAAATTGACTTTACTCAAGTCAGCGGTCCCGTCTAACAGCACACCCTCACCATCCACCTGCAGGAATTCTCCCCGGCCGCTGACCAGGCCAAGGGCTGCCCGCTCAGTGATAATTACTTCCAGAGTGGAAGGCAGCCGCCGTTTGATCTGTACATCCTTCACCAGCGGAAGCAGGCGGATTTTGTCCTCTGCATCCTTAAGGTTGGCTTTAAAAATATTCAAACCGGCATTAAGTCCGGATATCTTTACAATTTCGTGGTTTTTCAGCTGCTTCAGGCCCTGTACCCTGATCTGGGTAACGGCAAAAAAAGCTGAGTGCATGAACATAAAAAGGGCCAGTGCCGAGAGCAGTACAAAAACAACGCGCAGAGGCTTTACCACGCTGACATGCCGCAAAACTGCATCACCTCCATATTATTATACCAAAATCACTGTTAAAAATATATGTAAAACGCAACTTGTCCCGCCGCAAACTAAAAAAAGCAGCTCCTGCTGCCACCGTATTATATACTGTTTACCCTCATAATCCGCGCCCCGAGGGCGGCATATTTCTTTTCGAGATTTTCATATCCCCGGTCGATGTGCCAAATGTCTTCGATAACCGTGGCGTCTTCCGATACCAGCCCGGCCAGCACCAGGGCCGCGCCGGCCCGCAAATCCGTAGCCTGGACAAAAGTACCGCTGAGCTTTGACGTTCCTTTGACGATGGCCGCCCGCCCTTCGATCTTGATGTCTGCACCCATCCGCCGCAGTTCATCGACATGCTTGAACCTGTTTTCAAATATCGTTTCGGAAATCAGGCTGGTCCCATCGGCAACAGTCATTAACACCATCATCTGGGCCTGCATATCGGTGGGGAATCCGGGGTAAGGCAGGGTTTTCAGGTCTACGGCTTTAGTCTTGCCGTCGCTTATTACCCTGACCCAGTCCTCGCCTGTCTCTATCGTCACGCCCGTTTCTTTCAGCTTGGCAATAACAGACTCAATGTGTTCGGGGATTACGTTAGTTACCGTGACATCTCCACCGGTAATAGCTGCAGCCACCATGTGGGTACCTGCCTCGATGCGGTCCGGAATCACGCAGTGGGTCGTCGACCCGAGTTTTTCCACCCCCTGGATTTTAATAGCGTCAGTGCCCGCACCTCTAACGTTGGCCCCCAAACCATTCAGGTAATTTTGCAGGTCAACTATTTCCGGTTCTTTGGCTGCATTACGGATCACCGTTTGTCCCCTGGCCAGCACGGCCGCCATCATCAGATTTTCCGTGGCCCCCACACTGGGAAAATCGAGATGGATTTCACTTCCTTTCAGTTCCCTGGCCTCAGCCACTATATAGCCATGTTTCTCGGTAATACTCGCCCCAAGGGCAATAAACCCCTTCAAATGCAGGTCCATCGGCCTGGAGCCGATAGCGCAGCCGCCCGGGTAACTGGCCCGGACGTATCCAAAACGCCCCAAAAGCGCTCCCATTACAAGGTTTGACGCCCGCATCCGGCGCATCAGCTCTTCAGAGATCTCCATGGGCCTGACACCGCTCCCGTCCAGCCGGATGGCCGGGCCTTCGCAATCTATCCTTACACCGAGATAAGTAAGCAGTTCCTTCATTACCGACACATCCCGGAGCCTGGGAGCCTCGATAATAGTGCTGCACCCTCCGGTCAAAAGACTGGCTGCCAATATTGGCAAGGTGGCATTTTTGGCCCCGCTGACCCGGATTTTGCCGTGCAGCTGCTTCCCCCCGATGACAATGAATTTCTCCATATTGTCACCTCCAGTACAAGGTCATTCTCCCAATACCCTGACTTCCATTTGTAGTTGTATCCGGTGTTTTTGGTATACCAGTTCCTGAACCTGTTTGATAAGTTCCGTAACGTCACTGGCCGTTGCCCCTCCGGTATTGACAATAAAATTGGCATGCTTTTCCGAGACCCTGGCATTGCCCGCCTGCATGCCTTTACCGCCGGCCTCTTCGATCAACCGGCCGGCTGCCAGACCCGGCGGGTTGGTAAAAACGCTGCCGGCATTGGGAATGTCGAGAGGCTGCGCAGCTTTGCGCCGGGCCAGGAGTTCTTCCATCCGCCGGCAGACGTCCTCCCGCTCGCCTTTTTGCAAGGCCATCAGCACCTCCACGATTACCATGGGTTCCGTTAAAAAGACACTGCCCCGGTAACGGAATTTTAAATCAGGGCCTGTTATTACCCGGCTGGAACCTTCCGGGGTAATTGCTTTCACCTCCTGAACAACATCCGAAATACTTTGGCCGTTGGCGCCGGCGTTCATTGCCACCGCACCGCCCACCGTACCCGGAATGCCGGCGGCAAATTCCAGGCCGGTCAGTCCGTGCTCCGCGGCTTTTTTGGCCAAAACCGGCAAAAAGGCTCCGGCTCCGGCCCTTATGGTCAGACCGTTAACGTCTACCTTATTTAAACCACGGGTAATTTTCAGCACAATACCCCTGATGCCCCTGTCACGGACCAGGGTATTGGAGCCGTTACCGATAACGGTAAGAGGAATTTTCTTTTCCCCGGCGTAGCGGACAATTGTTTCCACATCAGCCTGTTCCGCAGGGGATACCAGGATATCTGCCGGACCGCCGATACGCCAGGTGGTATGGTTGGCCATAGGTTCCTCCACCCGGATTTCACCGGCGATTAAACCGCCCAACTCCTCTTTTAC
>JBMOPI010000140.1:0-6724 GCA_049324975.1 Bacillota bacterium
TGCTGCAAGAACCACCATTACTATGAGCGTTCCGGTGATAGCATACAATGAAAATTTAAAGGTTTCGATCCATGTCGGGAAACCATTGTTAACCGGCAGATGACTGAAAACCGGGCGGGTCAGAAAACTGACGGTTCCGGGTCCGGGTTTTAACAATAAAAGGGAATACAGGGCAGCTAACAATGCCTGCCCGAATCTGGAAACAATAAAAGGCAGCATCCGGATATCGGTATCACTGATCATGCTTGCTACCTGGGCGTGTACGGATAAACCGCTCCATGCCAGGCAAATGGCTGCTGCCACTATTTGTTGGGTATAGGGGACAGGTGCTTCGGCGGCAGCTTTGGTCCCCAGGGTAACTTCAAACAGACCCTGGGTTAATGCCTGAACGGCTGCCGGCTGCAACCCCAGGAGTTCCAATAATGGCGCCAATAACATGTTTAAACCGGATAATATACCAACTCTGGAGAGAATCCTGATAATTACAGCAAAGACAATGACAAAACCGCCTATGGTAAGCAGCTTGCCGACGGAATTGGTAATGGCATCTGCAAGCAATTTGCCGGCAGGACGGTTCTCTTTTTTCATTGCACTTGACAGTTGCCACCATGCACGATGTAACAGGCGGTCGCGGGAACAAATGCCGGTGGGTAATATTTCCCTGTCATGACGGCCGTAAAAACGGAGTAAAAAGCCTACGCTGAGGTTAGCCAGATAGTGGGCCCCCGCAATTACCAACCCTAACTCAGGGTTTTTGAACATACCTACGGAAACCGCAACCAGCATGAAGAGGGGGCTGGCATTATTGGTGAAGCTCATCAGTCTTTCGGCTTCAATTCTCGTGCATAACCTGTCCTTTCGCAGCTGTGCGGTGACATGGGAACTGATGGGAAATCCGGAGGTGAAGCCTACAGCCAGAACAAAGGAACCCGCTCCGGGCACATTGAAAAGCGGACGCATAACTGGTTCCAGCAGTACGCCCATAAAATGCACAATGCCAAAGCCCATCAGGAGTTCAGCGGCAATAAAAAAAGGCAGCAGGGCAGGGAAGACAATTTCCCACCAGGCTTTAAGGCCTGCTTTGGCAGCTGCAAAAACGTCTCCCGGGAACGTTATCATGGAGGCTACAAAAAAGAGGACGCAAAGCATCAGAAAATAACGGTGCTTCATCAAATCACCTTCATAATAGGATACCGTTCCGTTTAACTACATTCCCTCTAATGAAGTATATATTTAATTATAGCAGTATAGACCATTTTATTTTAACATCACAGGCATAACTTTATAATCCAGGCCGGCACACCGTTGGTTTGCCTGGGGGTAAAGCAAAGTGTAGATATCAGTGGCCAATATGTCGAGATTTAACATCTCCCGGGCGGTGCCGGTAGTTTTCATGAAAGGGGCGACCCGCGTGATGACAGGTAAAGAAGCCGCTTTTTTCATTTTCCGGACCAGTTCACGGCCTTTTTCGGACATGCCCAGGATTCTGATATATCCCGGCCCTGTGTCATCAAAATCATGGGCCATGGCTCTGTTATAACCCAGAATAATATATGTTAGCACACGCTGGATCCTTGTCCAGGTATAGCGTTTGGTCTTAATGTTGTCGATAAGTCCGGACAATGAATAAGAATTCTTTGCGGCCCTGATAATCCGGTGTTCCAGGCCTTCGCCGACATCAAGCATAGCCGCCAGATAATCCATGGGGATAGTCCTTAGCCTGTATTGAAGCAGAGGCATCATAAACTCAGGGAATACCGGTCCCCTGCCGGAGGATGATTCTTTGTCCATGATGTGCAGGGAACCAGGCGGTACAACAGGAGCAACGTCAGGCTCCCCGCCGCAGGACTTCTCCAGGGCTTTGCGGATACTGGTAGCGCTGGCTATCCCGGAAGCTGAAAAATGCTCGTCGTGGTAACCGGCTGCAACCCTGGAGATGGTCAGGGGTTTTACCGGACTGTTGATATCGGCTAAAGCTCTCAGGTATTCGATGCCCAGTATGTTATTAGGCTTGTTGAGAACAACCAGGTCGGACGCCAGGATGCCGTTTTCAGCTGACTCCGCATATTCTGCCAGGGCTCGGGATTCGGCAACCGGCAGGGTAACACCTGTATGTAGGTGTTTTTTAATGATTTTTTTCAACTCCGGCGGCTCCTCCCGGATAATAGCTGCCAATCTTTGCATTGGTTCGATTTCACCGAGTTCGCTGCCGAAACAGAGGTGGGTTATAATGCCTGTGGCGTCAAGGATTCTTACAGCACCGGCGGCAAACTGCCTGGCGCTCCTGGTGGCAAAAGCAGCCGGCAGTTCAATGACCACATCAGCTCCACCGGCCAGGGCCATTCCGGTCCTGGCCCATTTGTTAAATAAAGCCGGTTCCCCCCGCTGCAGGAAACTGCCGCTCATTACCACCACTACGGCTCCGGCATCAGTAAGTGCCGCAGCCTTCTGCAAATGCAGCCGGTGGCCATTATGAAAAGGATTATATTCGGTAATCAGGCCAACAATATTCATATAAGCCTCCTTCTATTGAATTAGTATTTTTCCACCGGATGTGACGATTATCCTGCTATAGGCCGGAACAATTTGTAACATAATAAACATCAGAAACGCAAACAAGGGGGATGCAGTTTTGCAGGACCTGTTGATAAAGCTCAGGCAAAAAGCAAGTAAAGATGTGAAGCGGATAGTCCTCCCGGAAACTGCTGATGAACGGGTCCTGGCCGCTGCCGGCGACATCCTGGAACAAAAAGTGGCCCGGGTTATTCTGCTGGGCATCCCGGACGAGGTCAGAGGGAAAGCGGACTGTATGGGCCTGCAGCTGGCAGAAGCAGAAATCATTAATTACAATACAGAAAACATTGAAAAATTTACGGAAGGACTTTTTCAACTACGGAAAAACAAAGGCATGACCAGGGAAAAGGCCCGTCAACTGCTGAAAAACCCCATTTATTATGGAACCATGATGGTTAAAATGGGTTGCGCCGACGGACTGGTTGCAGGATCACTAAGCCCGACTTCCGAAGTTTTGCGGCCGGCGCTCCAGATCATCAAAACAGTACCGGGGGTTTCCGTGGTATCAGGGGCATTTATCATGATTATGCAAAACCGGCAGTTCGGTGAGAACGGAGTAATGGTTTTCGCCGATTGTGCCGTCAATCCGGAACCGACCGCTGAACAACTGGCGGAAATTGCCTATACCACTGCAGTAACGGCCAAACAACTGGCCGGGCTGGAACCCAGGGTTGGGATGCTTTCATTTTCCACCAAAGGCAGCGCCGAACATGAGATGGTGGCCAAAGTCCGCCGGGCTACGGCTATTGCCAAAGCCAGGTATCCCGGGCTTAATGTTGACGGCGAACTGCAGGCGGATGCCGCCCTGATACCGGCCGTAGGCGCTCATAAGGCTCCCGGCAGTGAGGTGGCCGGCCATGTAAACGTTTTGATTTTCCCTGATCTGCAGTCAGGCAACATCGGTTATAAACTGGGCCAGCGCCTGGCTAATGCAGAAGCCATCGGGCCGGTACTGCAGGGGATGGCCAAACCGGTCAATGACTTGTCAAGGGGATGTAGTATAGAGGATATTATAAATGTAACGGCTATCACGGCCGTGCAGGCCCAGGCGCAGGTCAGGGAGCCGCTGCCCGTATGAGTCGATAAGTCAACATTTTCCTTGACAAAAAAGATACCGGTGTATATAATGAAATTTGTTTAATGTGAGGTGTTGCCGAATGAAACTAGAAGTTGCCTCACTCCGTAAAAACCCCGGTGAAAGTCGCCGCTTCGAATTTAAAGAGGTTATACCACCTTTTGAAATTGACGGCACCCAGGTAACTTTTACTGATCCTGCCCTGGTTCACCTGGATGTAACTAATACAGGTATCTCTTTGGCGGTAAAAGGGGAAATATCAGGGCAACTGGAGCTTATCTGCAGTCGCTGCCTGGAGCCGTTTCATTATAGGATGAAAACGACTTTCGAAGAACAGTACCGCCATATTTCCGAGGCTGACGACAATAATGACGATGACCGGAATTATCAGGTATATGAGGAAGATCATATAGATTTAACCGACACGGTCAGGGAAAATGTAATTCTTTCTTTGCCTATGAAACCGGTATGTTCTCCCGGGTGCAGGGGTATCTGCCCTGAGTGCGGGGTCAACAAAAATGCAAAAGACTGTGATTGCAAAAAAGAAGAAATTGACCCGCGGCTGGCGGTGTTAAAGGAATTTTTCAATCAATAACGGGTCTGCGAAGGAGGTGTGCATAATGGGTGTCCAGCAGCACAGACGTTCCAAATCAAAGAACAGAATGAGAAGGGCTCAGCAGAAAATTGACGCACCGGGCTTTATTTCCTGTCCGCAGTGCCATGAACCGAAAATGCCGCACCGGGTTTGTCCGGCTTGTGGGTATTATAAGGATAAAGAAGTTGTGGCCAAGGCGGAATAAGCAAATAATTCAAGCGGTATAAACCAAACTATTAAAGAGCAAGCTAAGTGGCATGACAGCTTGCTCTTTTTTCACTGTAATAAAAGCATAAAATTCCTGACAGTATAAAAAAGGCTAACTCGGCGCTTCACGCCAGCGAAGCCTTTTTAATGTTTAATTAAATATGCTTTGTTTTCTAAGCTTCGACATTATTTATTGTTGCAATTTAAGAGCAGGTATTATATACTATATTTAGCACCTGGTACTAAATGATTTGTATAGGTGATTATAATGAACAACGGGGCAAAACCAAAAGCAATACGGATCAGAGAGTTGAAGAAATGCATTGATGACAATCCGTTTTTAACAGATGAAGAACTGGCCAGGCTTTTTTCCGTCAGCATCCAGACTATCAGGCTTGACAGGCTGGAATTGGGCATACCTGAATTAAGGGAAAGACTGAAAAAAGTGGCTGAGGAAAATTACGACCAGATCCGTTCTTTAAGCGGCGCTGAACTAATCGGTGAACCTGTGGATGTGGAACTGAACAAAAACGGTCTGTCCATTTTAGAGATAACCCCCGATATGGTGTTTAAAAAGAATGACATTGCCCGGGGACATTTTCTTTTTGCCCAGGCCAACTCTCTGGCAGTTGCGGTTATAGACGCGGAAGTTGCATTGACAGGTTATGCCCGGGTGGCTTTTAAAAGGCCCGTTAAACTTGGTGAAAAAATCGTTGCCAAGGCAACAGTACAATCGGTTGCAGGGAACAGGTTTAATGTTTCCGTAGTTTCAAAGATAGATCAGGAAACTGTATTTGAAGGCGATTTCAGTGTTTTTGCAATCAGCCGGTAGGGAGGATCATAACATGAAAATTGCCGTGGACGCCATGGGCGGAGACTATGCTCCGCTGGAAATTGTCAAAGGTGCGGTGGAAGCCGCCAGGGCATACAATATTGGCATAGTTCTGGTAGGGGATGAAAAAAGAGTTAAAGAAGAACTTGCCAATTACGATACCAAGGATCTTGATATTACCGTCGTGCATGCCTCGGAAGTCATTGAAATGGGTGAACCGCCGGCGGTGGCGCTGCGCAGGAAGAAAGACTCTTCCATTGTAGTAGGCACAAAACTGGTTAAAGAAAAAGAGGCTAATGCTATAGTATCTGCCGGCAGCACCGGCGCAGCCATGGGCGCTGCCCTTCTTGGGCTTGGTCGGATCAAGGGCATTGACCGGCCGGCTATTGCCAGTATTATTCCCACACTGCACGGACGGGCACTGTTATTGGATGTAGGGGCAAACGCCGAGTCTAAACCGGCAAACCTGCAGCAGTTTGGTATTATGGGTCATATTTATGCCAATAAAATTATGGGTTCTCAAAATCCAAAAGTGGCGCTGCTGAATATCGGGGAAGAAGAGACCAAGGGTAACGAATTGTATCTTGAAGCCTACCGCCTGCTAAAAAACAGTACCCTTAACTTTATAGGAAATATCGAAGGACGGGAAATTACCAGCGGTGTGGCAGATGTCGTAGTCTGCGACGGGTTTGTCGGTAATGTAGTGCTTAAATTCGGTGAAGGGCTGGCCCGGGACCTGATGACCATGATAAAGGAAGAACTGCGCAAAAATATTTTTGTTAAAATAGGCGCCGCTCTGGTATTTACCCAGGCTAAGGGGTTGCGGAAGAAGATTGACTACGCGGAAACCGGTGGTGCTCCGTTGCTTGGGGTTAACGGGGTATGCATCATCGGTCACGGCAGTTCACAGGCCCGGGCAATTACCAACGCCATCAGGGTTGCCAAGGACTGCGTGGAAAAGCACGTGGTTGAGTGCATCCGGGAAAGTATACACGAGAACCTGATGGGAGATGATTTGCGTGCCAATGCTTAAAGGCCGTCCGGTAGGTATTACCGGGATTGGCATCTCTTTGCCGGACAGAATAATGAAGAATGTCGAATTGGAGCAGATGGTCGATACCAATGATGAATGGATCAGAAGCCGCACCGGCATTCAGGAGCGCCGGATTGCAGATCCGGGGACTTCAACATCCGACCTGGCCGCCGAAGCTGCCAGAAATGCAATGGCTGATGCCGGGGTGGAGCCTCAGGATATTGACCTTATTATTGTCGCCACAGTAACACCGGATGCGTATTTTCCGGCTACTGCCTGTATTGTCCAGGATAAGATTGGCGCCGCCAAAGCTGCGGCTTTTGACCTGGAGGCCGGGTGTTCCGGATTTGTGTATGCGCTGGCGGTAGGCAGCCAGTTTATCAAAACGGGTGTTTATAACACGGTATT
>JBMOPI010000141.1:0-6684 GCA_049324975.1 Bacillota bacterium
AACTAGTAAGCGGTCAGGACGTCCATGTAACCTTCCACGATAATAACCTCATCCTGTTCCCGGATATGCGGGGCCGCCAGGTGCAGGCCATAAAGCAGGTAACTTTTGTTAAAAACAGGCGTCTCCGGAGAATTGAGGTACTTGGGCAGGGTGTCGTCCAATACCCGGCCCCCGAAACCGATAACCTTCCCCCGGACATCCCAGATAGGGAACATCAGCCGGTGCCTGAACCGGTCGTAATGACCGGTACCGTTGGGCCTGGCTGTAACCAGTCCAAGCCTGGCCAGCTGTTCTTCCCGGTGACCCTTCTTAGTCAGGAATGAAAGCAGGTTATCCCAGCCCGGCGGGGCGTAACCCAGTTGAAAAAGCTCTGTCATTTCGGGGCTGACGCCCCGTTTAGCCAGGTATTCCCGGGCTTCGCCGGCAATTTCATGTTTCTGCAGCACATAACTGTAGAAATCCCGGGCCAGTTCATTAAGACGGTGAGCCTCTTCCCGGATTTTAAGGTTCTTGTGTTCTGCCGGGTCCTGTGGGTCGGGCAGGTTAATCCCGGCCTTGTCAGCCAGGAGTTTAACCGCCTCCGGAAATGACAGGCCTTCTTTTTTCATCAAAAATCCGAAAATATTTCCACCCTCACCGCACCCATAGCAGCGAAAAACCTGGTTGTCCGGGTGCACCACGAAGGAAGGGGTCTTCTCATTATGAAAAGGACAAAGGCCTATATAGTTTCTTCCCTGCTTCTTCAGGCGGACGTAATCGGAAACCACATCGACAATATCATTGCGCAGGCGGATTTCTTCCACCAGTTCCTCAGGGATGTAACCCATAAAATCACCCAATCCGACAAACCGTAGTATTAGGATTTCGTCATAATTCCTGATTTTCCTGCTGTCGGATGAGAAACCTGACAAAGCTTCCGCAAGTTTTCTTCAAACCTGCTCCGGTCTTCGCCGGTAAAGGCACGCGGACCTTTAGTACGGCCGCCGGCCCGGCGGATTTTGGCATCCATATGCCGCTGCAGCAGCAGCCGGTCTATATTCTTATCACTGTATACGAATCCCCGCGGGGATAAAACCCGACCCCCTTTGCCAAGAATCAACGATGCCAGCCCGAAATCGCCGGTAACGGCGATATCCCCTGCATACAGGTGATTGATGACCGCCATATCCACCGCCTGGGGGGAACTGTCGACACGGATATTTTCCACCCCCGGCGCCTCCGGCAGCTCGTGGGCCACACTTGCTATAATGACCACCGGCAGGCTGAATTCAGCGCCCACTTTAACCACGGTTTCCTTAACCGGACAGGAATCGGCATCTACAATAATTTTAGGGATTCTTCTAATATTCGCTGTCACATAAAATTTTCCTTCCCCGCAACGACAAATTTTTTAAAAATTCTGCCAAAACATAGATAGTATTACCAAAATATACCCTGCCTAGTCAATCCAGGGAGTTGGCAGAAAGTATCTGGTATACAAGTCCAGCGCGTAACGGTCGGTCATCCCGGCCACATAATCACAGACCACCCGCGGCAGCTCGTCTTTCCTGGCCGGCTGCCGGCCGGCCGGCAGTTCTTCAGGATGCGTGATAAAAAAATCAAACAGCCGCTGGAGGAGTTTTTTGGCTTTTTCCTCTTCCCGCTTAGCCTCGGACCCGATATAAACCTGGTCGAAAAGATACTGCCTGAGCCTGGCCATAGCCTCTGAAACCTCAGTGCTCATGCTGATTTCCGGGCGGTCCCAACTGGCCCTGATCATGTCCGTAACCATAGTGTTAATTCGCACAGTGTGCTTGTCTCCCAGCACCTCTATACAATCCCGGGGGAGTTCGGCAGCGGTGATAATGCCACCCCGCAGGGCATCGTCAATGTCATGGTTGATATAGGCAATGCGGTCGGCAATCTTGACAATCTTACCTTCCAGCGTTATAGGGTCAATCTCATCAGTGTGGTTTAGAATACCGTCCCGCACTTCCCGGGTGAGGTTCATCTTTTCCACCCCTTCAACCACGCGGAGGCTCTGTTCGTTATGTTTAAAGGGCATCCCGTAACGTTCCTGCAGGATTTCATCTAAGGCTTCTTCCCCGGCATGGCCAAAAGCAGTGTGGCCCAGGTCATGACCCAGGGCAATGGCTTCTGTCAGGTCCTCGTTCAGCCGCAGGGCCTTGGCCACGGTCCGGGCAATCTGGGCCACCTCCAGGGTATGGGTAAGCCTGGTGCGGTAGTGGTCCCCCGCCGGAGCTATAAACACCTGCGTTTTATGTTTTAAGCGGCGAAAGCTCTTGGAATGAATAATCCGGTCCCTATCCCGCTGAAAAGCGGTCCTGACCGGACACTCATCCTCGGCTGTATCCCGGCCCCTGCTGTCCTTGCTAAGTGCAGCATAAGGCGACAGTTGCCGGGCCTCCAGTTCCTCGGTCATTTGTCGGATTAGCATTTGGTTACCTCCGTCTGAGGGAGCTTGTGGCCCGGGCCACTTCCACAACCCGGCGGCCGGTAATTTCGGCCCGTTTAATAGCATTTTCATCGTCTGCGGCCGGTCGGTGGGCACACGCCCCCTGGTGGCCGGCGTCAGCGTCAAAATAACCGTCCCCGACTACAGTCATGCCCTGGACCAGCATCATATCGTGTATCGCGCGCAGGGTGGTCTCCTGTCCGCCAAACCGGCTGCCCCCCACGGCCAGCGCGGCACCGACAACATTAACCAGCGCCCGCTCCTTACGCAGGACCCGGGATTTATCCCAAAAAGCCTTCAACTGGCCGGAAACAGTACCAAAATAAACCGGGCTGGCAATAATCAGGCCATCGGCCTGCCGCAGCTGGTCATATGCAATACCCATGTTGTTGCCCCGGGTGCAGGCGCCCTCGCACGGGTTGCAGCAGGTATTGCAAAAAGGCGTCTGTAACCCCTGGAGCGCGTCAACTACGTGGAGCAGTTCTGTCCGGGCGCCTCCTGCCTGAGCGGCTGCCAGGGCTTTCCCTAGCAAAAAGGCGGTGTTTTCTTCTTTGTTGGGGCTGCCGTTAATTCCGATGATAAGCAAAAATATACACCTCTTTATTAAGCAAAATACGGTTTTCACATTATATTCGCGTTATTTGAAAAAGTTCCTCCCCGGGACAAAAATATTTAACCCAGGGTAAATCCGGCCAACCTGGAGTATGCAGGCCCGGAACGGGATAGCCGGCTCTCCATCAATAAGACTTCGGCCACCGTAACAGGGTCTGGGTCAATATACGTAAGATTTCCGACAATATCAGCCAGGGCCGGTCCGGCTTCCTGTACCGGGTCCGGTACCGGCCGGCTTTCTTTTACCCGCCCCAAAGTCAGATGCGGCGTGTAAACCCCGGCTTCACCGGGAAAATCTAATTGTCGGAGTTCCCGGTCAACGGCCTGCTGCAGCGCTGTCAAAGCGCCGGTGTCACCCGTGACACCGACCCAGATGACCCGGGGTCTCCTTAGGTTTGGGAAGGCCCCCACACCTCTAAACCGCAGCGTAAACGCAGGCTGTCCGGCCACAGCCCGCCCAAGGGCGGCGGTAACGGCGGGGATATCCCCGGCCGGCACGCTGCCCAGAAATTTCAGGGTCAGGTGGTAGTTTGCCGGCTCCACCCATTTCACCCGGACCGGCCACCTTTTCAGTTCATCCCTGACCCCTGCCAGGGCTTTTTTTATTTCAAACGGAAAATCAACAGCTACGAAGCAACGCAGGTTATCCATGTAGCACCCCGCAGTAAAGTTTTTCCCCGGCCGGTTTTCATCGCCGGCCGGCCAGGTCCCTGATTGCCGCCACCGCCTGGTCAATGGTGCGGGGGATAGCCCCTTCTCCCACCAAGGGCACTGTTTCCGCCAGCCGGTGAAAAATCCGGGCCACAACCGGCAGCCGGAGGCTGGCCGCAGCCATCAGGCCGGCATCGATCAGCAGTTCCGGCCCGCCCTCGGCCATGGTCCGGCCGTCCCTGACTAATCACATGGTCGGCCCATTCCGCCGCCAGGTCCATGTCATGGGTAGCCACCAGCAGGGTCTTCCCCCGCCGGTGAAATTCCTGCAATATGTCAAACAGCAGGTCCTGCCCCTGGGGATCAAGGTAAGCCGTCGGCTCGTCCAGAATCATCACTTCGGGGTCCATGGCCAGCACGCCGGCGATAGCCACCCGCTTTTTCTGGCCGAAACTCAGATGGTGCGGGGATTTTTCCCGGTTAAGCATCTGTAAATCGGCACAGCCTTTGCTGACAACATATTCTGCTCCTGTCCATTCCTTCACCCGGCAGGAAATATTCCGGATCAGCGTTTCCAGGCGTTACCTGTCTGAGCAGGACCGAGTGCTCATAATTGATGATTTCCTGGCCACCGGCGTTGCCCTGCTGGGGTTGGTTGAAATCGTTAAACAGGCGGGCGCCCACCTTATCGGTGTCGGTGCCGTGATTGAAAAGAGTTTCCAGGAAGGGCGCCGCAAGCTGGAGGACGCCGACATAAAGGTGCATTCTCTGGTACGCATTGGATCCATGTCTCCTGAAGGCATCCGGTTTATTGAGTAGCCAAAAAAAGTGGCAAAGCCTTAGCTTTGCCGGAGATTGGAGAATGGGTTTAGAGTTTGGGGAATATAAAAAACCCCGGTTTCTTCGGAAACCGGGGTTTTCTGCTGATAAATAGCCTTTAGGCCCTTACCGGCACCGCCTTTCTTCCGAAGGTGGAAATGTGCCAAACACACAGGCAGGTCTCCTGACTCATGGATCCTTGCGTCAACCGCCTTCCCGACTATGTCAGTGGCTTTCGTTTCCGCTCCCCATTTACAGTGGCGGGACCGTTCAGGACTTGCACCTGATTCCCTATTATCCCCGTCGCCGGGGCACCTGAGTATTTCCTTGTGAAATTAATGTCATTTTAACATACTTAGACAACTATGTCCAGCAAAAATATTTATATAATTTTTGCCGGCAAAATTGCCGTTTACTTCGTGCTTACAGCACTCTCACCGCCGGCGGCGGCCTGGGCGGCGGCCAGACGGGCAATGGGCACCCGGTAGGGGGAACAGCTCACATAATCCATACCGATTTTATGGCAGAAACCGATGGAGGCAGGTTCACCGCCATGCTCGCCGCAGATGCCGACCTTAAGCTGCGGGTTGGCCTGGCGGCCGAGTTCGGTACCCATCTGCACCAGTTTGCCAACGCCGCCCTGGTCGAGGACGATAAAGGGGTTATCAGTGAGGATTTTCTTGTTGAGATAATCGCTCATGAACTTGCCTTCCGCATCATCACGGCTGAATCCAAGGGTGGTCTGGGTGAGGTCGTTGGTGCCGAAGGAGAAGAAATCAGCCTGGGCGGCAATCTCGTCAGCGGTTACGCAGGCCCGCGGCAGCTCAATCATGGTGCCGACGTGGATGTCAAACTTGACCTTCTGCTCTTCCTGAATCTGTTTGGCGATTTCCACGGACATGTCACGGAGCATCTTAAGCTCATTGACATGGATTACCAGCGGGATCATTACTTCCGGCTTGGCGTCTACGCCTTCTTTGATCAGCTGGGCAGTAGCCTGGTAAATGGCCCTCACCTGCATGGCGTAAATCTCAGGCCAGGTAATGGCCAGGCGGCAGCCCCGGTGGCCCAGCATCGGGTTAAACTCGTGCATGGCGCGCACCTTGCGCAGCAGTTCCTCTTTTTCTTTGATTACATCCTTATCGCCATTGGTGCACTTAAGCTCGGTAATCTCCACAACCAGTTCTTCCATATTGGGGAGGAATTCATGCAGGGGCGGGTCAAGGAGGCGGATATATACGGGGAAACCTTCCATGGCTTTCAAGATGCCGTAGAAATCACCCTGCTGCATAGGCAGCAGCTTGGCCAGGGCAGCTTCCCGGCCCTCGAGGGTTTCGGCGAGGATCATTTCCTGTACGACCGGCAGCCGGTCCTGGGCCATAAACATGTGCTCAGTCCGGCAGAGGCCGATGCCTGCGGCCCCGAATTCCCGGGCCTTCTTAGCATCTTCCGGGGTATCGGCGTTGGCCCTGACCGCCATGGTCCGGAGTTCGTCGGCCCAGCCCAAGAGGGTCTGGAATTCCCCGGACAATTCCGGATCAATCATGGGCACCTGGCCGAGGATAACCTGGCCGGTGGCGCCATCGATGGAAATAAGGTCACCGTCTTTTACAACAGTGCCGTCTACGTTAAATTGGCCGGCTTCGTAATCGATTTTGATGGCTTCACAGCCACAGACACAGGGTTTGCCCATGCCCCGGGCCACTACCGCCGCGTGGGAGGTCATGCCGCCCCGGCTGGTGAGGATGCCCTGGGCCTCAACAATGCCATGAATATCATCCGGAGTAGTTTCGGTCCGCACCAGGATGACCTTTTCCCCGGTCTGGCCCAGCTTCTCGGCTTCGTCGGCGCTAAAAACAACTTTACCGCTGGCGGCGCCTGGTGAAGCCGGCAGGCCTTTGGCGATAACGTCAATTTTAGCTGACGGGTCGATCCGCCGGTGCAGCAGCTGGTCCAGGGAACCAGGCTCTACCCTGAGTACAGCTTCTTTTTTGTCGATAAGTCCTTCATTAACCATCTCAACGGCAATTTTGATGGCCGCATTGGCGGTCCGCTTGCCGTGACGGGTCTGCAGTATGTACAGTTTGCCTTTTTCGATGGTAAACTCTATGTCCTGCATGTTCTGGTAATGATTCTCCAGGAGTTTG
>JBMOPI010000142.1:0-6590 GCA_049324975.1 Bacillota bacterium
GAGGTTTTATCAGGGATGCGGCAGACCTGTATTACCTGGAGGAAAAGTACAACGACCTGATAAGTATTGAACGGATGGGCCAAAAGTCGGTACGGAACCTGCTGGATGCCATTGCCGCCAGCAAAAGCAATTCCCTGGCCCAGCTGATTTTTGCCCTGGGCATCAGGCATGTGGGCGCCCGGGCCGGGAAGATTTTGGCTAAGCACTTTGGGACAATGGATAAGCTCATGCATGCCGGCGAAGAGGAACTGACCGCAATTCCGGAGGTCGGACCCAAAATGGCCGCCAGCATTGTGGCTTTCTTCCGGGATAGCGCCAGCCTGGCACTGATTGAGAAACTGCGCCGGGCCGGGGTGAATATGACTGAAGAGCAGCCGGAGAAGGGAGAACAGCCGCTGGCCGGCAGGACCTTTGTGCTCACCGGCGGGCTGGAAAAGTACAGCCGCAAAGAGGCCCAGGAGCTCATCGAGAAACTGGGCGGCAAGGTCAGTTCCGGCGTCAGTAAAAAAACCGATTACGTTGTAGCCGGCGAAGATGCCGGGTCCAAATACGACAAGGCGCGGGAACTGGGTATCACCATTTTGACCGAAGCGGAGTTTTTGGATTTAATTGAGTCTCCTGTAAAGGTGTGATCGAGTGGGGAGAGCTTTATTTTTTGCCGGAGGGAAAAAAGCGATACCGATAATGCTGGGTTATGCTCCTTTAGGGCTGGCCTTTGGTGTAATTGCCCGGGAAAAGGGGCTTGACGTGCTGCAGACTGCACTGATGTCACTGCTGGTCTTTTCCGGCTCGGGTCAGTATATTGCCGTCGGACTCCTGGCCGCGGGCGCCAGCGTCCCGGCTATTTTACTTACTACCTTTCTGGTCAACCTGCGTTACCTGCTTTTCAGCGCGGCTATGGCGCCCTATGTTAAAAAAATGCCTTCCTTTGTCCAGAGCATCCTGGCCTTTGGCATCACTGATGAAACCTTTACCCTGAACATGGCGGAGTTTGACCGGAAGGAGGCGGACCGGGATTTTATCCTGGGCGTCAATATTTTTTCCCACCTGTCCTGGATCGTCAACTCTGCCATCGGTGCTGCCCTTGGCAACATAATCGGGAACGTTGAGCGTTTTGGTGTTAACTTTGCCCTGCCGGCCATGTTTGTCGCCCTGCTTGTGGTACAGATTAAAGACCGCAACACTGTGTGGGTGGCGGTGATTGCCGGGTTGCTCTCCGTAGGCATCAGGCTGATTACCGACAGCAGTGTCAACATTATTGCCGCCACGGTTATTGCGGCCACAGTGGGGGTGTATTTATGTCAATGCAGACAAAAATCTACCTGATCATTTTCGGCATGTGGCTGGCCAACTACCTGCCCCGCATGCTGCCGATGGTGGTGCTGAGCAAAATGAAAATACCTCAGCCGGTGATCTGGTGGCTCGGCTATGTGCCGGTAGCAGTACTGGCGGCCATCCTGCTGCCCGACTTGGTCATGCCGGAACCGGAGCGCCGGCTGAATCTGGGCTTGCAGAATAAGTACCTGATTACAGCGCTGCCGGCTTTTGCCGTGGCTGTCAGAACAAAGAGCCTGGTCTGGACCCTGCTGGCAGGGATGCTGGTGATGGCGCTGCTGCAGTTAACCTAAAAAAATTTTACCAGGGTCCAAACACATAATCTGTTTCTTTAGCCGGTATAATCAGGGGGATATGCCGTCCGCCCGGTATCTCCACCAGGGCGTAATGCCTGACCGTGGTTTTGCCGGTTTTTTTGTTGCGATACCGCGTGGTTTTAATCTGTAACATATCAGTCCTCATTCTTTCCCGATAATTCCTGCGATAAAAGCGACAATTAGCCGGTCAGACATAGGAATAAGCCCTCCTGTTATTTAACTACCTTTTTCGGTTATTTTTTTACGGATTGGTACAAAATATTACAACTTTGTGTGATAAATTAAACCGATAAAACGGGGTGGCAGGGCTTGGATACTATCAGTCACGGCCTGTGGACCTATATGCTGACCCGCGGTTACCCCCGCCGGTGGTATGTTGTCCTGGGAGCTGTTTTTAGTGATTTTTTAATTATCGGAATGGCGTTGATGATGTTCGTTAAAGGAGAACTTAAAATTTCTGCGCCATGGCTGCCGCAGCTTTATGCAAACCCTGTCA
This sequence comes from Bacillota bacterium, assembly GCA_049324975.1. Lineage (GTDB taxonomy): Bacteria > Bacillota > Thermincolia > Thermincolales > CAZWUW01 > JBMOPI01. Next base: position 2,149 of record JBMOPI010000142.1, read on the forward strand.
TACCGGTGTTGGACAGCTTTGCCCATTCACTCGTTATATGGACGACTGTAATGGCCGCAGCCATGTTTTTTCGGATTGCCGGCCTGAAATGGTTTGTTTACGGTGTCTATTTTCATATTTTGATTGATATCGTCACCCACCGGGAGTTTTTGCCCGGATATTTATTTCCGTTAAGTGATTTAACCTTTTCCGGAACTGTTGACTACCGGACAATAGGGTTTAACATTGTTAATATTGTTTTGCTGTCAGGGTTTGCCGGTTTCCTGTGGTACCGGCGCCGGCGCCATAACATATAAGCAGGCCATATTTCCCCAAAACTTGCCATAGAATAGGGAATTTGATATAATAAAATATCGTGAATTAAGGCCCCTCAACGGCTGCGGGGTTTCTAAAAACAATTTTTGCGGATAAGAGGTGAATCAAATGCTGACCAGAGAACAGGTTGAACACGTAGCACTACTCGCCCGACTGGAACTGTCTGAGGAGGAGAAGGACAAGTATGCCCGCCAGCTCAATGATATCCTGGGCTACATAGAGATGCTTGACCGCCTCGATACTGAAAACGTTCCGCCCACAGCCCATGTTTTGCCGCTGAAGAATGTGTTCCGGGAGGACGAGGTCTGTGACCACATGCCCAACGAAAAGGCCCTGGCCAATGCCCCGGCCCGCGAAGGGGGCAGCTTTAAGGTGCCTAAGATAGTATAAGGAGGGAATCCAGTGCTTCATCAACTGACTGCTCATGAACTGCATGAGAAGTTAAAGAATAAAGAAGTCAGCGCTGTAGAACTTGCCGAGGCGGTCTATAAACGCATCGGCGAGGTGGAGGAAACGGTGAAAGCCTTTGTCACTCTTACCAAAGACCAGGCGCTGGCCAAAGCCAAATATGTCGACGCCAAGATTGCCCGGGGGGACGAAATCAGCCCGCTGGAGGGCATCCCGGTGGTCATCAAGGACAACATGTGCACCGAAGGCGTGCTGACCACCTGTTCATCCAAAATGCTGCATAACTTTGTGCCCCCTTACAACGCCACGGTGGTGGAAAAGCTTATCGACGCCAATGCTGTGATGATCGGCAAATCAAACCTGGATGAGTTCGCCATGGGTTCTTCCACCGAGAACTCCCGGTTCTTCACCACCCGCAACCCCTGGGACCCGGAGACCGTACCGGGCGGTTCCAGCGGAGGCTCAGCGGCCTCGGTGGCTGCTGATGAAACTATTTTTGCCCTGGGTTCCGATACCGGTGGCTCCATCAGGCAGCCGGCTTCCTTTTGCGGAGTGGTCGGCTTAAAGCCTACATACGGTTCAGTTTCCCGTTACGGGTTGATCGCCTTTGCTTCGTCCCTGGACCAGATCGGACCTTTTACCAAGGACGTTACCGACTGTGCCCTGGTGATGAACGCCATTGCCGGCCATGACCCGAAAGATTCCACTTCTGCCGACTTTGACAAACCGGATTACACCAGTTTCCTGGTGAATGATGTCAAAGGCATGAAAATCGGCATCCCCAAAGAGTATTTTGTCGAGGGGATGGACCCGGCGGTACGGGCAGTCATTGACGCTGCCATCAAAAAATATGAAGAGATGGGCGCTGTGTGTGAGGAGATTTCCCTGCCCCACAGCGAATATGCCCTGCCGGTTTATTACATCATCGCCCCGGCTGAGGCCAGTTCCAATCTGGCCCGCTATGACGGAGTGCGCTACGGTTACAGGGACGAGACCGCCGAGGATATCGTGACCATGTTTATGCGCACCCGCAGCGAGGGCTTTGGCTCAGAGGTCAAGCGGCGGATCATGCTGGGCACCTATGCCTTAAGTTCCGGCTATTATGACGCTTATTACCTGAAAGCGCTGAAGGTCCGTACCCTGATCAAGCAGGACTTTGACCGGGCCTTTGAGAAATATGATCTGATCCTGACGCCCACCTCTCCGACAGTTGCCTTTAAATTCGGTGAAAAGGCAGAGGACCCGATGCAGATGTACCTGTCCGACATCTACACCATCTCCGTCAACCTGGCAGGAGTACCGGGCCTCTCCATTCCCAGTGGTTATGTTAACGGCTTGCCGGTGGGCCTACAGCTGATAGGCAGGCCATTTGGCGAGGGCACACTCTTAAGAGCAGCCTACGCTTTTGAGCAGAACACGGAACACCATAAAGTGAAACCAAACCTATAGAGTGAGGTGAGGACATGTCAAGGGAATACGAAGTTGTTATCGGACTGGAAGTTCACGCCGAATTGAAAACGGCGTCCAAGATATTCTGCTGTTCGTCCACGGAATTCGGCGGCGACCCCAATACCCATATCTGCCCGGTATGCCTGGGATTGCCGGGGACTTTGCCCGTGCTGAACAAAAAGGTGCTGGAGTTTGCCATCAAAACCGGTTTGGCCTTAAACTGCCGGATTGCCGAATTCAGCAAGTTTGACCGGAAAAACTACTATTACCCGGACCTGCCGAAGAATTACCAGATTTCCCAGTATGATCTGCCTATTGCCGAACACGGCTACCTGGAAATCACGGTGAACGGCGACCATAAAAGGATCGGCATCACCCGGGTGCATATGGAGGAGGACGCCGGCAAATTAGTCCATGCCGGGACCACCATGGCCACCGCCAAATATTCACTGCCGGATTATAACCGGACCGGGGTGCCGCTGGTGGAAATCGTATCGGAACCGGATATCCGGTCGCCGGAAGAGGCCCGTATCTATCTGGAGAAGCTGAAGGCCATCCTGGAGTACTGCGATGTTTCGGACTGCAAGATGGAGGAAGGCTCCCTGCGGTGTGACGCCAATGTCTCCGTCCGGCCGGTGGGCCAGCAGGAGTTTGGCACCAGGACGGAGCTTAAGAACATGAACTCTTTCCGGGCCCTGCAGCGGGCATTGGAATACGAAGTGGAACGGCAGATCGAGGTGATTGAGGACGGCGGCCGGGTAGTTCAGGAGACCCGAACCTGGGACGAGGCCCAGGGCATTACCCTGTCCATGCGCAGCAAGGAACAGGCCCATGACTACCGTTATTTTCCGGACCCTGACCTGGTGCCCATGGTCATCGGCCGGGACTGGGTGGACCAGATTAAGGCCACCCTGCCGGAACTGCCGGATGCCCGCAAAGACCGGTACATGAAGGAATATGACCTGCCGGAGTACGATGCGGAAGTCATCACCGGTTCCAGGGCCCTGTCCGACTATTTTGACCAGGCCCTGCAGCATACCCAAAACGCCAAGGGCCTCAGCAACTGGGTGATGGGCGAGTTGTTGAAGTTCGTCAACGCCTCCGGCATGGAAGTTGGGGATGAGAAGTTCCCCATCCCGCCGGCGAACCTGGCGGATCTGGTAAACCTGATCGACAAAGGCACCATCAGCGGCAAGATTGCCAAAGACGTGTTCAAAGACATGCAGGAATCCGGTAAAAAGCCGGCGGCCATTGTGGAAGAAAAAGGCCTCGTACAGATTACCGACGAGGGGGCTATTGCGGCTATTGTAGATGAAGTGCTGGCCGCCAACCCGCAGTCGGTGGAGGACTTCAAAAACGGCAAGGACCGGGCAATCGGTTTCCTGGTCGGCCAGGTGATGAAGGCTTCCAAAGGCAAGGCTAACCCGGAAATGGTCAACAAGCTGTTGCGGGAGAAGATGCAGTAGATTTAAAATGAGAAACTGTAGGTAAACCGGGTGCATATCATCTGTGGCTCCGTATTTTCACCTGAAAATAAAGTTGCTCACGGACGATTTACGCCCGGTTTTCTATTGACAGTAAGTATATTTGTGGGCAAAATGACGGTTTTACTGGTCGGAGCTGATCAACTGGGGAACTTGCCCAAAGAGCTGGAGAAACATGGATGTAAAGAGCTCATCCACTGGAGCGGGCGCAAGAAAATGACCAGGAAAAAGGATATCCCGGTTTGCGTGGACATGGTGCTGGTTCTGCATGATTTTGTCAATCATAACCTGAGTTTTTTCCAGGCGGGGCACCGCTGACCTAAAACAGGCCTTGGCGAGGAGAAAAACATAGAGATACATAATCCCGTTTAACAGCGGGATTAATTTTTTACCCACGCTTTTTGGTTTTTTGCGCAGCAATATTGCCAAATTTACACTCGCAGCAGTCGTTGCGCTCACTGACCCGGAAGTCGCAGTTTTTGCAGTGGACCGGGTGGGTCATGTTTTTTGTGGCCGGGCAGAAGTCGAGGCCGAACCTTATTTTCTGGCGCATTATTGCCTCCTGAACTATGATACATTTATTTTATGCCAAAAAAATATAATTAAAAGGGTTTAAAGTGGGAACTTTTTCTTCCCATGATAAGTCTATCCAATATAGAATTAACTTAACCTTTGGTTTACTTGGGGGTGAGCGGCTAAGAACGGTAAAGAATTTTTGATACCTTTAATAATTGCGGAGGTGGTTAGGTTGAAAAAAGCGTTGGCCTGTATATTAACCCTGGTTAT
>JBMOPI010000143.1:0-6494 GCA_049324975.1 Bacillota bacterium
CCAACACTCCTTTCAATATTTTTTCAGGAGTTAGTATTTGCAAAAAAACAAAAATTACGCATTACCCCGTAGTTCACCCCAAAGCTGTCCGGAACAAAGGTCCCACAGCAAAACCTCATCGTAGCGGGTCTTCCCGCTAAAAGGGTTTTCCGGCCAATCAGCCGGGTCTATCACGGGGTCATAAGCCTCGTGCATAACCATTATGACACCGGCCCTGCCCGTCGCCTGGATGGCCTGCCGGACCAGCTCGTCCATGCCCTGGTTAATGATGGCGCTCCGCAGTTCCTTGGCCTTTTTGGTACTGGGGCTGCAGATAAAACTCTGGCAAACCAGCGGCCGCCAGGCATAGTTCCGGCAGCAGCCCGCTTCCTCTTCGAGCCAAGTGCATGCCCCGTGCAACTTCCGGCCAAAAGTTATATCTACCGCCGGCCCCTCTACATAAACATATGTAAACTTTGCCAAAAACTCCAACAGCGGCGGCCGGCCCCTTGTCATGGCAGCGCGGACACCCGGGGCTTGCTGTATATTTAAGATATCAATATAAGTCAGCGGGAGCCGCTCCCAACAGCAGCCGTCACAGCCCTTACATGCCGTGAGGTTTTCCCCCCTGACCAGTTTTTCATCGTCAATGTAAGCGTTAATTGCATCGAGGTAATCCTGCACTGTTGCCGATTCGTCCTCAATCCTTATGTCGTAGCCGGTCTTGTTTTTGAATTGTTTGGAAAAGACACGGACCTTCAATTTGTACCTCCAAATCGTTCTTAGCTATATTATATCTAAATCTAAAACAAAAATCACCTTCCTGCTGATTCGCTGAAGGTGACCGCATGGCCGCCGGCAGGCGGCCTGGATTTATGCCTGGACAATTAGAGTCCCTTTGGACATCCTCATCTGGCACATAAACTCAAAGGCCCCCTCTTTGTCCGGGGTGAAGGTAAAGGAGTCAGCGCCCACATCGAGGGCTTTGTTGATGTTAAAGTCAGGTATCATCATGCCGCGTACACACCCCGCATTCGGGGTAGAATTGGTCCGGACGGTTACCGGCACACCTTTTTTAACCTTGATTACATCCGGTTTATACCCGTATTCCGATACGTCCAGGGCCACTTCCTGCACGCCGTTGTTCATTACTGCAGCGGTGGCTTTGGCCGGGTCCGCCTTGTTTCCGCCGCTTACCGTCATGACAATGTAAACCAGCAGCCCGGCAGCGACAATGCCCAGGAAGAGCATAACATTTTTCTTTGATTTATCGGGAGCCGGCCTTCTTTTCGCTTTTTTTGCTGACATCGACGCAACCGCCTTTCAATTGTAATACGACGCGTTGTAGTAGTGTAATAACTTAATTATAATCGGAAATGCCGTGATTGTCTATACTTTCTCCGGGGAAGTTTTATCCAGGGAATTTGACTGTAATTCAGTTAATATCTGACCGCCGGGAGAGACGCCACTTTCAATGAATTTGTTATAAAGATCAAGTACATCCTGCCGGCGCACCCGGTGATTCCTGTAACGATATAATTGATTCTTCACTCTCACTGAAGAAGCCTGTGCGGCAGCTACTTCTTCCCGGAAATCAACACTCTGACCCGGAAGGAAGTTTTGATCAGCGGAGACTTCCCCAAATGAAGTATCCAAAGCAGCTTACACCGATACAACGGCGCCGGTCGCTCCGGCGATAGATTCGGTGGCAGGTAAAGTAACTTCTCCGGCCGCCGGTAACGACCCCACCGCTGATGTGTTGATAAGCGGTGTAACCGCCGGGGACACAATAAGAGTCTATGACAGCGACGGAATTACCGTCCTGGGTACGGCCACCGCAAGCGGTACAACTGTTACCATCACAACCGGCAGCCTGTCCGAAGGCGGGCATAACCTGACAGTCAAGGCTACCGACCCTGCCGGCAATGTCAGCGCCGCCTCAGCAAGGCTGGTTTTATTTAATACCAGTGACATTACTGATGGGTATTCAGGGTACTCCAACATTGTTTCCGTCCGGACAAGGCGAAGATAAAAAGATAAGGGCTCCGGTGTGACCGGAGCCCTTATCTTTTTATCTTCACTTTACCTCACCCACCACCAGTACAGCCGCGCCGCGCACCCTGCCGCTGCGCAGGGCATCCAGGGCTTCATTGGCCGCCGTCAGCGGAAAAGGCTGCACCTCAGTACGGACCGGCACTTTCGGGGCTAGCGCCAAAAACTCTTCCCCGTCCCGGCGGGTCAGGTTGGCCACAGACCGTACCACCCGCTCGCCCCAGAGGATTTCGTAAGGGAACGCGGGAATATCACTCATGTGGATGCCGCCGCAAACCACCACGCCCCCCTTGCCCACGGCCCGCAGGGCAGCCGGCACCAGGGCGCCGTCCGGGGCAAAGATGATGGCCGCATCCAGTTCTTCGGGCGGCGCCGTATGGGATTCTCCCGCCCAGACCGCGCCCATGTCCCGGGCAAAACGCTGGGCTTCCGTATCACCGGGCCGGGTAAAAGCGTAAACCTGCCGGCCCTGATAGCGGGCCACCTGGGCAACGATATGGGCGGCGGCGCCAAAACCATATATGCCAAGGCGTTCGGCATCCCCCGCCATTACCAGGGAGCGGTAACCGATCAGCCCGGCGCAGAGCAGCGGCGCCGCCTGCAGGTCCGGGTAGCCTTCCGGGATGGGAAAGCAGAACCGGTGGTCAGCCACGGTGTATTCGGCATAACCGCCGTTCAGCTGGTAACCGGTAAACCGGGCGTGGTCACACAGGTTTTCCCGGCCCGACCGGCAGTGCCGGCAGGCGTTACAGGTGGAACCCAGCCAGGGCACCCCGACCCGGTCCCCTTTTATAAAACCCTCCACCCCTTCGCCGCAGGCCTCCACCATGCCCACGATCTGGTGGCCGGGAATCAGCGGTAACTTGGGTTCTGTAAGCTCCCCGTCAACAATATGCAAATCTGTCCGGCACAATCCGCAGGCAAGGACCCGCAGCAGCACCTGCCCCGGGCCGGCAACCGGCACCGGCACGTCAGCCGCGCGCAGGGGCTTGCCTGGCGCGTCCAGAACCATCGCCAGCATATCTTTTAACCTCCTTACTGTTTCCCTGCCGCTTGCGGCAGCAATCCTTCAGCCCGCAGTTTCTTGTTTATCCAGATCCCGGCCTGGGCCCCTTCCCCGATGGAAATGGTAACCTGCTGGGGATGGTACGCCACCACGTCCCCCACAGCCCAAACCCCTTCTATCCTAGTCTCCTTCGTCCTGGGGTCAACCACAATGTGACCGTTGGGCAGGGTTTCCACCCCAAGGGCAACAGCAAGTTCAGAGTTGACACTGTATTTCCCCAGGGCTGAAAACACCTTTTCCGCCTCCAGTTCAGTGCCGTCTTCCAGGATAACTTTTTCCACGGTATCCCGCCGTTCGCCGATAAATTCCTTTAGTTTACCGGTAAAAACCGGGATGTTATAAACAGCCAGCTTATCCAGCCATTCCTGGCTGACCGGCCGTTCCGGGTCAATATTTACAGCCTGGATCCGGCCGGTCCAGTTTATCAGGGTCAGCGCCAGCCCGGCGGCGCCGTTACCGCGCCCCACCACAACCACCTTTTTGTCCGTAACTTCGTAACCGTCACAATCGGGGCAGTAATAAATGGCATGGCCGGCCCAATAAAAAACGTTGGGCACATCCGGGTGCCGGTCCATCACCCCGGTGCTCAAAATCAGCTTGCGGCAGCGAAAAGTCTCGATGTTTTCAGCATTCCCGGCTTTATAATCCGGTTTATGCTGAGCAGTTACCGTGAACAAACCGTCTTCATCTTTGGTTACCCGGGTAACCACCCTGGTCAGAAACTCCACCCCGTACATTTCCGCCTGGGCCCGGCCGGTTTTTAACAGCTCCCGGCCGGGGATGCCTTCAGGATAGCCGATAACATTCATATACCTGGGAACAAAAAACGCCCTGGCTTTCCCCCGGTCAATCACCAGGGTCTTCCACCTGTAACGGCCCAGCTGGATCGCCGCCTGAAGGCCGCCGGGGCCGCCGCCGACAATAATAACGTCATATAATTTTATGTCCATAAAATGACCTCCATGTAAAATGAGAACCTTTCAGCAACAGGTTCTCATTCGACATCAAATAAAAATTCCCTGCCGTCCCAAATTAAAATTTCCCGTGCCGCAGCAGTTTTTCAAATTCCCCGGCCGGTAAAGGTTTGCTGAACAAATAACCCTGCATCTCACAGCACCGGCAGTGCTTAAGGAAGGCAAGCTGATCCGGGGTCTCTACCCCTTCGGCAATTAAATTGAGATTCAGGTTATGTGCCAGTACAATTATTGCTGATACGATCGCCGCGTCTTCCGGATTGTCGGTGATATCCCGGACAAAAGACCGGTCAATTTTTAATGTATGGATAGGGAACCGTTTTAAATAGTTCAGCGAAGAATACCCGGTGCCAAAATCATCTACGGAAATCCGGACTCCCATATCCCTTAAGTCCTGCAATACTTTTATAGTAAAGTCAAGGTCCTGCATCAGCGCGCTCTCGGTGATCTCCAACTCCAGCCATTGCGGGTCGAGACCGGTTTGTTTCAGCGCCTGGGCAACGGTATTGACCAGATTTTGCTGCTGAAACTGGCATGCTGAAATGTTAACCGTCACCCTTACAGGCTGTAATCCCGACTCCTGCCAGGCTTTGTTCTGGGCACAGGCAGTGTGCAGGACCCATTCTCCGATAGGGATGATAAGTCCAGTATCTTCCGCCAAAGGGATAAATTCCACCGGGCCGACAAGTCCCCGGTCCGGGTGCAGCCAGCGTACCAGGGCTTCCATACCGGTTATTTGCCCTGATGCAGTATTGACCTGAGGCTGGTAAAAAACAGTAAATTCATTACGCTTGAGAGCATAACGCAGGCTGTTCTCCATAGTGAGCCGTTCCATGATTTTGGCGTTCATGGCCGGCGTGTAAAGCTGGTAGTTATTTCTTCCCTGGTCCTTGGCCCGGCACATGGCGGTATCGGCATGTTTCAGCAGGCTTTCGGCATCATCACCGTCATTGGGGTAGAGGGCAATCCCAACACTAACTGTAATATGAAATTCCTGGTTACCAAGCATCCATGGCAGTTGAAAAGCCTGGATAATTTTCTGGGCTACCTTGGCCGCATCTTCTTCATGGCTGATCCGTGGCAGCAGTATTGTAAATTCGTCACCGCCCAACCGGGCAATGGTATCACTTTTTTGCAAACATTCCTTAATCCTGCCGGCTACCTCTTTGAGCACCCTGTCACCCACGGCATGTCCCAGCATGTCATTGACAATCTTAAAGCGGTCCAGGTCGAGGAAGAGTACCGCCAGCATATCCTGGTTGGGCTGCGCCTGGACTAGGGCCAGTGCAAGCCGGTCATTGAACAGGATCCGGTTGGGTAGGCCGGTCAGTGGGTCATGGTAGGTCTGGTGGACCATTTGTTTAAGCAGGCTGCGCTTTTCGCTGACATCGTGAAAAACCAGGATCGTGCCGATGATTTCCCCTTCCCTGTTTCTTATGGGGGCTGCAGATTCTTCAATGGCAAATTTATGGCCGTCCCGGTGGATGAGTACCGTATGGTTGGCCAGGCCGATAATGCGGCCTTCCCTAATGCATTTTTCGACGGGGTTTTCTGCAGCTTCACCGGTATTTTCGTTGGCAATCCGGAAAACCTGCGGCAGGGGCAGCCCTTTAGCCTTTTCCTTTGTCCACCCGGTAAGGTCCTCGGCCACCGGGTTTAAGTATTCCACATTACCCAGCGCATCGGTAGTAATCACAGCGTCACCGATGGACTGCAGCGTCACCTGGGCCCGTTCTTTCTCTTCCCAGATTTCCTGTTGAGCCTGCTGCCGTTCTTCCAGGAAATGAATTTTTTGTACAGCGATTTCCACCTGTTTAGCTACGGCATCAATAAACTCAATTTCCTCAACGCGCCAACTGTGGCGGCAGCTGACCTGGTGGAAAATCAACAGGTAAAAACCCCGGGGGTGAAATGCGAAAGGATAATATAACAGGCTCCGGGCGCCCAGCCGACGGTGAAGAAGTTCCGCATTATTGTCTTTGATCATTAGGGGATTAATTTCATCGGCATGGCTTTCCACCCATGCTTTATTTTCCATAACATGTTGAATTACATTTTTAAACAAATCCAGGTTCCAGTTGTTCTTCGTGGGGAAAATACCGGGGGTTGCCTGATTGTCCCACTCGCACAAACCAAAACTCATATTGGCGGACAGGTCAATATCATAAATAAGCGACCTGTCAACACCCAGGGTTTCCCCGACAATCCGGGCCATGTTTTCCAGAATAGCCTGAGTATCATCATGGGTGAGAACAGTTTCAGCAATACGATTAAGCGCATTGGCAAAAGCCAATTGTTCCTTCAGCCGTATCTGCTGTTCCTTTAACGCCTCTTCCGCCCTCTTACGCTCGGTGATATCCCTGATGACCCCGACCATTGCCATCGGAGTGCCCTGCTCGTCGGTTACCATAGAGGTGCTCAAC
>JBMOPI010000144.1:0-6492 GCA_049324975.1 Bacillota bacterium
TAACGCGGTGGTCTGCGCCGGGTCCCTGGTCAACAAAGACATTCCGCCAAACAGTTATGCCGGCGGAGTGCCGGTAAGGATTTTAGGTTCTGCAGGCTGTTGAAAACTGAACAGCCTGCTTTTTAATTCGGTATGGGACATTTACTGCTTGAATAAACATTAATTGGGAGTGATTTTAGGCAGGAAAACAGCCGGTCCGCATAGAATTTTCGGAATATATCAACGCTTGGAGTGTGGATGTAATGCGTATGGGAGTCGGTCTTTCCCAGGAACAAAGCCAGAAACTGATGATGACCCCGGAACTCAGGATGGCCATTAAGATCCTGCAGTTTTCGGCCCTTGAGCTGGCCGAATTTATCGGGCAAGAACTTACGGAAAACCCTGTTCTGGAGGGGCGGGACGAAACCGAAGAGCCTGACAGCGATGATACCGCGATGGATAAGGCCGAATCTGCCGAAAGTGAAAAATTTGATATCGAATGGCAGGAGTACTTTGCCGACGGTACTGACCTGGGTTACCAGCAGGAGTGGCGGCAGGCCGAACGGGAGGAAACAAGGTTTGAAAACTTCCTTGCTGCCGCACCTACACTGACGGACCACCTGACCCTGCAGCTGAACCTGGCCGGTCTCACCTCTCAGGAAACAGCCGTGGGGGAATTCCTCATCGGCAACATCGATGCCAACGGTTACCTGGAATGCAGCCTGGCTGAAGCTGCCGCCGCGTGCGGCGTGGAAGAAGCGGCGGCGGAAAAGGTGCTGGCCGTGATCCACAGCTTTGATCCACCCGGGGTCGGGGCCAGGAACCTGAAAGAATGCCTGCTGATCCAGTGCGGTCACCTGAACCTGGGGCATACTATCCTGCCGGAGGTTATTTCCTCCCACCTCAATGACCTGGCCGCCGGCAAACTGAACAAGGTGGCCGAGGCCCTGGGCGTACCGGTGCGGGAAGTTCAGCAGGCCGCCGACCGGTTGAAATCCCTGGACCCGAAACCGGGCCGGAATTTCAGCCATGCCGATGATACCCGTTATATCGTGCCGGACGTAATTGTGGAGCGGGTGAACGGTGAATACGTGATCCTGGTTAACGACGTGACTGCGCCGCGCTTAGGGGTAAGCCCCCTGTACAGGGACATCCTGGCCAGGAAAATTTCCGACCCGGAAACGGCCAAATATATTGAACACAAATTGAATTCGGCCCTGTGGCTGATCAGAAGCATCGAACAACGCCGGCTGACCCTGTATAAAGTGACCCAGGCCCTGGTAGACATGCAGCGTGAATTTCTCGACAGGGGCGTTAAATACTTAAAGCCCCTTAACCTGAAACATGTGGCAGAAGCCCTGGGGTTCCATGAGTCAACCATCAGCCGGGCCACGGCCAATAAATATATCCAGACCCCGCAGGGTGTTTTTGAGATGAAGTACTTTTTCGCCGGCGGGGTGGAAACCGTCTATGGCACAATGGCGTCAACGGAAACTGTCAAACGCACGATCAAAGAAATGATCGGGGCAGAGGACCGGGCAAAGCCCCTGAGCGACCAGAAAATTGCCGATATCCTGAACAGCCAGGGCATAGAGATCTCCCGGCGCACGGTGGCCAAATACCGTGATGAACTGGGCATCCCGGCCACCGGTATAAGGAAACGGTATTAGAATAGAGGAAGCATTGGTTTTTGAATAAAAACCAGAAATTTTGACAGAATATTATTAAAATATTTTAGGTGTAAAAAGGAATTTTTACCGGGTATGGAGAATAGGATACCTGGTGGATACCTTTTTTTGCACTTTTTCTTTACCTTGACCGGGACAAAAATGTCAATACCGGGACAAAAAACGTCCAACACCAACCCCCGGGGGGAGTTAAATGAAGGATATATTCATCCTGCAGCAAAAGATTGTACCCGAATTAATAGAAGTACTGGAAAGAAGATATACTATACTCCGAAATCTTTCTTTGCTGCAACCGGTGGGGCGCCGGGCCCTGGCGCAGAAGTTGGGGTTCACGGAGCGCCTGGTGCGCGGCGATCTGGATCTTTTGCGGGAACGGGGGTTGGTGGTAAGCGATGCGGCCGGCATGAGCCTGACCGGTGAAGGGGAAGACCTTTTGCAGCGCTTTTCCGTCCTGTTCAGTGACCTGCACGGGCTGACCGAGCTTGAGCGGCAGCTGCAGAACATTTTTCAGCTGGGCCGGGCTATCGTTGTCCCCGGTGACTCCGACGAAGATTCTACTGTGAAAAAAGAGATTGGCCGGGCCACTGCCCGCTATATCCGGGAAATCCTCAGGGACAAAAGTATTCTCGCGGTTACCGGCGGCACTACTCTGGGTGAAGTGGCCGAAGCTGTGGCCGGGTACAAATATCACTGCCCTGCAACGGTGGTACCAGCCCGGGGCGGTCTGGGCGAGGATGTGGAAATCCAGGCCAATACCATTGCGGCCAGGATAGCCAAAATTCTCAAAGGCAGTTACCGGCTGCTCCATGTCCCGGACAATATCGGTGCCGAAGCCATGCGCTCCCTGTCCATGGACCCCAAAATCCGGGAGGTGGTGAAAACCATCAAGTCTGCCGATATTCTGGTCCACGGAATCGGGAATGCCGGCGAACTTTCAGTCAGCAGGGGTGATTTACCCGTGGAGACCCGCCGGCTTATGGAAGGCGGCGCTGTCGGTGAAGCTTTCGGCCACTATTTCGCTATTGACGGGTCGATTGTACATAACATTCACAGCCTGGGGGTCCGGCTGAATGACCTGGCCAAGATTCCGCATGTCATCGGTGTGGCCGGCGGGAAGAAGAAGGCCCGGGCTATTATGGCCGTAATGTCTAATAAGTTTGAGGATGTGCTCATCACGGATGAAGGGGCAGCAAGGGAAATCATAAAACAGAAATCAGGCAGCGGAACTAGGTGATAGGTGATTGTTAAATTCAAAATATAAAAACAGGAGGAGATTGTTATGACAGTAAAAGTAGGTATTAACGGTTTTGGGCGGATTGGCCGGCTGGTGTTCCGGGCTGCCCTCGGGAATCCCGGCGTGGAAGTGGTTGGAGTTAATGACCTGACCGATGCCAAAACCCTGGCGCACCTGTTGAAGTACGACTCTGTGCATGGGATTCTTGACGCTGACGTGAAAGCCGCCGACAACGCAATTATTGTAAATGGGAAAGAAATAAAGGTTTCCGCCGAGAAAGACCCGGCAGCCCTGCCCTGGAAAGAACTTGGCGTGCAGGTGGCCGTTGAGTCCACCGGACGTTTCACCAAGCGGGCTGACGCTGCCAAGCATTTGGCTGCCGGAGCCAAGAAAGTGATTATCTCCGCACCGGCTAAGGAAGAAGACATTACTATTGTACTGGGTGTTAACCAGGATAAATATGACCCGGCCAATCACCACGTTATTTCCAACGCTTCCTGCACTACCAACTGCCTGGCGCCTTTTGCCAAGGTGGTTAACGCCAAGTTCGGCATTGTCAAAGGTTTGATGACCACGGTCCATGCCTATACGAACGATCAGAATATCCTCGACCTGCCCCATAAAGACCTGCGACGGGCCCGGGCTGCCGGCATGTCCATCATCCCCACCACTACCGGTGCGGCTAAGGCGGTGGCCCTGGTGCTGCCCGAACTCAAGGGCAAACTGAACGGTTTTGCTATGCGGGTGCCGACCCCTAACGTTTCAGTGGTTGATTTGGTAGTGGAACTGCAGAAAGCAACTACCGCCGAGGAAATTAACGCTGCTCTTAAGGCTGCTGCCGAGGGTGAACTGAAAGGTATCCTGCAGTACTGTGAAGATCCGCTGGTTTCCAAGGACTTCAACGGCAACCCGCATTCTTCCATTGTTGATGCTCCTTCCACTATGGTCATCGAAGGCAGTATGGCCAAGATTGTTTCCTGGTATGATAACGAGTGGGGTTATTCCTGCCGCGTTGTTGACCTGATCAACTATATCGCCGGCAAGGGTTTATAATCTGATTACAGAAGCGAATATATCTAATCACGGAAAGTGGGGCACTAGAATGGACTTAAATACAGTAAAAGACATGGATGTCAAAGGCAAACGGGTTTTTGTCCGGGTGGATTTCAATGTTTCCCTGGACGAAAGCGGGAATGTCAAGAAAGATACCAAAATCCGGGCTTCCCTGCCTACTATTCAGTATCTGCTGGATAACGGGGCCAAGGTGATCCTGGCCTCCCACCTGGGCCGGCCCAAGGGCCAGGTGCAGGAAAAATTCAGTCTGAAGCCTGTTGCCAAAAGGCTGGAGCGGCTCCTTGGCCGCCCGGTGATGATGGCCGGGGACTGCGTGGGGCCGAATCCCCGGGAAATTGTAGCCGGGATGAAACCCGGTGATGTGGTGGTGCTGGAAAACATCCGCTTTCACCCGGAAGAGGAAGCCAATGACCCGGCTTTTGCCAAACAATTGGCGGAACTGGCTGAGATTTATGTGAGCGATGCCTTTGGTACCGCCCACCGGGCCCATGCCTCCACGACCGGGATAGCAGAGTACCTGCCGGCAGCCGCCGGGTTCCTGATGGAAAAAGAATACCGGCATCTGGACAAAGCTGTGCGGGCGCCGGAAAAACCCTATGTGATTGTTGTCGGCGGCGCCAAGGCAGATAAGACTGGGATAATAGAGAACCTGCTGGACAAAGTAGATACCGTGCTCATCGGCGGCGGTATGGCGGTGACTTTTTTAAAGGCGCAGGGTCATGACGTTGGCAGGTCCCCAGTGGAAGACGATAAAGTGGAGCTGGCCAAAAACATCATGGAGAGCGCGAAGCAAAAAGGGGTAAAAATAATCCTGCCTGTGGATGTAGTCGTGGCTGATGGAATATCGCCTGAAGCCAGGGCGGAAAATGTCGATGTGACCAGGGTCCCGGCGGATAAGATGATCCTGGATATCGGTTCCAAAACCGCGGAGATATTTGCGGACGCCATCAAAACCGCCAAAACAGTGTTCTGGAATGGGCCGCTGGGCGTATTTGAAATTCCCGCTTTTGCCCGGGGCACCGAGACCATTGCCCGGGCCGTGGCGGAGTCCGGCGCGTCAGCTATTATCGGCGGCGGGGAATCCGCGGCGGCCATGGAACAGGTCGGCATCACAGATAAAATATACATCTCTACCGGCGGGGGCGCATCCCTGAAGTTTTTGGAAGGCAAAGGGCTGCCGGGGATTAAGGCCCTGGAAAAGAAAAATGTTGGGGTGAGATGATTGCGTAAGCCGATTATAGCCGGCAACTGGAAAATGTATAAAAAGGTTGACGAGGCCATTGCCCTGGTCAGTGAGTTGAGTGACCTGGTAACCGGCGTTATGAATACCGAAGTGGTAGTCTGCCCTCCCTTTACTGCCTTGGACGCTGTAATTGAGGCGCTGCAGGGGTCAAATATTGCCGTGGGCGCCCAGAACATGCACTGGCAGCCGGAAGGGGCATATACCGGTGAAATATCTCCGGTGATGCTCAAAAACCTGGGCTGTAAATATGTAATCCTGGGACATTCGGAGCGCCGGCAGTATTTCGGTGAAACTGACGAGGGAGTGAACAAAAAGATTAAGGCAGCATATGCCCACGGTTTGCTGCCCATCGTCTGTGTGGGTGAAACCCTGGAACAGAGGGAGGCCGGCACGACAGAAAATGTAGTC
Organism: Bacillota bacterium; assembly: GCA_049324975.1. Lineage (GTDB taxonomy): Bacteria > Bacillota > Thermincolia > Thermincolales > CAZWUW01 > JBMOPI01. The sequence goes on from JBMOPI010000144.1 coordinate 5,627, forward strand.
CGCAAGCAGACGGAAGGGGCCTTAAACGGCCTGGAACCGGACCTGGCGGCAAAACTGGTCATAGCCTATGAACCTGTCTGGGCTATCGGCACCGGCAAGACGGCGTCTAACGAGGATGCCCGGCAGGTGATCGGCTTTATTCGTGGAGTCGTGGCCGGGATGTTCAGCCGGGAAGTCGCGGACAAGGTCCGGATCCAGTACGGCGGCAGCGTCAAACCGGATAATATTTCAGCATTGATGGCCCAGCCGGATATCGATGGCGCCCTCGTGGGCGGGGCCAGCCTGGAAGCGAAATCTTTTGCAAGTATAGTGAAGTTTTAGCATTGCTGATCGAGAGGGGTGACGGCGTTGGCGTCAGATAAAAAACCGCTGGCACTAATTATCCTGGACGGTTGGGGCATCAGTGAAAAAACAGAGGGAAACGCCATCGCCGCGGCGAAAACCCCTAACTATAATAGACTGCTGGCCACCTACCCGCATACTACTCTTGGCGCATCCGGAGAGGATGTGGGCCTGCCGGACGGCCAGATGGGCAACTCGGAAGTAGGGCACCTCAATATCGGGGCCGGCCGCATCGTGTACCAGGAGCTTACCAGGATTTCCAGGGCTATCAGGGAAAAGACCTTTTTTCAAAATGAAGTTTTACTTGCAGCTATGGCCCATGTGCGGGCGAACGGTAACGCCCTGCACCTGGCCGGGCTTCTGTCGGACGGCGGGGTGCACAGCCATAACACCCACCTTTACGCCCTGCTTGAAATGGCAAAAGAGGAGGGTCTGGATAAGGTCTATGTCCATGCGCTACTAGATGGCCGGGATGTGCCCCCGGCCAACGCCCGGTACTACATAGAAGAGCTGGAAAAGAAGTT
>JBMOPI010000145.1:0-6446 GCA_049324975.1 Bacillota bacterium
TTTTACTAATACCAGGTTTGATCCCAAGACCCACTAACCGGTCCATTTTTTCGCCGGTCTCCGGACATATGTCAAAAGGGGTTTTGCGCATTTCAGCCCGTGATTCAAGAATAGTTTTGGTGGAAGGATCAAAGGCCAGAAAGGTTTGTATTTCATGAAATTTGTCCTTCATACTGGCTGTCACCTCAAGCCGGTTAGGTGACGGCAATTTAACCTGGATCGATTTTTCCCGGCCAAAAATTGGCATGGCATTATCCTCCTGCATTCGCATGTTACATTCATTTTAGAAAAAAAAGGGGAGGATTGCAAGTCTCAGGCACGGCCTAAACAAAATACTCGACCCGCGCCTGCGGGAAATATCCTGCCGCCAGTTGGTACATATGCTCTTTTACCCCGGTAAATACATCCTGAGGATAGACATATTTGCCGTAGCCGAACTGGCCAAATTTAAACCTGCGCCCCTCTTCATCCATAGGCAGTTCCGTTTCAGGGAAAACATCTAAAATATTGGTTTTGGCCCGGGCTGTAAACCGGTGGGTGATAAATTCAAAAGTGAGGTCTGCCGGTACGCCGGAAGCAAGAGCCGACTGCAGTTCCCGGAAAAGTTCAGTATACTCTTCCTGCCATCCCGTGTAAACCAATATCGGAGCAATGATGAATCCCAAAGGGTAGGCCGCACCGGCCACCCTGGCCGCGGCTTCAACCCTTTCGGCCAGGCGCGGCGTCCCCCGCTCAAACCGGGAAATTACATGGTCGGTATTCAGGCTGAAACGGAACCGGGTATGCCCGTTATGACGGGCGTCCAGCAGTAGGTCAAGATCAGTAAATTTAGTTACAAACCGGAAACGCCCATACTCTTCCCGGCCAAAAAATTCAATTACCTGCCGCAAAGCCCCGGTCCACGGTTCCACCGGCAGCGGATCGGAGGTTGCGGCGCCTTCAAAAACGGTAATTTCCGGTGCGCGTTCTTTTATATACGAGCCGGCCCGGTCCAAGATCTCGTCAATGTTGACATATACCCGGATATAAGGCTTTTTCCCCAGGGTGGTATTCAGGTAACAATACTCACACATCCCCGGACAACTCGTCACCAAAGGCAGCTGATAGTGGGCGGAGGGCTTGCAGGTTTCAAATTTCAGGTTCCGCCGCACCCCGACGACAAGGGTGCGTTTAGCCTCAACATAGCCTGCCAGTGGGGTTTTACCGGGAATCCCCGTAACCCGGTTGTGGGAACCGGTGATTTTTAGTTCAACATTTAGTTCCCGGAAACTGTCATATAACTTTTTCCCCAACTGGTAATCCAGCGCCGCCTGCTCAAAGAACACGCGCCTGGGAACAAAACCCGGCACGTTATTCAGGCTGCCTTTCACCGGGGTTTCCGGTAATCTTTTCAGTATGGTTGTCATCAATCAGCAGTTCTTTGTCCACAGGCCGTCCGGCAACACTGGCCTGGATGGCGGAACCCAACTCTGTGGGCACAAATTCTTTGGGGACCGGTCTTTTGTACCCTTTTTCCTTTTTGTCGGCCACTTTTATCACTCCTTAAAATATTCTTCCCTTATTATTCCCTAAACTGAGGGAAAATTCCCGGGAACAATACGGAGTAGACAAAATCAAGCCCGCCGGTTTGCCGGTGGGCTTGATCAACAGCCATTTGCTGGTTATACACCTGCTTTATTGATAATTTCCCTTACCGCCCGGACGCTTTTGGCATCTTCCGGCAGTTCAAACAGAGGCTTGCTCTTAAGGTCATATTCCGCTACCTGCGGGTCATAGGGGATTACCCCGATCAGATCCAGGCCGGTAGCATTGATTTCATCCTGTAATTCGTCAATACTGTCCATAGCCTTGGTGACCACCAAGTAAATGTTATGCACCTTGGTAGGCAGTCCCCCGACAATTTCCCTCACCCGGCCGGCGGACCGGATGCCGCGGGCGGAAGCGTCGCTGATTACAAATAGATAATCGATATCCTGTACTACCTGCCGGCTCAGGTGCTCAAGGCCGGCTTCATTGTCAGTAACCACATAATCGTAATTATCCCTGAGGGTGGCCATGTGCTTGCGCAACAAGTCGTTAGGATAACAGTAGCAGCCCTGGCCGTGGGGCACACCCATGACCAGCAGGTCCACATGCTGGGTTTCCACCATGGACTGGCTGAGCTTCCATTCTATAAACTGTTCCTTGGTCATGCCGGCGGGAATGGCATTCATCTGTTTTACAGCGTCTACCGCCTCGGAAATAGTATCCTTCACCTCAAGACCCATGGCTTCGTTGAGGTTGGCATTCGGGTCGGCATCCACCGCAAGCACCGCGCCCTTTTTGTTTTTGACCAATTCTTTGATCAGCAGAGCGGTAAAAGTAGTCTTGCCGGTACCTCCCTTACCTGCTACAGCAATAAGCTTTGACATTATAACCCCTCCAGAAATATATTTTTAAATTACTTGCATTTTTGCCGATAACATTATCATATATCAAATTCGGCGCCCGTACAAGTCCGGGCCTTTTTCTTTATCATAGCGCTTTCAGATTACCAAAAACTATTAAACAAATCACATTTTTCCCGGTTGTTTTTCACATTTATCTTTTCCTCCGGCAGGATCAGGTAGTCAAAAGGCTGGAATGAAAAAAAGGGTCAATATCTTAAAGATATTGACCTTTTACTTGTCAAGACCCAGGGCCCATTCCTTGAGAATACGGCGGTCCACTTTGCCTTCTCTGGTTCTGGGGATCGTTGTCCTGACTTCGATCTCCCGGGGCGCAGCATGGGCGGCCAGGCCGGTTTTGACAAAATTCCGGATTTCGCTGCACAGGTCGCCGGTCCAGTCGTAATCCTTGTTTAAAGTGACGTAAGCTTTGACGATTTCACCGCGCAGCGGGTCAGGTTTGCCGGTCACTCCGGCATCAGCCACCGCCGGGTGTTCCAGCAGCTTGCTCTCTACTTCAAAGGGGCCGACCCGTTCACCGGCAGTGTTGATGAGACCGTCTACCCGGCCTTGGAAATAGAAGTACCCCTCTTTGTCACGGTAGGCAGAGTCGCCGGAAACAAACCAGTCACCGAAACGAAAATAACGGTAATATTCCTCATGGTTGTTCCACACGCCCCTTAGCTGCGCAGGCCAACCCCGCCGGATAGCCAGGTTCCCTATATGGTTAGGCGGCAGTTCATTGCCTTCATCATCAAGGATAGCCGCTTCAATGCCCGGTATGGGCTTGCCGATGGACCCGGGCCTGACAGGTTCATTTTTAAGGCTGCAGATCATGTTCATGCCGGTTTCACTCATCCACCAGGTGTCAAAAATCGGCTGTTTCAAATATTTGAGGCTCCAGTCAAGGACCTCGCCGGTCAGCGGTTCGCCTACGCTGAGGATATGCCGGAGTTTGCTTAAGTCATATTGCCGCAAATACTCTTCGCTGTTTTCCATCATCATCCTGAAGGCTGTAGGTGCGCTGTACCATACAGTCACCTTGTACCTGGCCAGGGTTTCGTACCATCCTTCAGCGTTAAACCGGCCGCCTTTAATGACAATGGGTATCCCCAAAAGCCAGGGAGTGAGGAAACCGTATACGATCCCTGTGATCCAGCCCGGGTCGGCAGTACACCAGTAAACATCGCCGGGTTTTAGGTCATGGACCAGGCGGCCGGTATACAGGTATCCAATCATGTCATTTTGGACATGGATAATCCCCTTCGGCCGCCCATTGGCGTCTGAAGCAAAAAGAACAAACATCGGGTCTTCCCGGTGCACCCACACAGGGGTAAACTCCCGGGACGCCTCAGTCATCTCGTTATGCCACTGGATATCCCCCTTGGCCAGGGCGCCGCAGCCACCCACAACAAAAACGTGCCGCAGGGAGGGGAACTTCTGCCGGTCAAAACGCGGCCGCAGCCCGGGCGTGGTTATAACAGCCACCGCGCCGGCGCTTAGCAACCGGTCTTTCACAGCTTCTTCCATAAATGCCTCAAACATTGGCACGGCGATAGCACCGGCCTTTAATATACCTAGAAAGCTGATATAAAATTCAGGGCTCCTGGGCATAAAAACCGCCACCCGGTCACCTTTGACCACCCCGTGCTTTTTCATGACATTGGCAAACTTATTTGAGTAATCCCGAAGCTGACCAAAGGTGTAGCTTTCTTCCCGCTGCCCGTCGCTAAAAAACAAAGCCTTTTCCCCGGCCCGGCCGTCTTCCTCCACGTGGCGGTCCACTGCCTCATAAGCAATGTTTACCCGCCCTGTGGCATACCAGCTGAACTCCTGTTCCACCTCAGTAAAAGAAAATCTGTTTCCGGTCAACCCTCTTCACCTCATAAATCTTTCTTACACCGCATCTGCGAATGTCACTTTTATAGACATATTCAACAGAATCTGTCTACATTCCTGCCAATTTTTCCGCAAAAGGATGTCGTATAAAGTCAAAAGGTCCCTGTTTTGAAACGTCGTTCTGTATTCCGCATTTACCAGTGCTTCGTAATGAACGACTTATTCAAAACAGGGACCTTCTTGAACCTTTAATCTTACTTCTCGACAGCTTCTTTTTGTGCCTTGGCTTTGGCGATGATTTTGTCGGCAATCATTGCCGGCACTTCCTCGTATTGGGCAAATTCCATACTGAAGGAACCCCGCCCCTGGGTCATCGATTTCAAGTCAATGGCATACCGGTACATCTCAGCAAGGGGCACCTGGGCCTTAATGGTGGTAAACCTCCCCCCCGGTTCCATGCCCAGGATCCGTCCCCGTTTAGTATTAAAATCACTGATAATGTCACCCATGAAACTTTCCGGCACCACCACCTCTACGTTCATCACCGGTTCCAGCAGCACCGGTTTGGCCTGCAGCGCACCCTTCTTAAAAGCCTGGGATGCCGCAATCTTAAAAGCCATTTCAGAAGAATCCACGTTGTGGTAAGAACCGTCATACAATATAACTTTTACGTCAGTCACCGGGTAACCGGCCAGTATACCCTCCACCATGGCCTCCCGGACACCCTTTTCCACCCCCGGAATATATTGTTTGGGCACCGCGCCCCCGAAGATTTCCTCGCCGAATTCAAAGCCACCCGCCGCCAGCGGCTCGATACGCAGCCAGACATGGCCGTACTGGCCGTGGCCGCCGGTCTGCTTCTTGTGTTTGCCTTCCACCTTGACCGTACCGCGGATGGTTTCCCGGTAAGGGACCCGGGGGTCCTTCTTAATTACGTCAACACCGAATTTCCTTTTGAATTTTTCCAGGGTGATTTCCAGGTGGGTCTCGCCCATACCGGTAAGCAGGGTTTCATGGGTCTCCGTGTCTTTTTTCAGCCGCAGCGCGGGGTCCTCTTCCAGTATTTTGGTGATGGCGTTGCCCAGCTTATCTTCATCACCTTTGGTCTTAGGCTCAATAGCCACCGTAAAAGCCGGCACCGGGAAAGTCACCGGATCAAGCCTGACGACCTTTTCTTTGATACACAAGGTATCGTTGGTACCGGTGTCCTGAAGCTTGACCAGGGTGCAGATATCACCGCAGGGCACTTCGGTGGCTGCCACCTGGTTTTTACCCCGCAGGTATAGGACCTGGCCAATTTTTTCGGGCTTTTCCTTAACGCTGTTATAGAGGGATTGGTCTGCTTTCAGTGTGCCGCTGAAAACCCGCACAAAGTTCATCTTACCCACAAAGGGGTCGACCATGGTCTTAAATACCAGCGCCGTCAGGGGTTCTCCCTGTTTATCGGCCGGCGCCGGTCCGTATTCCGCCAGGAAATCCGTTAATTCCGCAACACCCGCGTTTTTAACGGCCGAACCGCATAGGACGGGGGAAATCCTGGCCGCCTGGATACCCAGCCTGAGACCTTTTCTGATTTCTTCATCACTAAGCTCTTCGCCGTTCAAATACTTCTCGAGGACGTCGTCATCCATTTCCGCCGCCGCTTCCACCAGTTTGTCCCGGAACTCCGCCAGATAGCCGGCCAGGTCTGCCGGCACTTCCGTTTCCTTCGTCCTGCCGTTCGATTCAAATATGTACGCTTTTTGATTAAGCACATCCACATAGCCCTGGAATGAGTCCTCTGCCCCGATGGGAATCTGCAGCGGGATAAAGTTACCGGTCAGGTTCTCCCGCAGGCTGTCCAGGGTTTTGAAAAAGTTGGCGTTCTCCCGGTCCATCTTGTTGATGAAGACAATCCGCGGCAGACCGGTTTCATCTGCCATGTTCCAGATGATCTCCGTCTGCACCTCCACCCCGGAAGCGGCACAGACGACAAAAAGACCGCAGTCCACCACCCGGAGGGCACCCTTCACGTCACTGATAAAATCAGCGTAACCGGGGGTGTCCAGCAAATTAATTTTGCGGTCCTTCCATTCACACGGCACCAGCGAGGTGTGAATAGTAACCTGCCGCTTGGTTTCTTCCGGATGGTAATCTGCGGTTGTTGTTCCGTCCTCTACACGTCCCAGTCTTGTAATGGCT
>JBMOPI010000146.1:0-6392 GCA_049324975.1 Bacillota bacterium
TTAGAATAAACTACAATATTACCTGTGAAGCGCTTGTTACAGCCACAATTTTAAAGGGCAATAACCCGGTCAAAACCCTGATTGCAAATTTTAATGAATCTTCCGGAAGCCACAGCGTAAGCTGGGACGGAACAGATGATGACGGCAGTCCGGTGCCGGACGGAGCATATACCTACCGGGTAGAAGCGGTGAGTATCCATAATTCTTCCCTGAAAAGTATTGTTAACGGGGATATAGTAGTCGAAAAGGAACCTCCCCGGGTCTCCGAATTAAACATTTACCCTGTTTCTTTTAACATTGGGAGTGGAAATTTGAATATAAGTTTTAACTTAAGCGAAAGTGCCAGGGTAAACATTAAAGTCGTGGACAAGAAAGGACAACTTGTTCACACTGTAATAAACAACACGGTGAAAAATGCAGGTTTCAACCGCATCTCATGGGATGGGAAGGTAAGTAACGGAAAATTTATACCCCAGGGGGATTATACAATTGTACTTAATGCGGTCGATAATTTTGGTAAAATTTCAAATGAGTTTAAGAAAACATTTACAGCTAAAACCCAAAAGAAAACCCCGGCGCCAGGGGGTTATCATGTACCGCTATACAGTTTTGTTGAACCGGATTTACCTCCGGATAACGCAGCTCCTTTCGAAGAAGGCCTTACCAACCTGGATGAGGTTTTCATCAGTCCAAACCCCCTTAAAATCGGTTCTGCAAAGTTAAATATTAGGTATAACCTGAAGGTCGGTGCCAGGGTAAAAATAGAAATATTCAGAGGAACAGACCTTATAAGGACCGTTTTAGATTCTCAAACAGTGAAAGCCGGTTACCGGGGCACATCATGGGACGGAAAAAACGAGAACCAGGAGTATGTTCCCGAAGGGGAATACACTGTTGTGATCGAGGCAGTGGGGGCTTCCGGACAAAGTACGAAGGTTGATGCTAAATTTACAGCCGGATATTTTCCGGTTATCACAAACCCAAATATTAGCCCCGACCCTTTCAATCCCAAAAATTCAAAAGCCGAAATAAGCTATCATATCACGGGCAGGCCCATGGTAACTGTAGAAATATTGTATAATAACTTTCCTGTAAGGACCCTCAGGTCTAAAGAACCAATTAGTCTGTCCGACACGGTTTATTGGGACGGCAGGAACGTTCAGGGCGAGGTTGTAGCCGACGGCACGTATTACCTTAGAATAACGGCCGAAAGCCCGACGGTGGAGCAATTCAGAAGCATAGTAAAACAACCGTTCATGGTTGAAAAGTCAACTCCTACCATCACCGAATTTACATACAGCCCTAATCCTTTTAGATTATACCGGACCAGGACACTCAACATGAGGTATTTTTTGAGCGAGAGTGCCAGGGTTACTGTGCAAATCTTAAAAGGCAGTACATTGGTCCGTAGTATTTCGGCTGACCAGGCCAGGCGGGCGGGATACAACACGGTTTCCTGGGATGGCAAAGACGGGTCCGGCAACTACGCTGTCCAGGGGGAATACACCGTGGTGATCAGCGCCCTGGACGGTGCCGGTAAAAAAGCTGAAGTGAGGGGGAATATATCCTTTTATCCCCGTTTGGCTGTGGAGGTAACCGAGCCGGCCAAAGATTCTTCGGATATATCGGTTGGCAGTAAGATTGTTGTCACCTTTAACGATTCCGTGAAAAAAGGCAGTAATTTTACCGGAATTTTATTACAGGTGGAGAACAGGTACATTCCTTACAGGGTAGAATTGACCGGTGATAAGCTTATCATCACCCCATTCGACAAAATGGCTTACAATACTGTTTACACCATCATAATCCCTGAAGGTGCGGTAAGTGATTTTACCGGAAAATCACCGGGCAGCGCGTACACTTTCAAATTTACCACCGAGGCAACGCCTAGGCCGGGTTTCATTAAAGCAAACTTATCTGACGCCGTTACCAGCACCTTCACAGAATCAGGTAACCGGATTGTTACCAGGGTAACTGTCAACGAAACAACAGCGGTCAATATTCTCAAACAGTATAAAAGTGCAGAAACAGCATTTATTCCGGTTACCGCGGCTTGTGATACAGCAAGTGTCGAACTGACCGGCGGCCTGGTTAAAACTCTGGTTGATAAAAATATGTCCATTGAAATTCAGACCATAAAGGCTTCACTCCTGATACCGGCTGAAGAATTAAATATTGAAAAACTGGCCCAAAAGCTTGGCGTTAATGCTGCGGACGTGAGGATTAACCTGAGTATAACTGCTGCTGACCACGGTCAGGCGGCATCATTTGAAACCGCGGCCCAAAAACTTAAGTATAATTTGCTTGCAACTCCCGTCGTATTTAAAATACAGGCGGTGGCCGGGGACAGGACGGTTGATATCAGGAGTTTTGACCGTTACATTAGCTTTACCATTAACCTGTCAAAAGCGGCTAATGCCAATTTGTTGGTTGGCACCGCAATGGATGGGGGGAACTTCTTGCCGTTACCGACCCAGTTCCGGAAAGAAAACGGCATGGATGCTGCTGTAATCAAAAGTAAATTTACAGATACATTTACGGTTATTGAGAACAACAGGGTTTTTGCAGATTTAAAAAAGCACTGGGCTAAGGGTGTGGTCAGTACGCTGGCCTCAAAATTAATCATCAGCGGTGTTACCGCTAAAGAATTTGCGCCGGAATGGAATGTTACCAGAGCCCAATTTGTAGGAATGATGGTTAGGGCACTGGGCTTAAAACCCCAGGGAGCTGGGGTGAAATTCAGAGATGTCAGTGCTGGTGCCTGGTATGCCGGCGCCGTGGCGGCCGCCGTGGACGCGGGACTCATCCAGGGTTATTCTGACGGGAGCTTTAAGCCGAATGCCTTTATCAAAAGGGAAGAGGCTGCTGTCATCATAGTCAGGGCAATGGAATCAGCGGGTGTGCAAAATCATGTATCCGGAGATGAGGCCCAAAATTACCTGATAAGATTTAAGGATGGCACCAAAATCAGCCCCTGGGCAAAAGATTTTACAGCCACTGCGGTTAAACACGGCATATTAAAAGGCAGCAACACAGGTTTGTTTAATCCGAAAAAAAACATGACCAGGGCAGAAACAGCGGTAATAGTCAATAATATGTTACGGTCTGCTAATTTGATCTAAGAGGGAGAATTTACTGTGAACATTAAATACAGGTTATTGACAATAGTTCTGACCCTATTTCTTATATCAGGCCTGACCGGGATAGTGTGGGCAGCAGGATACAATGACTGGCTGAAGGAGCAGATTAAAAAGCTTACGACTGCCGGGGCCGCTCCTGCAAAAAGTGAAACAGCTGATTACACAGTTCTTTACCGGCCCCGGACAACTAATGCCAGTAATTGGGACTCAGGTAAGAAAAAAACGGATATTACGGAATTGGTCAAAAAATACGGCGGGAACCGGCGGGATGCAGTCAGTAAGCCGGTACCCGGAAAAAACGGCTATATATGGCCGGTAACTGATATTGATGCGCCGGTAACCGGGTCATTTTACGAAGATAGGGGAACATACCGTCACCAGGGTATTGATATCGCTGTACCGGTTGGCACGCCGGTAAAGGCTGCGCTGGGGGGTAAGTTTTATAAAGCCGACCAGGGGAAAAAAACAGGGTTTGGTAAGTATGTTTACCTCGTCCATGATAATGGCCTTGTAACATATTACGGCCACCTGGACCGCTGGGCGCCAACGGAGGACGGGGTTGAGGTGCCTGCCGGGAAAACAGTCGGGTGGTCCGGAAATACCGGGGACAGTACAGGACCGCACCTGCATTTTGAAATCAGGGGAAAATCCGGGTCGTTCAATCCTTTAAAGTTTATCAAATAGAGGAATTTCTTTTTTGATGTGGAATTAATGTGTGAAAGTAATTCCATGATCAGGCAGGGGAAGCAACAAAGGCTAAGAAACAAAACGGCCCGATGGACCTCTATATACTTATCCCCGTTATACTGCTGTCAAGTATCGGCGTTATCATGGTATTAAGCGCTAGTTCGGCGGTGGCTGCCGCCGAAAACGCGGAAAACGTCTATTCCGTTTTCTACCGGCAGCTGGTCTGGCTGGGAATTGGCTATATCGGTATGATTGCGGCTGCCCGGACCGATTATTACAAACTAAAAAACCTGGCTATGCCGGGTTTTATTGTGGCTATTGTTTTATTGGTAGCGGTGCTGTTCAGTGAACCTGTTAACGGGGCGCGCAGCTGGATTAATTTCGGTGGGTTCAAGTTTCAGCCTTCTGAATTGGTAAAGCTGCTGATGGTTTTGATCCTGGCCCGGAGTATGAGCCAGAAGCAGTATAAAATGTCTTCATTTAACGAAGGATTGCTGCCCGTTTTAGTGGTAACCGGCATCCTCTTTGGCCTTATCCTGCTTGAACGCGATCTTGGCAATGCGATGGCCATAGCCATGACGGCCCTCATTATGCTTTTTGCGGCCGGGGCTAACATGAAACATCTTATGGTAATGGTTTCAACTGCGGCTGCCGTGGCCATAGCTGCAGTTTTTTCGGCATCTTACAGGATGCGCCGCATTACTGCTTTCCTGGATCCCTTCGGAGACAAAAGTGACGCCACATATCAAATCTCCCAGTCCCTTTTTGCCATCGGCTCCGGCGGGTTATTCGGCGTCGGTCTCGGCAAAAGCCTGCAAAAATATAAGCACCTGCCGGAACAGCATACCGATTTTATTTTCAGTATTTTGACTGAGGAAACAGGGTTCCTGGGGGGTATTTTTGTCATTTTGCTGTTTGTCTTCTTTGCCGCCAGGGCTTACCGGGCCGCCAAAAACTGTCCTGATTCCTTCGGCAGCCTGCTGGCCTGCGGAGTTACGTCCATGATTATGGTGGAAGCTATGATGAATATCGCTGTGGCCACGTCGTCAATGCCGGTGACGGGAGTTACCCTTCCTTTTATCAGCTATGGTGGATCTTCATTGGTTTTCAAACTGATTGGGGTTGGCATTCTGCTGAACGTTTCCCGTTTTTCCAGAGAACCCGCAAAAGTTGTCAGGATAAGCCGGTCGGAAAATAATTTTTCAAAGGGTATGGAATTTTAGATGAGCAGGGAATTACATTCGTTGTTAAAAAAATGTTATCTGCGATTGGCCGATGGATTTAAACCGGAGTCTGATGCTGCAAGTCTGGCGGAAGACGTTCTGGTTTTTTTGCTGTTAGCCGGAATGATAAATGATGGTACTTATGAACCGGAAGAAAACGGTGATTACGCCTGGCAGTCAGTTTACGACAGCTGTATAGAGACGGTCAGCCGGCTGTTACCATGGTTTTCCGACCGGCACCGGCTGCTGCCGGTACCCGGTGAAGTAATTAAGGTTATATGGACGGGAGTTGTCAGAAAAGGCTGTTATCCTGCAGACCTGCTGGGTGCTGTTCATGAGATGGCCCTAGGTATGCCGGACAAGGCCCCGGATGACAAGGACGGTAAGAACACCCCGGGCGGGACAAAAAGAAAAAGACAGGGGTCATATTACACTCCTCCGGAAGTAGTAGAATATATGGTTCAAAACACCATTGGCCGGCTGGCGGAGAGTGACAGGCGGCAGTTTCGGGCGGTTGACCCGGCCTGCGGCAGTGCGGCGTTTTTGTCGCAAATATTAAGAAACCTGCTGGAATATTATCGTGGTCATCAGGTCAGTTCCCCGGCCCAAAAGGCTATAACTCATTTATACGGGGTTGACAGTGACCGCCGGGCGGTTGACCTGACTGTCCTGGGGCTGGCCCTGGAATGTTGTGTGCGGAAAGATATAACGGAAGCGGAAAAACATATCAGGCTGCTGCGCCCCAGAATTTTGACCGGCGACTCCCTGACCATGAACTGGCAACGCGAGTTCCCGGAGGTTTTTCAGGGACCCAACCCCGGCTTTGACCTGGTGACCGGCAATCCGCCCTACCTTTCCAATAAAGCCCTGCCGGCGGCCCTGAAGGAGTATATCAGGACCCATTATCAGACCGCGGAAGGCCAGTATGACATTATTGTCCCTTTTGTGGAAAAAGGGCTGGAAATATTAAAAGAAGGGGGCCGCCAGTGTTTCATCGTTTCGAACAAGTACCTGGCTGCCGACTACGGCCGCAAACTCCGGGCAGAGCTGCTGACCCGGCATAGTCTGCTTGAGGTCACGGACCTGTCATCGCTTAGAGTGTTTGCCGGCGCATCAGTTTATCCTGTGATCCATCTGATAGAAAAGGGCAGGGGAAAAGTTGCGGAAGAGGTAACAGTCACTGAAGTCCGTGACATCAAACAGCTTGGAAAGGGCCAAAATAAATGCAAGATACCGTTGAGTTTTTTCCGCCGGCTCGACGACATGATCATCACGCCAAAGTTAAACAAAGATGTCTGGTCAGTGCTGGAAAAGGCATTCCGCTTTGCCGGCCGGCTGCCTG
>JBMOPI010000147.1:0-6391 GCA_049324975.1 Bacillota bacterium
GGTTGAGGGTCAGTTAGGCAAGCTTTTGATGCAGGCCCAAAAACTTCAGGCAGATATGGCACGGGTCCAGGAACAACTCAAAGAGCAGAAAGTAGAAGCGGTTGCCGAGGGCGGCGCTATCAAAATAGTCGCCAACGGCCAGCAGGAGATAACGGATGTTTACCTTGATTCCGGATTTGTGCATCCTGCCAACACCAGGGCCTTACAGCTGATTATCCGGGCGGCGGTAAATAATGCACTCAACATGTCGCGGGAACTGGCCAAAAATGAAATGATGAAAGCGACGGGAGGTTTAAACCTGTCTAATTTTACCGGGCTGTTATAGGCCCGGATGATAAAAGGAGGTTAAATATGGGGGACGACAACAACATTTTTGGACCGGGGGAGTACTCGCTGCTTGACAGGTTTATCGGTATCCTGGACCGGCAGACGGACGCAAAACTAACGCCTAATCAACTGATGGGTTTTCTCAGCCTTTTTAATCTCCTTGGTATTATTAACATGGTGCATGGTTCCGCCGAGGCAGGGTTAAAAGACATTTCCACGCTGGCAAATTTAACTTCCTTGGCCGGCCAGACAGCCAAGTCACCGGCAGGGCCGGCGCTCAAAGATACGCTGATGGGGCTCTTGGGCGGTGCTCAGAACCAGTCCGGTCCGGACCTTGGCGGACTGCTGAACATGGTTGGCGGCAATAAAAAAATCAACCCCCAATTACTTTTGACATTAATGAATTTGCTAAGTTCTCAGGTCGGCTCCGGCAAAAGCGACCAACATGTAGCTAAAACTGACGCTGCCCAAGAGGGGGGACCACGTGAGCAGGCCGGAGGGGAGCATAAAGAGAAGGACCGGAATGTTGAACTTAAATATGATAAAAAGAAAACCAGTTAAAAAAATGGGCTAAAAACTCCCACCGGGGGAGTTTTTTGTTTTTGCCCGGGCGCATCGCTCCATTAAACTCTTTTTAGTCGGCACCAAAATGCGGTATTTTCATATTATGTACTAGAGATTTTTGACCGCAGCCAAATCAAAATCTATCCGGGAGGACTGAAAATGAATAATTTACCTATCGACCCGAATCTTCTGCCCCTTTTGGACGGTGTCAGGCCCTACCTTGGGTTAAAGGCCCAGAACTATGCCGACTTGTTTGCCAGCATGATTAAACTTCTCACCAGCAGTTCCGGCCAGGAAGTCATTGCCACCATGAGCCGGATGGTGGCAGAGGGCACATCCAAGACCGCTGCTGCAGGCACGGCAAAAAACATGGGGACGCAGGTGTTCGCTCCCAATATTGCTTTTTCCCTGTTCCTTATTCTTATTTTATTGCTATTTTCAATCGGGTCCTTTGGTTGGCCGGCAATAAGCGCAGTAGAGGCGGGTGATGTGAATACCTGTGGTCAGCCGGAGGAAGACCACGAAACACAAATCTAATTATAAGATAAGCCGGGCGCCTGCATTGACTTATGTCGACCAGGCGCTTATCTTGCCGTTTACTCTGGTGAAAGGATGAGTGGTACATGCTGCCCATGAAAATCAAAACTGTCTGTAAAGCCCTTGAAGGCAAGTTGGTTCAGGGAGATGATGAACGGGAAATTTTAGGCGTGATGGCCCGCTGGGCCTATGTCAAACCGGGTTACCTGTACTTTGACGTAGTGGGCGGCCCGGGCGGCAATCGGAACATGCTGCAGGCCCTGGAAAACGGCGCTACGGCCTTTGTTATTTCGAAATACAAAAAGACCCTGCCCTTTGATGATAAGGAGGTGGCAGTCGTTGCTGTCCCGAAGGTATGGGAAGCCTTCTGGAAGTTTGTCGCTTTTTACCGGGAACTTTTCAATATTCCGGTTATCGGTGTGACCGGCACCTCCGGTAAAACCACGACCAAAGAAATGCTGGCCGCCATCCTCAGCCGGAAATGGCGGGTTATGAAGACACGCAGCAACCTCAACCTGCCTGATTTTGTCCCCGGGCATATTTTTCGAATCAGAAAAAGTCACGGCGCGGCGGTCTTTGAAATAGGCATGAACGGACCCGGTCAAATTGGTAAACAGTCCAGGGCTGTAAAGCCCAATATCGGCATTATCACCCATATTGGTCAGGGGCACGTGGGGGCCTTCAACAATAAAGAAGAAGTAATAAAAGAAAAAAGCGACATTATGGTTGGTATCCCGGCCGGCGGGCACCTGCTGTTGAATGCGGATGACCCGAATACAGCAAAAATAAGCCTTACAGGTTTTGCCGGGCAGGTACATTATTTCGGACTCAAAAACAAGGCGGAAATTACGGCCCATGATATCAGGTGCGATGCCAAAGGGACGCGGTTTAAAGTAAAGGCGCCGGGCCTGGATGAAGAATTTTTCATACCCACTTTTGGCCGCCATAATGTCTCCAATGCCCTGGCCGCCATCCTGGCGGCCAGGCTGGCCGGGGTTGAGAAGGAACATATTAAAAATGGCCTGGCCAAATACCGGAAACCCCACATGCGCTTGCAGGTGGTCAAAGGCATCAGGGAAACACTGCTAATCAATGACACTTACAATGCCAACCCCGACTCTGTTATTGCCGGGTTGGATGTTTTAAAGCTTCTCGCCGCCGGCCGTAAAACGGTGGCGGTATTGGGGAACATGCTTGAACAGGGGCAATATTCTGTGGAAGCCCACCGGCGGGTAGGGGAAAAAGCGACGGCGCTGCAGTTGGATCTACTGGTGACAGTAGGCTGGCAGGCCCGGGAAATTGCCCGGGGAGCGGTTGAAGCAGGCATGCCAAAGGAAAAGGTGATATCCTTTATGAGGCGACTGCATGCAGAGGAGTATCTGAAGAAGGCCATGCCGGAAAAGGCGGTTGTGCTGTTTAAGGGTTCCCGGGGCGCTTATCTGGAAAAGCTGGTCAAGGCGTTAAAGGCGCCAAAGGAAAATGACTAAAAATATGCCATCTGGCGGAACAAACAGGTGGCGTGGCATAAAAAAGGTTGCCGGGAGCGGCAACCTTTTCTGTTTAATCAAAAGAAATCAAAGGGGAAAAAGAAGAAGGGGAAAAAGGTGAAGGGGAAGAACCGGCGGCGGAAGAAAAAGGGGAAACCGATAAAAGCCCCGGCCCGGACACCGAGATGAGGATTGCCGAAATGTGATCCGTCAAAATTGTCCCAGGTATGCATAGGATTGGGCATCGGGCACATATAAGGGGGCATCATGCGGGGGGGGTCCATCATCATGGGGTCCATCATCATAGGATCGACCATTGAGGGGTCCATCGCCATCATGGGCATGAAGTGGTAGTGAAAATGGACATCTTCCAGATGTCTTTTGCGATGTTTTTTCACGAAAAAAGGCCTCCTTTTAAATTGTTTCTTTAACATTATATGAAAAGGAGGCCTTCTAGGTTACATAATATGCACTTTTACGATGTCATAGTCCGGTTAGGGATTTCCAGGTCCCAGGCCAGCCGGATATCCCGGTGTTCATCCCAGCTTTGGCGGCCGCCGATCATTTCCGGGAACAGCCGAAGTTCATTTTGGTATTCTCTATATGTCTCCGTTGCCCTAACATCCTGCCAGAGGTCTTCAAACAGGTCAAAGAAATAATTCTTCTTGCCCTGATAAAAAGCCCGCTGCAGCTCGATGTCGGCAAAGAAGTCCTTTTTCAGGACCGGGTATTCACAGGCTACGACCTTGGCCAGGCAGAGCACCCCTCGGGCAATTTCCGGGGACACCAGCCAACTGCCGGGGGTCCGGTATTCAAAACCGCCGTGGGGTTCCAGTCTGAAACTGCCCAGCCCGCCATAATGCTTACGGCGTTCTGCGGCTGTCTCCGGGTCTTCGATGAGCATGATGGGGATGCCCAGGTAATTGTCCAGTGCCTTGAGCAGCTGGGCAGTAATCCTGATGCCGCCAAAATGAATATGGCCGCCAATCTGGTACCGGGCAAAATGCAGGCTGCCGGCCAGCCATTCGATGTTTTCATAGGGTATGAGCTTAATCCCGGCGGCCATGGTCCAGCGGATTTTATTCACCAGCCTTAAAGGGCAGGTGTCAGGCTCCGGCCTGATTTCCGCCAGCGGAAAAAGGCGGCCCTCGCGGCGTTCGCTCCGTTCGTCGTAGCCAAAGGTGCCTTCTTTAGGTATAAAACCGGAAGGATAGATCAACCGGTCCGTCAATTTGTCCCGCAGGATGAACTCCGGGTCTGCGCCCAGGAGCACCTGTCCGGGCGGTATCCGCCGCCGGTTCCGGGCATCGTCAAGATATAGGGCCAGGGCTGTTTTAAACTTTTCCGCTATTTGGGGGGTTAACGGAGGCGCCGCTTTTACATCCAGCACATAGGTCCGGCCGTTGGGATTAATCCCCACGAACACCTCGCCGAAGTCAAGACCCAGGGTGTAGATGGCCCTGATGGCCACCGCACTTGCTTTCTGGCTGTCGGCGTCTATGTCCTGGGGAATTTCTTCATATTGCCAGGCGGCGCCGGCCTTTTTAAGACCGGTGTTGCTTTTTACCGGTATTTTTTTGGTCAGGCAGAAAACCTTCAGGTCAAAGACATAAGCCCGGTATTTTTTCACCACGTCTACAAATTCTGTAAAAAAGTCAGCTTTGCTCTGAACTGCTTCTGCATAACTGCGGACCAGTTTTATGCCGCTGCTGCGGGGATCTTCCCAAAAGCTTTTGGCTATTACCGGAAAGCGGGTGGTGGGTTTCAGGTACACAAAAGCCGGCCGCCGTACCCGGTTGAGTTTCAGGATGGAAAAAGTCTTTTCTTTGTCCAGGGCATTTTTGAGCGCCGGTTTCCGGTTTAGTACAATATCCGCGGCATCGTCACCCTGTATGCTGCCCCAGCGGATAATGCATGCGGGCCGGGTGGCGGCATGGAGGGGGGACGGGTTAAAGCCGGACATGACCTGGAGCAGGTGCTGGTCTGTAAGGTTTTCGTTATAGAGAAACAGGGTATCCAAAACTGTCACCTCCTTTTGCCCTTAATAACAGGGCGGCTGTCCGCCAGGTAGCGGGCGTAATGGATCAGCCTCAGGAGTGATTTGGCCCGCAGCAGGTTTTCGTCAAATTTGAAGGGCTTGGCGTTCACTTCAAAAAGCCATAACTCTCCGCTGTGGTCCACAGCTATATCCATTTCCAGTTCACCAAAGCTGCTCTGCCAGGCCGCTTCTAAAATTGCGGGCACGGTGGCCGCCAGGGCATTGGCTTTGGCCAATAACCTGGTATAACGCCGTTTGTTCAGCGACTGTGACACCGGTAGCCGGTCACCGCCGTAAATAACATGGGTGGTTATTCCGCCGGGTGCGGCGACCCGGGCGGCCCAGCCGGTTTTACGCCAGCGCCCGTGCCGGTCCTTTTGGGCCAGCAGACGGATGTCGAAAGGCCGGTTCAGGTATCTGGCCATCTTCACCGTTTGCTGGGCCAGGTAAGGCGCCTCCTGCTGCCACGGGGGCAGGGCAGCCAGCAGCTCTTCCAGTGTCTGATACTGGGCAGCACTATCCGATTTGCCCTGCTGCCGGGTGCGGCAGGTTAGTTTACCGTCAGGGGTTTTGGTGATCCTACTGATGCCGATACCCAGGCTGTTGGCCCGGGGTTTTAGATAAATATCACCGTACCGGGCCAACATCTGCCGGATAGTTTCGGGGTCAGTGACAGGGCGGGTTTCCGGCAGGCGGCAGCAGGTTTTTTTAGCTCCCGCCAGGGTGCGGTAAGTTTCCCATTTATCAAGAAAACCGGGGTTAAAGAACCGTGGGCCATACTTTGCCTTAAGCAGGGCCAAAAACTCCTGCATCGCCGGTTGGGATTCCAGGACCCGGTTGGGGATGCGGTTATAAACCACGGTGGGTAAGGGGAAAATCCGCTGCCGCCAACCGGCCGCGTTATTATGGTTGTAATCCCATCCCATCACCCGGCACTTTTGCCAGTCCACATCTTCCCTGGTAAAAACAAAAGCAGTAACATTACGTCTCCTGGCTACCGTCAGCAGTTCGGCAAAAGGTTTGCTCTGCCCGGCGAAGGGGAGACCGTCCTGATGCCTTAGCGTGCTTAAAACACCGAAAATCAGTTTGTTTTGTGCCAATGCGAGGACCCCTTTGGCTACTGGTTTTAATAAGTGCTGTGGGGATAATAACCGGCCAGGTATCTGGCATATTCCAGCGGCCGCATGAGGGAACGTTCAATGACTTTGGTGGCGCCGGAGGGTGAAACCAGTGCCCGGAAGGGTTTGGAATTGACTTCGATTAGCCAGACCCGGCGGCTGGTATCGATGCCAAGGTCCAGGGCCAGTTCCCCCCAGGACTGGCCCATGAGCCTCTCCAGCGCCGGGGGGATCAGGCGGGCAGCTTCCCTGAGCCGTTCCCCGATACCGGTGTCAGCGGCAAACTCTTCCTGGAATACTTCTTTTAAAACAACCGCTAT
>JBMOPI010000148.1:0-6385 GCA_049324975.1 Bacillota bacterium
CCTTCAAAAATCCCTCCGGCAAAACCGCTTCATCCCCAGGCAATACATCCCTGTAGAAATGGCGGCCAGCAGCAAAAAAGCAGCCCAGGGGAATCCTTTGCCCGTAAAGATTTCAAACCCCTGCATATAGTGAAACAACGACCACTTCGCCGTTGGCGGGAACCAGCCGGGCAGGCCCGCAATAATGCAAACGACCGCGGCCGCCGCACCTGCCTTAATAGTCTCATTGAATAAAACGGAAAAATATGCGGCCAGGGAGAAAACCGTCACAAAACCGATAAAATTCATTAAGGCCCCCAGCATTAATTTGCCCAGTGAGAGATTGGCCAGGTCTTTTCCTATGCCGATACTTGTATAATATACCAGCAGTGTGGTCAGCAGGATAGTTGCAGCCAGCACCACGGCCCCGGTAAAATACTTGGTGGCAAAAACCTCTTCCCGCCGCACCGGCCGGGCCAGCAAAAAGCCCATCGTGTCATGGGACACCTCCGATGAAATCAGCCCCATACCGACTATAATGGAAAATACCAGGCCGCTCTGAAACAGGTTTTTACCGAACCAGTTACCCCACAGATAAAAGGGATATTCTTTGAACATGGCCTGCAGATCCGCAGTGTAGGGCGCCGGTATTTTGAGTCCGCTCAGCATACTGACGGTTAAGTCGTATAAAATCACCATTGCAACAGCCAAAATGCCAAAGTAAATCAGCCCGCCGGCCAGTTTCCAGCGCTGCTCTCGCATTTCTTTGCGAAACAAAGTCCTATTAATCACGCATATCCCTCCCGGCATACTCCTCAAAAATTTCTTCCAGGGACTGGTCAAAAACGTTTAGGTCAGCAGGCTGGTAAGATTGCATTTTATACAAAATCTCTTCCGCGTTTCTTTCAATCGTAATGACATAGCCGCGACCCCGTTTTTCGGTTTTTAAAATCCCCGGCATGCCCTGCAGCTCCGCCGGTAATTCTTCATCCGGGAATACTACAGCAATTTTTTTCCGCTGCAGTTTAATTTCATCCATAGATATGTCAAGCTTAAGCCGGCCCCGGGCAATCAAACCGACCCGGTCGGCAATACGCTCTACCTCTTGCAGTTGATGGGAAGAAAAGAAGACGGTTTGCCCCGTATCTGCCACCTGATCCAAAATGACGCCGAGAAACTCCTTTGTTTTGATGGGGTCCAGTCCGCCGGTGGGCTCATCAAGGAGCAGTAAGTCGGGCTCCGGGCCCAGGGCAAGGGTGAGGCCTAATTGGGTCTTCATCCCTTCTGACAAGTGCCTGACCTTTTTTCCGGCAGGGAGCTCGAAAAGTTCAAGATATTTTCTCACCACAGCTCCATTCCATTTAGGATACAATCCCCGGCAAAAACAGATAATTTCATGAACCGTCATGTACCCGTACATTCCCTGGGTTTCTGAGACATAGCCGACCCGCTCCCTGATCCGCGTGCTTTGGCCGACTATATCCAGGCCAAAGATTTTCCCTTCTCCGGCGGAGGGGTATAACAGGTTTAACAGCATCTTTATAGTAGTGGTCTTCCCGGCCCCGTTGGGCCCCAAAAAACCGTAGACACTGCCCCGGGGGACCTGTAAATTCAGATTTTCCACAGCTGTCTGATGACCGTATTTTTTAGTCAGATCTATCGTTTCCACAGCCATTTCCGGCACCAAACTCACTCCCCTTCCGTATCCTTATCACCCGGCAGCCGGGCAAACCATTCATCAGTATACTCTTTTAATATCAGCAGGACTTCATCTCTGGAAAACTGGAGGTGATGGGCTTCCACCAGTACCTTATGCACGGCCTCCTTTAAAACCCTGACCCGTTCCTCCGGCAGCAGCCGGACTACCTTTTCGGCGATAAAGGTGCCCCGGCCCCTGACTGTCGTGATTACACCGTCCCGTTCCAGTTCCTGATAAGCCTTGGCGACGGTATTAGGGTTAATGGTCAGCTCCAGCGCCAGTTCCCGCACCGAAGGAAGCTGGTCCCCCGGCTTCAGGAGCCCGCTGGCGGTTGCCCTTTTCACCTGGTCGATAATCTGTATATATATTGGCACACCTGCCGCAGGATCAACATGAAACCACAAAGCAGCCCACCTCCGTTCCAGTGTACTATTACACTAGTACACCATCATTTTATGCTAGTATGCACCGGAAAGCAACTTCAGTTTCCGGCGAACATGCAAAGAAAAACCGCACCTAAGGAATTTAGGTGCGGTTTACTTTATATTACTATCGTTTTCTCTTTACTCAATAAAGTCCTTCAAAATGTACCATTTAGCCACAATCGGCGCAATGATCAGGGAGATGGTCCCCATAACCTTGATCAGCGGGTTCATGGCCGGACCGGCAGTATCCTTGAAGGGGTCACCTACAGTGTCACCTACAACAGCGGCCTTATGGGGCTCACTACCTTTACCGCCGAGTTTACCGGTTTCAATGTACTTCTTGGCATTGTCCCAAGCTCCGCCGGCGTTAGCCATGAAGAGGGCCAGGAGCACACCGGAGGCAGTGCCGCCGGCAAGTACCGCGCCCAGGGCCAGGGGGCCAAGGAGGAAACCTACAACAATCGGAGTACCGATAGCTACCATACCGGGAGCAACCATCTGCTTGATAGCAGCCCGGGTGCTGATGTCAACGCAGCGGGCATAATCAGGCTTGCCTGTGCCTTCCATCAAACCGGGGATTTCCCGGAACTGACGGCGGACTTCGGCGATCATTTCAAAAGCGGCCTTACCAACGGCCTCCATAGCAAAGGAAGCTACGAGGAAGGGCACGGTGGCGCCGATGAAGATACCGATAATAACAATCGGGTTCAGGATGTTAATCTCGGTCAGTCCGGCTGATGCAGCATAGGCAGTAAAGAGTGCCAATGCAGTCAGGGCAGCGGAACCGATAGCAAAACCTTTGGCCACGGCGGCGGTGGTGTTACCAACAGCATCAAGCTTGTCGGTGTTCTTCCGCACTTCCGGACCCAGTTCAGCCATCTCGGCGATACCACCGGCGTTGTCAGCAAC
The DNA here is from genome assembly GCA_049324975.1 of Bacillota bacterium. Lineage (GTDB taxonomy): Bacteria > Bacillota > Thermincolia > Thermincolales > CAZWUW01 > JBMOPI01. The sequence goes on from JBMOPI010000148.1 coordinate 3,013, forward strand.
GGGACCAAAGGAGTCGATGGCCACAACCATACCGGAAGTAGAGAGCATACCCATGGCAGCCATAGCGATACCGTATATACCTAAACCGGGTTGATAGGTTTCAGCGGCCATGTAGGAAACATAAATAGCTACAACGATTACCAGAATAGGGTATACGGTAGACTTCAGACCGACAGCCAAACCTTTGATGATGTTGGTAGCCGGACCGGTCTCAGACGCCTCGGCAATTTCCTGAGCCGGGCGCATATGGTAAGAAGTATAAAGCTCGGTAATGTAACCGACAGCAATGTTAGTGACCAAACCAGCAATGATACCTACAAAAATACCTAGGGCTATATCTTGGAATAGAACTTTAGCCAGGAAGAAACCTGCAACAGCGGTAATCAGGTTGGTTCCGTAAAGACCCATATTCAAAGCAGTCTGCGGGTTGGCATCCTCGCTGCTCATTTTTACAAAAGCAGTACTGATAATGGAAGCAATGATACCGATAGCACCGATCAACAGCGGGAACAATACACCGCTGATGCCCAATACTGTTCCGCCGATAACCATAGCGGCAATCGCTGTGGCGGCATAGGACTCAAAGAGGTCAGCGCCCATACCGGCGGTGTCACCTACGTTGTCACCAACGTTATCAGCGATAACGGCAGGGTTCCGGGGATCGTCCTCAGGAATCCCGGCTTCAACCTTACCAACCAGGTCAGCGCCGACGTCAGCGGCTTTAGTGTAGATACCGCCGCCGATCCGGGCAAAGAGCGCAACAGCACTGGCGCCAAAGGCAAAACTGTTAATAACTGCAGGAACCTTAAATGCCAGGTAAAGACCGGAAACACCGGCCAGGCCCAGACCTGCAACAGACAGACCCATTACGGCTCCGCCGCGGAAAGCAATAGTCAGGGCTTTTTGAATCCCGCTCCGGGCAGCGTTAGTTGTCCGGGCATTGGACTTGGTAGTACTGACCATACCGGCATAACCGGCAAAAGCGGAAGCTACTGCGCCGACTAAGAAAGAGATCGGCAGGGCCAGCTTACCGGTCAAGCCTTGAACCTGCTCGGCAGCAGTCGGGTCACCATGGGTAAATAACTCAACGGGAACGAAGAATAAGGCAATAAAAATAACGATTACGATAGGAGCCAGAGATTTGTACTGGCGGTTCAGGAAGGCCATGGCACCCTCAAAAATAGCATCGGACAGTTCTTTCATCCGCGGGGTACCCATGTCTTCTTTCAGCACGCTGCCGAGGAACAGGAAGGCCACAATTAAAGAAATAATACCTGCGCCAAAGGACAGCCATGCCAGAGCAATAGTGGGGTTACTCAAATCCATTGGAAACTCTCACTCTCCTCTTCCTAATAAAATTTTTTGGCGGGGACGGTTCTCTCTATGTATCCCCTGGTATCATAAAGGTTCCTGGTTATAGACCAGAACCATATTATAAGTTCCATCACCCCCTGTAACCAGGATAACCCATGATGCTCAATTATAGCATAGTGTGGACAAAATTACAATCAAAAATCACGAAGATTCAAACAACTTCCGCGGTCTTCCGCACACACTTGCACGTCCCCTATTACACTATAACCGGCTGCCCCGTAATATGCCTATTTATTTTAAAAAGGCTTCGCTGGCGCGAAGCGCCGAGTTAGCCTTTTTTATACCGCAGGCGATTATACTTTCCTATGGTGCAGGTTATAAAAGGTTTTAATCCCTTTGTAAGTTGCAATATCATCCAGCTCTTCCTCGATGCGCAGCAGCTGGTTGTACTTGGCCACCCGGTCGGTCCGGGAAGGCGCGCCGGTCTTAATCTGGCCGGCATTGGTGGCCACAGCTATATCAGCGATGGTAGCGTCCTCGGTTTCCCCGGAACGATGGGAGATGACGGCGGTGTAGCCGGCCCGTTTGGCCATTTCAATGGCATCAAAGGTTTCGGTCAAAGTACCGATTTGATTAACCTTGACAAGGATGGAATTGGCCGTACCGGAATCGATGCCCTGCTTCAAGCGGTCGGTGTTGGTAACGAACAGGTCGTCCCCGACCAGCTGTACTTTGCTGCCGAGAGCGGCGGTAAGCTTTTTCCAGCCCTCCCAGTCGTCCTCGGACAGGCCGTCCTCAATGGATACAATAGGATATTTTTTGGTCAGTCCTTCGTAAAAAGCAATCATTTCTTCCGCCGTTTTGGTCTTGCCTTCGCCTTCCAGCACGTATTTGCCGTCTTTGTAAAGCTCGGTGGCAGCAACGTCCAGGGCCAGCACTACATCTTCGCCGGGTTTATAGCCGGCCTTGGTGATAGCCTCCACGATGACGGCCAGCGCCTCTTCGTTAGAACCAAGGTTCGGTGCAAAGCCGCCTTCGTCACCGACAGCGGTATTTAAACCTTTACCCTTGAGAACGGATTTCAGGTTGTGGAAGATTTCAGCACCGATGCGCAGGGCCTCGGCAAAAGACCCGGCGCCCACCGGCATGACCATAAACTCCTGGATATCCACGTTGTTGTCGGCATGCTTGCCGCCGTTTAAGATATTCATCATCGGCACCGGCAGTTCTTTGGCGTTAAAGCCGCCCAGATATTTATACAGCGGCAGGCCCAGCGAGTTAGCCACCGCCTTGGCTACGGCCATGGAGACCCCCAGGATGGCGTTGGCGCCCAGCTTACCTTTATTGGGTGTGCCGTCCATCTCGATCATCAGGTTATCGATACCCACCTGGTCGATCCCGTCGAAGCCGATAATTTCCGGCGCAATGACAGAATTGACGTTTTCCACCGCCTGCAGCACACCTTTGCCCAGGTAGCGGCCTTTCTCACCGTCCCGCAGTTCAACGGCCTCGTAGGCCCCGGTGGATGCTCCCGACGGCACGGCAGCCCGCCCGACAGACCCGTCTTCCAGGACCACTTCAACTTCCACAGTGGGGTTACCCCGGGAGTCCAGGATTTCTCTCGCATAAACGTCAGCAATAATAGTCATTTTTAAAACCTCCTTTTATCTGATTAAATTCCTTCCCGTCATCTCCGCGGGTTGGTCAATGCCCAACAGGCTTAGCATGGTCGGGGCGATGTCCTCCAGCCGCCCCGCCTCCATAGAGGCAGTTTGGTTTGCTTTATCAATATACATGAACGGCACCGGGTTAGTGGTATGGGCCGTATACGGCTGGCCGTCGTCCGGGTCCACCATCTGCTCCGCATTGCCGTGGTCTGCCGTGACCAGAACCCGGCCACCTTTGGCCAATACGGCATCTACCACTCGGCCCAGGCACTCATCAATCGCGGTTACCGCCTTTACTGCCGCTTCCATCACCCCGGTGTGGCCGACCATATCCGGATTGGCGTAATTCAGGATAATTACATCGTACTTATCCGCATTAATTTCTTCCAGTA
>JBMOPI010000149.1:0-6370 GCA_049324975.1 Bacillota bacterium
GCTATATCCAGGAACTTGAGCCCCTGTACGATCTGGGGGCTAATGAAGTCATCCCGGAAGAGTTCGAGACTTCCGTGGAGATTTTTACCCGGGTCCTGAACAAGTATCTCATCCCCAGAGATGAGATTGAGAAGTTTATCTCCGAAGTACGTTCCGACGGCTACGAGATGTTCCGCAGCTTTACCAGGCGGCCGCCGGCCTTTTCCGACCTGAGGCTCCATGTCCCCGACATTGAAGTCTGCTCTGTCCGGGTCGATGAGAACTCTCCCGCCGCCGGCAGCACGCTGGCGGAAATTGAGCTCAGGAAAAAACACGGCGTCGCCGCCCTGGCCATCCGCCGGAACGGCGAAGTGCTGGCCAACCCCCACGGGGACACGCGGCTTGACGCCAATGACATAGTGGTGGTAGTCGGGACCAGGAACCGGCTGAGTAAGGTATTGGGTATGTTCAGGAACGCGGATGAGGATAATAGCTGCTTAGAAGATAAATCCCATTAACAGGTGTGTTAATGGGATTTTATTTATGTTAAAATAGTATGCAGTTATATTTCGCACAGGATTTGGAGGTAATTTAATGACCAGGCCTGTTTATATCGTCGGGCATAAGAATCCGGACACCGATTCCATCTGTTCCGCCATAGCATACGCGCACCTGAAAAACGAGCTTGGTATTGAGGCTGTGCCCTTCCGGGCCGGGGACGTCAACCGGGAGACCCGGTATGTGCTGGATTATTTTAAAGTCGCGGAACCGGAGCTGCTGCCTGATTTAAAGACCCGGGTCAAAGACCTGTTAACCGGGGAGAATGTAACCGTAAACCCGGAAATGCCCCTGCTGGAAGCCTGGATGCTGATGCGCTCCCGGCAGGTAAAGACCCTGCCGGTGGTTGACAGGGGCAATCACCTGCTGGGATTGGTTACGGCAGGGGACCTGGCGGACAAATACCTGGCCGACCTGGGGGAACAGAACCCGGGTGAGATGCAGGTGACGGCTGAAAACATAAGGAAGACCTTGTCCGGTACCCTGCTCAACGGCAGCCCGGGTACGGAACTCAAAGGCCGGGTTGTTATCGGCGCCATGCAGTCAAAACTGATGGAACAGCATGCCACCGACGGCTGCTTTGTACTGGTGGATGAGGATGAGGAACAGCTGGCAGCCCTCGAAACAGGAGCGTCCTGCCTGATCCTGGCCGGCGGGGCGGAGTTGCATCCGGACGTGAGGGCTGAAGTTATAGCCAGGGGGATTACCGTTATCCAGGTACCGATGGACATTTTTACGGCCTCCCGGATGATCTTGACGAGCGTGCCGGTAGGCAGCATTATGCTGACCGGGGACATTCTGGTATTTAATGAAGATGATTTGCTGGATGATGTAAGGAAGACCATGCTCGAAACCCGTTTCCGCAACTATCCGGTGGTTGATGAACAGAACCGGGTGGTGGGGGAGATATCCCGCTACCATCTGCTTGGTTTCAGCCGGAAAAAAGTCATCCTGGTGGACCACAATGAATTGAGCCAGGCTGTGGAAGGCACGGAAGAGGCCCGGATTATCGAGGTGGTTGACCATCACCGGGTTGGGGGGATCCAGACCGGCGAGCCCATCCTTTTCAGGAACGAGCCGGTGGGTTCTACCTGCACCTTGATTGCCAGGGCCTACTTTGAGCATGGGATCGCCCTCAGCCGGGAAATAGCCGGTATCCTCTGCGCCGGCATCCTTTCTGATACAGTTATCTTTAAATCCCCTACCTGTACCCCGGCAGACCGGGACATGGCCGGGCGGTTAGGCGATATCGCCGGCATTGATCCGGTCGGTTTTGGCGTGGCGATGTTTAAAGAGGCGTCGTCCTTAAGCGGGCGGACCCCCCATGACATACTGAATACGGACTTCAAGAAATTCGCGGTCGGGGAACTGCAGATGGGGATAGGACAGGTCAGCACCATGGGGCTCGATGAGATTACAGCCATGAAGCAGGAACTGCTGGTGGAGATGGAGTCGGTCCGCCGGCAGTCCACCCTTGATTATGTCCTGCTGATGGCCACCGATCTTTTGGCTGAGGCCACCAGCCTGCTCATCGCCGGACCTAACCAGGATTTGATAGGGAAAGCATTTAACGGGCAGGTGACAGACCAACAGGTTTATCTGCCGGGGGTGCTGTCCCGCAAGAAACAGGTGGTGCCGCCTCTGATGAAATATTTCAATCAGTAATGGACAGGCTGTTTTTTTCTTTCAGGCTGTTTAAGTCGTTGGCTTTGATCATCCCTCCGGACAGGGTGTAAAGGGTGTCGCCGATATATAGGACCCGGTTTATATTCCTGCTGCTTTCATACCAGCCCTGCCCGGCTTTGGAGTATTCTTCGGGGGTGAGGTGGGTGATTTTCCCTTTCAGTTTAAACCCGTCAATCAGGTCGATATTGTATACGTAAGCGCCCTGGAAGGTAAAGGCGCCGTAAGGGATCTCATCCCTGCCCGGGACTTTTTCCGTTTCCATTACGGTGACGGGGAAGGCCAGCAGGTTTTTCTCCCTGTCAAACAACAGGGCCTTATGGTTGTGCAGCAGCTCCGACTCGGTACCCCGGCCGCCGATAATCTCCTTAAACTTTTCTTTGGGGTGGGCCACATCGCTGACATCGAAGACAGCGAGCTTCATGCCCTGGTAATAAGCCATAGACCCCTTTTCTACAGTATCTTTGCCGAAGCCGATGATGTGGTTTTCGTCATAGGGATGGAGGTAGTCGCTGTAGCCGGGGATCTTCAGGGCGCCCAGGATTTTCGGGGCTTTGGGGTCCTTCAGGTCAATCACAAAGAGCGGGTCCACCTTCTTAAAGGTGACCATGTATGCCCGGTCGCCCATAAACCGCACGGAATAAATCCGCTCACCGGGGGCGATGTCTTCTATCCGGCCGGCAACCTTCAGGGCCTGGTCAAGGACGTAAAGGTTGTTTTTGGAAGTGTTTTCACCCCTGCGCCAAACTTCACCCATGGTAGTAGCGATGCGGAAGTAGCCTTTATACTCATCCATGGAAAACTGGTTTAAGATAGCGCCGGGCACTTCGCCTTTGCCCTTGTACTCTGTTTGGCCCTGTTCCAGGGCAAATTTATATATCCCGGTAGCGGCATTCGGATATTGGGATACCGCCACATACAAGTTATTCGGTGAGGCATATATGTTTTGCCCGGCGCCCAGGTAGGCGGCCACCTGCATCTGCTTATCCGGGCGGTCAAGGTTTAAGCCGGCCACCATCAGGTAGTTGGGTTCCACAGAATCCGGGAAATACCTGATATCCGGGTAGCCTATCCTGGTCGGTTTGCCTTTGCCGGCAGTGTCTTGGTAGAAAGGGGTAGGGGGTTCCGCTTTGCCTTCCATGATCCGGTAATAATCGACATTTTTATTGGCTGCCAGGTAGAGGGCGGAGCCGATTTTCCGGGAGGATACGTAGCGGCCGGAGAGTTCGGTTTCCCGCAGCCTCTTGATGTCCGCCCGGTCACTGATGTCGTAGATGATAGTTTTAACTATGTTTTCATGTTGGACAGGAGGATAGATTTCGATCTGTGCGCGGTCGAGGGTCCCGGCCGGGCCGGAACCCTCGGCGGTCCCCCGTGACGCCGGCTCCTGTGCACCGGAACCCTGGGGCGCCGGTTCCGGTGCAGGGATGCTGCGGAAGGTTTGGCCGATGACTACCAGGTGTTTTTCATCAATGTAAAGTTCTAAAGGCGTGAAATTTTCATCGGCAAAATTCAGGCTGCTGACAACCCGCATCTCATCGGCGGGGTAGGCACTGGCCACGATGATCCGCCGGTTGTTGACCTGGTAGATGTATTTCCCGTCGGTTTTGACCACGTCGGCCTCATCCACTCCCCGGACCTGGACGTTGGTTTCGGAGTAAGCCGCACCGGCATCCATCGCTTTTGTTTCCCGAACCGGGGATTTCGCCACTGATTCCGGGGTTGAGGCAATTGAAAAATCTGCTATTGCAAATCCTTTAGACTTTCCTCTGTCCATGCCGGACCTGAAATCCTGGTTCCTGGCCAGCAGTTTCTTCAGGTTTTCATATGAGCCAACTGTGGGCAGGGATTCGGCCTTGGCTGTCGGCGGCGGGGCGCTTGGGGTAACCATGGCTGATGCAACCAGGAAAATGATGATCACGGCTGCGGAGAAAAATGGCACGGCGAACCTGTTCATTTGGCATACCTCCCCTTTATTTCAATTGTTAAGACGCACAAAACTTAATTTTAGTTCCAACAGCCATGCCGGTAAAAAAAGCCCCCTTTCCGGGTTGCCCCGGAAAGGGGGGATTGATTTTACTACAGGGATTCGGCTTTTTCGTAGATTAAGGCCGTCGACTCTTTTGACGTGATTTTTTCTATCAGAAAAGCCGCCAGTAAGAAGCCCACGATGCTGATGGAAATATGGACCACCGTGAACTTTAACCCCAGCGAAGCTGTTTCGTATATCACCAGGGGCAGCTTGGTGCTGGACCAGGCGCCCAGGAAAAACAGCACATAAGCCAGCCGGGCGCCTTTTTTCAGCAGCAGGGCGGCGATGGGGAAGGCGGCGTAGAGGGGGCCGGCGGCGGCCGAGCCCAGGATAAAGGCGATGAGGATGCCCTTAAGGCCGGAGCCATGGCCCATGAATCGGATCATCGTTTCCTTCGGCACCCAGACGTCCAGGAGTCCTACCAGGATAAAAATGGGCGGGAGGAAGGTGAGCATTTCCCTGGTATTGGCCCAGGTTATCTGCAGCGCCTTGCCGCCGGTGGGCGCATTTACCAAATACAACCCGGCCATGACCAGGATCAAAACCATCGGGAAGGCATATGTCTTAATTAATTTCATGTCACATCACCTGACCTATTACCAGAGTGAAAATCATGGCTACCACGAAGGCCAGACCGTTCCGCAGGATGGCTGTGGATTTGCTGAAGTATTTGATCTCGGCCGGCAGGGTAATGATCCCCACACCCATCAGGGTGGAAACCAGCGCGGCAATCTGGGGGTAGCCGGCGCCGCCTTTGAGCAGGGCCGCCGCCAGGGGGAAAGCGACAAAACCGGGGATCAGGGTAAAAGAACCGGCAACGGCCGCAATGGTTATGCCCAAAAGGCCTGATTCGGCGCCGATGAGTTTGGAGATAGACGCCGGGCTTAACACGGCCAGGGAAATGCCGACAAAAACCATGATGCCGATGACCTGGGGCAGCAGGTTGGCAAAGGACTTCCAGGCTTTCATGAGGGCCATTTTGGTTTTTTTGCGGTCCCCGGCAAAGGAAATAATCAATAGAGTAATGGCGATTGCATACAATATGACACCGCTCATCTGTCACACCACCTTATTTTTGCTTTGGCAGTCCTTCGTAAGTACTGAGGAAGAACTCCAGGTTTTTTTTGCGCATTTCAATGTCCGCTTTATACTCGGCCAGTTTGTCAAAACCCGCCCCGGTAATTTTGTACCATTTCTTCGCCGGCCCCGGTTCGGAGGTATCCCAGTAGGGTTCTACCGCCCCGGCCTTTTCCAGCTCCTGCAGCGCCCGGTAGACGGCGGCGCTGTCCAGTTTGCTGTAAGGCATCTGTTCCTGCATTTTGCTGAGCAGGTTGGAACCGTACAAAGGCTCCCGGGCCAGGAACAGCAGCACGAAGGCGGGGGCATGCCGGCCGTATTTGCATTTGGACACAGGTATCACCTCTTTTCATGTAAGAGCAAATGCGTAATACATATATATGTTAATAACATTATAACGTAAATCACACATAGAGGTCAAGAAAAAATTACATGTAAATATAACAGGGCGGCAGCATCTTCCTGGCGATGGGCCTGCTCTTCGATAAGAAACGCAAGGACCGGACCATGCAGGCGGTCAACTATTGTCGAAACATGGAGAAAAATGTTGAAAAATAAAATAATTTACTTGGGAGGAAAAAGTAGATTAATGTAGAATTATATGGCAAAAACATAAAAATTTGTCCCGATAATAGCAAACTCGCCGAAAGGCGGGGGCGCAAAGCCGCGGGTCTAAAGCGGAAACGCTATGACAGCCGGGTTGCCGAAGGATGAAGTTTGAGCAACTTTGTAACATGCACCTATCCTGGAGCCGGGTAGGTGTTTTTTTATTTTTAAAATTAAGGAGGGTCACAAAAAATGAGATTTTCACAAGCGTTGGGAGGATTCTTACAGTCCTGCCGGAAAAAAAGAGGACGAGGGGTATTTAAAAAGTTCATCGCAGTATTGGTCTTAGTTACCTTTATCGTTTCCACCGCCAATGTAACGGCTATTCCGCAGGCATTCGCCGCGGAGCAGGAAATCACCAGTACCGATAAACCGGCCGATTATGTTGCTAAAAAACCAAGTTATACTTCCGTCAGGAGCCGTTTTTCGGCAATG
>JBMOPI010000150.1:0-6299 GCA_049324975.1 Bacillota bacterium
GCGTCAACGAGTCGGCGGGCATGTCTAGTGCATGAGGGGGCTCAAACGAGCTTCAATCTGGCCGATTTAAAGATATGTTCCCTGAAGCTCCCGCCTCTTAGCGTATGCGTAGGCGGGGGAGGTTCACTGAGGCAACCCTTTAGCACAAGTCGATGCGGAGTAGAGAATAGCGTTTTTAAACCATTAGACTTTACTTACATGAATAACTTGAACTCTTTACAGTACGGGAAGGAATTTCCCTGCCTGACCGGGAAATAAAATATGATGTTGTTATTTACGGAGGTACAGGGAAATGCCAGTCATTGAAGCAAGAGGTCTGACCAGGGAATTTAAAATCTTCCGGCGCCGGGAAGGCGTCGGGGGGGCATTCCTGGACCTTTTTCACAGGGAATACCGCACTCTCAGGGCGGTGGACGGGATTGATTTTTGTGTCGAAGAAGGGGAAATGGTCGGCTACATCGGCGCCAACGGGGCCGGCAAGTCCACCACCATCAAAATGCTTACCGGGATCCTGGTGCCCACCGCGGGAGAAATCAGGGTGCTCGGTTATGTACCGCATAAGGAACGGGAGCGGTACACCCACCATATCGGCGTGGTTTTCGGCCAGCGCAGCCAGCTCTGGTGGGATATCGCCGTCATTGAATCATACCGGCTGCTGCGGCGGGTCTACCATATCTCTGAACAGGATTTCCGGGCCCGGCTGGACATGTTCAATGACATCATGGGGCTGGCCGATTTTCTAAACCTGCCGGTGCGCAAGCTCAGCCTCGGCCAGAAAATGCGCTGTGAGCTGGCCGCGGCCCTCCTGCACAACCCCAGCATCCTGTTCCTGGATGAACCCACCATCGGTTTGGATGTACTGGCCAAGGCAAAAATCAGGGATTTCCTGAAGAATATTAACCGGGAATTCCGGACGACCGTAATACTGACCACTCACGACCTGGGTGACATTGAGGCCCTGTGTCCGCGGGTGGCCATTATTGACCGGGGGCGCATGCTGTTTGACGATGCGGTGGATAACCTTTATACCCAATGGGGGCATGACAACCTTGAAGAGATTATCCGGCGTATTTATGAAGGACAACAGCCGCTAAACGGGGGCCGGCCGGGGATAAGCGAGGTGAGCTGCCATGGCGCATAGCGGCGGGCTGCCGGCGGCATCCCGGACAAGGCTGTTGGATAATTTCATGCTCTACCTGGAATTAATCAGGATGGAGTTTATCAATAACCTTGCCTACCGTTCGTCGTATTTTACCGGTATTTTTAACTATGCCATCCAGATCGGCGCCTATTTTTTTCTGTGGGATGCAGTTTATACCGGCCGCCGGGTGCTGGGCGGGCTGAATAAAGAACAGATGCTGACCTATGTCATCATCGCCTGGGTGGTCCGGTCTTTTTATTTCAGCAACCTGGACCGGCACATCGCCAATGAAATCCGGCAGGGAAAGATTGCCATGGAACTGATCAGGCCTTATAATTACCAGCTGGTCAAGTTTGCCCGGGCTTTCGGCGAGGCAATTTTCCGGGTTATTTTCTTTGCTGTGCCGGGTGGTGTTTTGATGTACATGATTCATCCCTTCGGCCTGCCCCCCGGCCCGGTAAGCGCCCTGGTTTTTGCTGCGGCGGCGGTGCTCAGTTTTTTCATCAATGCCCAAATAAGTATGATTGCAGGTATGTTTGCTTTTTTTACCCAGAGCGTCAGCGGCATCTACCGGGCTAAACGGGTGGTGATGGACCTGTTTTCCGGCCTTTTGCTGCCTATCAGTTTTTACCCCGATTGGGCCCAGCAGGTGATTAAGCTGCTGCCTTTCCAGGCCGTCAGTTACCTCCCGAACCTGGTTTACCTGGGTAAAATCCAGGGTGGGGCGGCGGTGCAGGTGCTTTTAACTCAGGTTTTCTGGTTGGTTGTTTTATATATTACCTCTGCTTTGTTCTGGCGGTTTGCGGTGCGGCATGTGGTGGTCCAAGGGGGGTAAACAGGTGTCCGGAGAGTATAATATAATCAGCAGGATGGGTCGTTACGGGGTGATATTTTTCCTTTATGCGGCCCAGTATATGAAAACAAAGATGGCTTACCGGTCCGATTTTTTTGTCTACGTGTTTTCGGAGTTCCTCCAACAGGCGGTCAACCTGATATTTATCCTGGTGGTGTTTACCAAAGTGCCGGCTATAAAAGGCTGGAACCGGGAAGAGATCCTTTTCATCTACGGCTTTTTCCTGGTGCCTTTTGCTTTTTACAGCGGGTTGTTCAATCACCTTTTTGACGTTGCCGAGAAGTATGTGCTGCAGGGCGAACTGGACCGGGTTCTGACCAGGCCGCTGGATACATGGTTCCAGGTGGTGGTGGAGACTATGAACCTGGAACTTATGCTGGGGGTTATCCCGGGGGTGGCGATCATGGGCTACAGCGCCGGCAAACTCGGTCTTGTGTTCAACTGGTGGGACCTGCCCCTGGCGCTGGCGCTGATAACCGGAGCGGTGCTCATCTATGGCGGGGTTTATACATTGCTGGCCAGCCTGGGGTTCTGGGCTGAAGGGAACATGGGGCTCATGCCTATGGTGTACAACCTGTCCCATTACGGTCGTTACCCGACAACCATCTATCGCGGCATAATCAGGCTGATCCTGACCTGGATCCTGCCTTTCGCTTTTGTCGGCTTTTATCCGGCAACGATGCTGCTTCACCGGTGGGAGTACTGGCCTTATGCCGCCCTGACCCCTGTTATCGGGGTGCTGTTCTTCACCGTGGCTTACCTTGTCTGGAACCGGGGGATCCGCGTCTACCGCGGCACCGGAAGTTAACTAAAAAAGACATCGCAGTGCGAGACGCTGCAAGGAGGTTAGCATGTCTGTTTATTATTACATACTTATTGCCATTACCGTGGGCATTGCCGGGGGCCTGCAGGCCATCATCAACAGCAACCTGAACAAGGTGGCCAGCCTGCCCCTGACGACCCTGGTGGTGAACCTGGTGGCGTTCCTGACCATACTGCCGGTATACCTGTTTTTCAGCCGCCAGCATTTCGGGGTGCTCCGGGAAGCGGACTGGTTTGCTTATCTGGGCGGTATCCTGGGAGTTGTTGTGGTCATGGGCAGCACTTTTTTAATTCCCAGGACAGGGGTGGCCATTGCTTCGAGCATCATTATTGTCAGTCAGCTGGCCTTCGCTATGGTGGCGGACCATTTCGGGCTCTTCGGGATACGGGAGATACCGGTAAGTTTAGCGAAAATAGCCGGCCTTGGACTGATGATAGCGGGGATATATTTGTTTTTTTATCGAACACCGGTTTCTTAATTTTGGATAACAACGTGCCTCCGGGGAAACTCTATACACGAATGCAAATAAAATCCCGGAGGTTATAAATATGGAAACTCACGATCAATCCCGGCAGGTGCGGGAGGATTTTAAAGCTGCCGTGGACGGTCTGGTGCAAAAAGCGCAGCGGGCGCAAGAGGAATTTTTGCACTACAGCCAGGAGCAGGTGGATGAGATTATCCGGGCCATGGCCTTAGCCGGCCTGGACCGGCACATGGAACTGGCCAAGATGGCCGTGGAGGAAACAGGCCGGGGAGTATATGAAGATAAAGTGACCAAGAACATGTTTGCCACCGAGTCTGTCTACCATAGCATTAAGTACCACAAGACCGTTGGCATCATCCATGAGAACGAGGAAGAGGACTACATGGAAGTGGCTGAACCGGTAGGGGTTATCGCCGGGGTAACACCGGTAACCAATCCGACTTCCACCACCATGTTTAAGTCCATCATCTGTATGAAAACCCGTAATCCGGTGATTCTCAGTTTCCATCCGGGGGCCCGGAAATGCAGCGCCGCGGCTGCAAAAATTATGCTCGAAGCCGCCGTGCGGGCGGGGGCGCCGGAAAACTGCATCAGCTGGATAGAGCGGCCGTCCATCGAGGCTACCCGCTACCTGATGAACCACCCCGGGGTGGCCCTGATCTTGGCTACAGGCGGTTCGGCCATGGTGGAGTCGGCTTACAGCACCGGCAAACCGGCCCTGGGCGTAGGGCCGGGCAACGTGCCCTGCTATATCGAGAAAACCGCCAATCTAAGGAGAGCAGTCACCGACCTGATCATGAGCAAAACCTTTGACAACGGGATGATCTGCGCCTCCGAACAGGCTGTGGTCATCGACCGGGAAGTGGCTGACGAAGTCATCGCCCTGCTTAAGGAATACGGCTGCTATTTCCTGAACCCGGAGGAGACAAAAAAAGTTGAAGCCCTGGCCACCTGCGGGGAAACGTGTTCGTTAAACCCGGACGTGGTGGGGCGGTCGGCCGTCGAAATAGGCAAATATGCCGGCATTACAGTCCCGCCCGGGGCCAAGGTCCTTATCGCCGGACAGGGCGGGGTAGGGCCGGACTACCCCCTGTCCCGGGAAAAGCTTAGTCCCATCCTGGCCATGTATATCGTTGACGGCCACCGGGAGGGGCTTAAACGCTGTGAGGAAATGATCCACTTTGGCGGCATGGGCCATTCGGCGGTAATCCATTCCGAGGACAGGCAGGTCATCGGGGAATTTTCCAAGCGCATGCCGGTGGGCCGCGTCATCGTTAACGCGCCTTCAACCCATGGCGCTATCGGGGAGCTTTACAATACCAACATCCCGTCCCTTACCCTGGGTTGTGGTTCTTATGGCCATAACTCTACCACTTCCAACGTTTCCGCTACCAATCTGATCAACGTTAAGAGGGTGGCCGGGCGCCGGGTGAAGATGCAGTGGTTCCGGGTGCCGGAGCGGATTTATTTTGAATCAGGCGCCGTCGGATACCTGAGCAAAATGCCTAATATAGAACGGGCTATAATCGTGACAGACCCGGTGATGGAGGAGATGGGTTATGTGGACAAGGTCCTCTATCACCTGCGCAAAAGGGGGAATCATGTAACGGTAGACGTATTCCGGGACGTGGAGCCGGACCCGTCGGTGGAAACGGTGATGCGGGGCTGTGAGAAGATGAGGAGCTTTAAGCCCGACACTGTCATCGCCCTGGGCGGCGGTTCGGCCATTGACGCTGCCAAAGGCATGTGGCTTTTTTACGAGTACCCGGAACTGGAATTCGAATTCCTTAAACTTAAGTTCCTGGACATCCGGAAACGGACATACAAATATCCCAAACTGGGCCGCAAAGCCCGGTTGGTGGCCATCCCCACCACCAGCGGCACAGGGTCGGAGGTTACCGCTTTTGCCGTAATCACTGACCGGGACCGGGATATCAAATACCCCCTGGCTGATTATGAGCTGACACCGGATGTGGCCATCGTGGACTTTGATTTTGTGCTGACGGTCCCGCCGTCAGTCACAGCCGATACCGGGATGGATGTACTGACCCATGCCCTGGAAGCCTATGTTTCGGTGATGGCGTCCGACTACACCGACGCCCTGGCCTTGAAGGCCATCGAACTGGTCTTCCGCTATCTGCCTGTCGCTTACCACAACGGGACAGACCGGGAAGCCCGGGAGAGGATGCACAATGCCTCCACTATTGCGGGGATGGCATTTACCAACGCCTTTCTAGGGGTTAATCATGCCCTGGCCCATAAGCTGGGCGGCGAATTCCATATTTCTCACGGCCGGGCCAATGCGGTGCTGCTGCCTTATGTGATCAAATATAACAGCCAGGTCCCGGCAAAATTTACGTCCTGGCCGAAATATGAATATTACCGGGCCCACCTTAAATATCAGAACATAGCCCGTTATTTAGGGCTTCCGGCGGCCACCCCGGAGGAGGGGGTGGAAAGCCTGGTGACGGCGGTAAAAAACCTCATGACTGAACTGGATATGCCTGATACTATTGCCCTTTGCGCCGTGGACGAAAAGGAGTTCATGGAAAAGGTGCCGCTGCTTGCGGAAAAGGCTTTTGAAGACCAGACGATTTCGACTAACCCGCGCATGCCGCTTATCTCGGAACTGCGGGAAATCTACCGCCGGGCATACTACGGGGAAGAATTCCGGGGTTGAATTCCGGCCCGGAATATGGTAAAGTTAAGACAAAGCAACGTAATTAAATGGAAGCAGCTGGCAATAAATGGCAGCGCGGTAGGCCCGGTAGGTAAGACATTGTAAAACAGTAGGATGGCAGGGCGGGAGTGATATCTTTCGTTTTCAAAGGCACTCTTGTTCGGAGTGTCTTTTGTTGTGCTTTTATTTTAGAAGACTCTCGGAAAAGCCATGAAACAAAATGAGGATTTTTGACTAAAAGAGCCAATATCGTCAGTTTTTAAGCACAAATTTTTATTAAACAGAGACTTAATCTAAATCCAGGCATGCCAAATAGGC
>JBMOPI010000151.1:0-6237 GCA_049324975.1 Bacillota bacterium
TGGCCCGGGAAATCGGGCTGGACCCGGGCCTTTTGGCCGCAGCCAATGACCTGCCGGAAGACACCCTGCTGCTGGCGGGACAGGAGATATTGATACCTAAGGGAAATGTAGTACCGCACGTGGTAGCGCCTGGCGAAACCCTGTGGGCAATTGCCGGGCTTTACAACACAGATGTCAATGATATTATCAGTGAAAACGACCTTGATAATCCGGATACCTTACTGGCCGGGGATGAAATCCTCGTCCCGGTGAACGCCGGGCATGCTTATGCGCGAATTGCGCCTGCCAGGCATAACTGGCTGCTGCCGTTCTGGCCGACTTTTGGTGTGGTGAGCTCTGTGTTCGGCCCGCGGGATGGCCGCCAGCATGAAGGTATTGATATTGCAGCAGAAGAGGGCACGCCGGTCAGGGCGGTAAAGAGCGGGCGCGTAGTGTTTGCCGGCGAACGGGGCACCTACGGCAACGCTGTAATTATTGACCATGGCAGGGGTCTGCGTACTTTATACGCCCATGCCTCGGAAGTAACGGTTGCGAGCGGGGAAGTGGTGGAAGAAGGCCAGGAAGTTGCCCGGGTAGGTAACACCGGGCGCTCCACGGGTCCGCACTTGCATTTTGAAATGCTCTATCGCGGGACGCCGCTAAATCCGGCCAGGTATTTACCCCGGAAGGATTAACAAGTCTGGTATTTGCCCCGGAAGGGAAGGATTAACAAGTCTGGTATTGCCCCGGAAGGATTGCAAGTCCCGGTAATCTTGCTTCGTGGCATATATATATTTCAATTTATATGCTTTTTAAAATAACTATCCGATTTGCTCAGCAAACCCTTTCAATGCGAACGCATGTGTGGTATAATAAGTTTACGAACATACGTTTGTAGCGGAGGGGTTTTATTATGTCCTTAAAAATTAAACCGGCCCTGCTGGAAGTTATGGCATGGCAAAAAGAGTTACTCTTGGAAAAAGAGACGGCACTGCACAAGATCCTGGCCATCCGGAAAAAGGCAGCACTGCTAAGGGATTCATTAGCCAAGAACAAACAACCTGTAAATAAGAAAATGTCGTTGCCGCAGTTTCAAAGGAAATTCGCTACAGAAAAGGAGTGTGCGGAATATTTATTCCGCCTGCGCTGGCCGGACGGGTTCCTGTGCCCCAGATGCAACCACCCCCAGTACTATGCCATTAAAGGCAGGCACTTGTACCAGTGCGCCAATCCTGAGTGCCGGTATCAGGCGTCGGTGACCGCGGGGACGGTGCTCCATAAGACCCGTACCCCTTTGCGCATCTGGTTTTGGGCTATCTATCTGATGACCCGGGATAAAGGTGGCTGTTCCGCGTCAGCCCTGGCAGATAAGCTGGGGATCAGGTATCCCAAAGCCTGGGCGATGCTGCACAAGATCAGGAAGGCCATGGGTGAACGGGATGCCCGATACCTCCTCTGTGACCTGGTGGAAATGGACAATGTGCTGCTTGACATTCCATTAACCGGGGATAAAGGTGGCAACAAAAATGGCGGGCACGAAAATGACGGGCACGAAAACGGCAAGGTCCCTGTCATTGTCGGCGTAGCATTGGGCACAACAGGATATCTGCGGCACATCAAGATGAGAGTGGTCCGGGAGCATGAACACTCCGCAACGGGGGAATTTGTCCAACGGGTAATTAATGAAGGTTCCGTTATTCCCCGGGTTTCTGTTCAGGCATATGATAGGTATGCGGGACAGCTGCCCTGGTATCAGCAAAAATGTTTTATGGAAATTGACCAGCGCCGTTTTCTAAACCGGATCCGTATGGCCGTGAGCAAAGCTGAAGCATTCCTGGCAGAAACCTATCATAAACTGAGCGTAAAGCACTTACAGGCATACCTTGATGAGTTCTGCTACCGTTATTGCCGCCGCCGGGAGTGGGGACAACTGTTCAACCGGCTTTTAACGGCATGTGCTCTTACCGGCCCGGTTACTTATGCTGAGCTAATGAAACAGTAGTATTGAAAAGGGGTTAAAAAACAATATATTATGGGCTGACTTCTCCGCACTTAGCCCGCGGTTGCACTGTCTCCGGCAATAAAGTATAATTAGGTCGGATAAATGACCGCCGGCATTACGGCCGTTCAACATTATGACTGTCAACATTATGACTGTCAACATTTTGACCGTCAACATTATGACAAAGGTGACCTTGTTATGTTTAAAATGATGTACGCCGATGAACGGGGCCGGCTTTACGACCACCCCGCCTTAAAACTGGTCGGCCGCACCGGCGACCGTTATACCGAGCCGCTGGACAATGAAATTATCCCTCTGCCCGAGGGGGCCTCCCTGACCCTGCTGCCGGGCCGGTCGCCGGTTGGTATGGCAGCCGGCTCCACCGCCGGGAAACCGGGCAAACTGACCCCGCTGCGGGAAACGGCTCAAGCCACACCTGCTTTTGCAGTAGGGGCCCTGCTGCCCCAGGGCTACACCCGGACCCTGCTGCCGGCCTTTTACTGTCCGCCCGGGGAGAACTCCTCCCCCCTGCCTCTTCTGGGGTATGCGGCGGTGGGGTTCCGGAACGGCCGGATCTATACGGCGGCAGTGCCTACCGATGACAATGAAAAATGGCATCCCAAACATTATAATACAAAAGAGTTACCGGACCTGGTCCGGCAAAAACAGGAAGAGTTCCCGGGCAACCGGATAATCGCACAACTCTCCCGCTGCGCCCTGGATTACGCCTGTTTTACCGCCCAGAACATTTTTTACCGGCGCTGGGAAGGGGGGATCCCTGTCTCTCCGGCCTGTAACGCCAATTGTATCGGGTGTATTTCCCTGCAGCCGGCGGAATGCTGTCCGGCGCCCCAGAACAGGATTGATTTCCGGCCAACAACAGCAGAAATCACAGAGATTGCAGCCGCGCACCTTAAGTCGGGGCACGGCGCCATCGTGAGCTTTGGTCAGGGCTGCGAAGGGGAACCCGCACTGGCTGCGAATACTGTGGCTGCCGCCATCAGGGAAATGCGCGGCCAGACTGACCGGGGCACCGTGAACATCAACACCAATGCCGGATATACCGCCGGGATTAAGCAGATGGCGGCTGCCGGCCTGGATGCTGTCCGAGTCAGCATGATCAGCCCCCGGGAGCATATTTATAACGCTTACTACCGCCCACAGTACCGGCTTGACGATGTGTTCAGCTCCATAGAAACTGCTAAAAGCGCGGGACTGTATGTTTCCGTCAACCTGCTCACTTTGCCCGGTCTTACCGACCGGGCGGCGGAAGTGACTGCCTGGACCGAATTTTTTCAGCATTACCAGGTGGATATGGTGCAGTTCCGTAATCTCAATATAGACCCTGATTACCTCTGGCGGGTGCTGCCTGTTGAAGAAGACGAAATCCTGGGTATTACCACATTCATCGATATCCTGAAAGAGGAGCTGCCACACCTTAGAATCGGTAACTTTACCCATCCGGTGCGGGAGTGTAACAGGGAATAGGGAAAAATGTTGCCAAAGAAATCCGCTTATGCTATAATATTTGATGTTGACTCCGGATTCTTTGCGGAAAGAGGTGAAGGTTGTGAAAAAAGAGATTCATCCGAATTACCAGGAGGTTACCGTACATTGCGCCTGTGGTGAGACTTTTACCACCGGTTCTACTAAAAAGGAACTGAAGGTTGAAATCTGCTCCAAGTGCCACCCGTTTTTTACGGGGAAACAGAGACTGATAGACACCGGCGGCCGGGTGGAAAAGTTCAAGAAAAAATACAATATTTAAATTGCATGGCAGAGCAAAGCGCTCTGCTCTTTTTACACACAAGGAGTTGTTGACTTTGGCCAGGGAATGTCAGTACGGGGGCCAGGCGGTAATCGAAGGCGTCATGATGCGGGGGCCCGAAGAGCTGGCCATCGCTGTACGTAAAGCTAATAATGAAATAGTGCTGGAAGAAAAGCCGATCAATTCCGTCACAAAAAAGTTTCCGTTCCTGAAATGGCCCTTTCTGCGGGGTACGGTGATGCTGTTCGAGTCCCTGATCATCGGCGTCCGGGCCCTGACCTTTTCGGCCAACCAGGCAGCCGACGGAGAAGAAGAGGAGCTCAGCAACTGGGAGCTGGCCCTTACTATAGCGGTCGCTATGGGCCTGGGCATCCTGCTGTTTGTGGTTACCCCGGCCTCCATCGCCCGGCTTTTGTATGTCATTAAGAGCCCTGTCCTGGTTACTTTTCTGGAGGGTCTGGTGCGCATCAGCATATTCCTGGTTTATGTGCTCATAATATCCAGGATGAAGGATATCCAGCGGGTTTTTCAGTACCACGGCGCCGAACACAAAGTAATTCATGCCTACGAAGCCGGGGAGGAGCTTACGGTGGCCAATGCGCAAAAGTATTCCACCCTCCATCCGCGGTGCGGCACCAGTTTTTTGCTCATCGTGATGGTAATTATGATTTTTCTGTTCAGTTTTATTGGCAAACCGCCGCTTTTGATCCGGATTGCCGCCAAAATCATCCTTTTGCCGGTGGTGGCGGGGATATCTTATGAAATCATCAAGCTGTCGGGTAAATACGCCCGTACGCCTGTCATGAAAATTATTATAGCGCCGGGTTTATGGCTGCAAAAACTGACCACCCGTGAACCGGATGACGGTCAGGTGGAAGTTGCCATCAGGGCGCTGGCCGCAGTATTACCGGATGATGAAAAAGAGGACTTCCGGGCTGCCGGCTGTCTGTAGGAGGAACACATCAAAATGTTGGATAAACTGCAGCATTTGGAAGACAAATACGAAGAACTGGCTGCCCTGTTAAGCGACCCCGAAGTTATCGCCAACCAGGCGGAATGGCAGAAACATGCCAAGGCCCATGCCGGCCTGGCGGAAATAGTTACCGCCTTCAGGGAGTATAAAAAGGTCCGGCAGGGGATCACCGACGCCCGGGAAATGCTGGCCGACAAGCTCGATGACGATTTTCGCAAAATGGTGGAAGCCGAACTGGACGAACTGACGGAAAGGGAAGAAGAGTTGGAGCAGAGTTTAAAAATCCTGCTGCTGCCCAAAGATCCCAACGATGACAAGAACGTCATCATGGAAATCAGGGCCGGCACCGGGGGCGAGGAAGCCGCCCTGTTCGCGGGCGACCTTTTCCGCATGTATTCCCGTTACGCCGAAACCAGGGGCTGGCGGACAGAACTCTTAAGCTCCAATTATACTGATATTGGCGGTTTTAAAGAAGTCATTTTTCTAATTGAAGGCCAGGGGGCATACAGCCGGCTGAAATTTGAGAGTGGCGTGCACCGGGTCCAGCGGGTGCCGGAGACAGAATCTTCCGGCCGTATCCATACATCGGCTGTTACTGTAGCTGTGCTGCCGGAAGCGGAAGATGTGGACATCGACATCAACCCCAACGACTTAAGGATTGATGTTTTCTGTTCCAGCGGACCCGGCGGCCAGTCGGTAAACACTACCCAGTCAGCGGTACGGATTACCCACCTGCCTACCGGGCTGGTGGTTTCCTGCCAGGACGAAAAATCACAGCATAAGAACAAGGATAAAGCCATGCGGGTACTGCGGGCGCGCCTGCTGGACAAAGCCCAGGAAGAACAGCAGGCCCAGCTGGCGACAGCCCGGAAAAGCATGGTTGGCACCGGTGACCGCAGTGAGCGCATCAGGACCTATAACTTCCCCCAGGGGAGGGTTTCCGACCACCGGATTGGCCTCACCCTGCACAAGCTGGAGCAAGTCCTGCAGGGAGAACTGGATGAAATCGTGGATGCCCTGATCACTACCGACCAGGCGGAAAAACTAAAGCAGGTGGAGTAATTGTTATCGATAAAAGATGCCACGGTAAAAGGCGCCCTCCGGGAGGCCGCCGCCTACCTTGCCGGGCAGTGGGCCGCACAGCCGCAGTCGGATGCTGCAGTGCGGCAGGACGCTGATCCGCGGCTTGACGCCGAGGTACTGCTGGCCCATGTTTTGGGCGTGGAAAGGCTGCGCCTGTTTGTTGAACCGGATAAACCCGTTCCGGCTCCGGAACTGGCGGAATTTCAGAGGATGATAGGTGCGCGGGGCACCGGCCGGCCGGTGGCCTATCTGACCGGACAAAAAGAGTTTATGTCAATGAAATTCCGGGTAGGGCCGGGGGTACTGATTCCCCGGCCGGAGACCGAACTGCTGGTGGAACTGGCCGCGCAGCGCTGGCGGGAGCGGTTTGACCATGCCCTATATATAGCCGATATCGGCACGGGCAGTGGAGCCATTGCCGTTACCCTGGCC
>JBMOPI010000152.1:0-6210 GCA_049324975.1 Bacillota bacterium
TGGAGCATATTGAACGGGCCGGGGTGCATTCCGGCGACAGCATCGCCGTCTACCCGGCACGGAGCCTCACCAATGAACTCATTGACCAGGTGGTGGACTACACTACTAAACTGGCCCGGGCGCTGGAAGTAAAGGGCTTGATCAACATCCAGTACGTGGTGAGCGATAATCAGGTATATGTGATAGAAGTTAACCCCCGGTCCAGCCGGACGGTGCCGTATCTCAGCAAAATCACCGGGGTGCCCATGGTCAACCTGGCCACCAAGATGATCCTGGGTAAGAAGTTAAAAGACCTCGGTTACAAGCCAGGCCTGTATCCGGCACCGGATTTTGTGGCCGCCAAGGTGCCGGTGTTCTCCTTTGCCAAGCTCCTGAAGGTTGATACCTCGCTGGGGCCCGAAATGAAATCCACCGGCGAGGTCATGGGTGTCGATGGGGACTTCTCCATGGCCCTGTATAAAGGGCTGGTGGCTGCGGGCTTTGATATCCCCAGGGAGGGCACTATTCTGGCCACCATCGCCGATAAGGACAAGGATGAAGTCATACCTATCCTGAAGGGTTTTGTGGATTTGGGGTTCAAGCTCATGGCTACCTGCGGCACGGCCAAAACGCTGGCTGACGCCGGCCTGCCGGTGGAAAAGGTAAATAAGATCCGGGAGGGTTCCCCGCACATTATCGACCATATCAGGGCCAATAAAATCGACCTGGTCATCAATACCCTGACCAGGGGCAAAATGCCTGAGCGGGACGGTTTCCAGATCCGCCGTTCGGCGGTGGAGCACGGCATCCCCTGCCTGACCTCGCTGGATACCACCAAAGTCGTACTGGATGTGCTCCTTGCCCAGAGAAATGGCAAAAGCTTTAACATGGTGCCGCTGCAGGAGTACCTGGAAAGGGAAAGCTGGACGGCGGCTGTGAACGATTAAGGAGGTAAGCCATGACATTCGCAGGTATCACAGAAATCGTCTGGCACGAAAAAATTGCCCCGGACCACTACCTGATGCGGGTGCTGGCCCCGGAAATCGCCAAAAAAGCAAAACCCGGGCAGTTTGTGCATGTACTGCCCGGGTCCACTATGGACCCGCTGCTGCGCCGGCCCATCAGCCTGCACGGCATTGACCCGGCCAAAGGGACTATCAGCCTGCTGTACCGCGTGGTTGGCCGGGGCACCCGGATGATGTCGGAAATGCCGGTAGGCGGGGCTGTAGATATAATGGGTCCGCTCGGTAAAGGATTCGATATACCTGATAAAATCAGTAAAGTCCTGGTAGTGGGCGGGGGCATCGGGGTAGCCCCGCTCCTTTCCCTGCTGCAGGCTTTAAGGCATTATAATATTGACACGACGGTGCTGCTTGGCGCGGCCACTGGTGATTACCTGCTGGGGGTGCGTCAGATTGAAGCCCTGGGCCTTAAGGCAGAAGCTGCTACCGATGACGGAACTTACGGTTATAAGGGTTTTGTTACGGACCTGGTATCCCGGCAACTGACCGGTCAAAAGCCTGATTACTTTTACGCCTGCGGACCCAATCCCATGCTCAGTAAACTGACAAAAATGATGACTGGTGCCGGTATCCCCGGCCAGGTTTCCCTGGAAGAGCGCATGGGCTGCGGCGTAGGAGCATGTCTGGCCTGTGTCTGTAAAGTTAAGGTAGCCGGCGCGCCACAACAAGGTTCTGGCGCCGCACCGCAGTTTGATTATAAAAAGGTTTGTGCCGACGGGCCGGTATTTGCGGCAAGCGAGGTGATTTTTGATGAGTGAGCTGAACTTAGCCGTTAACCTGGGCGGCCTGGCCATGAAAAACCCGGTGACCACTGCTTCCGGCACCTTCGGTTTCGGACCGGAATATGCGCCTTACATAGATTTGAACCAGCTGGGCGCTATCGTGGTCAAAGGGACTTCACTGCACCCGCAGCCGGGCAACCCTGTGCCCCGGATTGTGGAGACCCCGGCCGGCATGCTGAACGCCATCGGCCTGCAGAACCCGGGGGTGGATTATTTTGTTGAACACAGCCTGCCTTACCTGGCGGAATATGACACCCCGGTAATCGTCAATATTTACGGCCATTCACTGGAGGATTTTGCGGAAGTCACCCGGCGGCTCAATGATGCCAAAGGTGTGAGCGCGCTGGAAGTCAATATATCATGTCCTAACGTGAGCAAGGGCGGTATGATCTTCGGCGCCGACTGTTTTATGGCTGCCGAAGTGATTAAGGTAGTACGGGAAAATACCAGGCTGCCGGTGATTGCCAAGCTGTCACCGAACGTCACCAATATTGTGGAAATTGCCGATGCTATCGCCCGGGCCGGAGCCGATGCCCTGGCGCTCATCAACACCCTTTTGGGCATGGCTATCGACATACATAGAAGAGAACCTATTCTCGGAAACAAAGTCGGCGGCTTGTCCGGACCGGCTATCCGGCCGGTGGCTGTAAGGATTATCTGGCAGGTGGCCCAGGCCGTGCCGCTGCCTATCCTGGGTATGGGCGGCGTTATGACCGGAGAGGACGCCATTGAAATGATCCTGGCCGGCGCTACCGCCGTGGCCGTAGGGACGGCGAATTTCGTCAACCCCCGGGCCACCATGGATATTTTGGCAGGAATCAGGCAATATATGGAGAAGTATGGTGTGAAGGACGTAAACGAATTAGTAGGCGCCGCTTGGAAGAAGTAGTTGGTACGTTGATAGCTTTTTTACTGTGATACAAAGGGTATGGTATAAAATCCGAATGACATTGCGGAGTGAGCTTAGTCCTGCTTCACGGAGCGAGGAGAAAAAGAGTCTGGCCGGTTCCCCGAACCTGCGCTGTAAAATACGGAACAGACCTTTTTCTCCGAGCGCAGTGTTAGCAGGACTGCGAAACGTAGCACCGTCATGAGGATTTTATACCATCCCCTTACCATAACGGAGGTGAACATATGTCGGCAAAAGACCGTTTGATTGTGGCCCTGGACGTGGATACCATGGCCGAGGCCGAACACCTGGTGGCCCAGCTGCATGACTACGTAGGCGTTTTTAAAGTTGGGATGCAGCTATATAACAGCGAAGGGCCGGAGGTTTTACGCCGTATTCACGGACTGGGGGGCAGGATCTTCCTGGACCTGAAGCTCCATGACATCCCCAACACCGTGGGCCAGGCCG
The DNA here is from genome assembly GCA_049324975.1 of Bacillota bacterium. GTDB lineage: Bacteria > Bacillota > Thermincolia > Thermincolales > CAZWUW01 > JBMOPI01. The sequence goes on from JBMOPI010000152.1 coordinate 3,141, forward strand.
GAGCGGTGCTGACCAGGCACCGGGTATTTATGTATAACGTACATACTGCAGGCGGTAAAGAAATGATGCAGCGGGCCGTGGACGCTACAGTAAAAGAAGCGGAAATTTCAGGTATCCCGCGGCCGCTGGTGATCGGGGTAACGGTACTGACCAGCATTAATCAGACTATTTTAGAGCAGGAGATCGGCATCAACCGGGATATCAAGGACCAGGTGGTCAAGTGGGCTTTATTGGCCAAAGAAGCGGGGCTTAACGGCGTGGTGGCTTCGCCTAAAGAGATTACCGCCATCCGGGAGGCCTGCGGCCGGGACTTTGTGATTATTACGCCCGGTGTTCGACCGGCCTGGGCCGCGGTGAACGATCAGAAACGGGTGATGACCCCCGCGGAAGCCATGCAGGCCGGGGCCAGTTACCTGGTTGTCGGCCGGCCGATTACGGCGGCGGCCGACCCGGTGGCGGCAGCACAGCGAATTTTAGAAGAGATGGAGGCGGGGATGACATGTTAACCCAGGAAGAAGCAACCGAGATATTTAAAAAGGCCAATGCCCTGTTGACCGGGCATTTCAAACTTACATCCGGCCGGCACAGCAACCAGTATATGCAGTGTGCCCAGGTGCTGCAGTATCCCCATTATGCGGCTAAGCTTTGCGCCGACCTGGCCGAACGATTTGCCGGGAAAAAGGTGGATGTTGTCATTGGCCCGGCTATGGGCGGTATCATCGTAGCCTATGAGGTGGCCCGGGCCCTTGGCGTACGGGCGATTTTTACCGAACGGGAACAGGGGGTAATGACCCTCCGCCGGGGTTTTTCCATTGGTAAGGATGAAAAAGTGCTGGTAGTAGAGGACGTAATCACCACCGGTGGATCGGTTAAAGAAGTTATAGAAGTGGTCAAAGCTACCGGCGCTGAAATTGTGGGGGTAGGCGTACTGGTGGACCGGAGCAACGGCCGGGTGGAATTCGGTCTGCCTGCCGAGGCTGTATTACGACTGGATATTAAGTCATACCAGCCGGAAGAATGCCCCCTTTGTAAAGAAGGGCTGCCGCTGGTAAAACCGGGCAGCCGGAATATCTGAACACAAAAAACCACCGGAGAAAATTCAAGCCCGGTGGTTTTTCTTAAGTTTTTTCACCGTCTCTTCATCAGGAGTAACATAAACTGTACGTTGGTTTTCATAAATCACCATCCCCGGTTTTGCTCCCCGGGGTTTATGGACATGCTTCCGGAGAGTATAATCCACCGGTACGTTGGCCGAAGCCCGGGCTTTACTGTAATAAGCGGCTAACATGGCGGCTTCTTCCAGGGACCGGTCAGGCACTTCATCAAGATGACCGCACCTGATGATAACGTGGGAACCCGGGATGTCCCTGACATGCAGCCAGACATCCTCCGGACCGGCGGTGCGCAGAGTCAGCCGGTCGTTCTGCCGGTTATTGCGGCCCACCAGAACCGTCAGACCGTCGGAAGAAAAAAACTCCAGCGGCGGCAGAGGTTCGGCATCCTTATTTGCTCCCGCGCGGCCTTTGCGGTGCAGCGGCTTTTCTTTAAGGTAACCTGCCTCCGTTAGTTCAGACCGGATTTCATTAAGTTCTGCCGTTGATTCAGCCTGGGTCAGGCTGGTCAGCACGCTGTCCAGGTAACTGACTTCCGCCAGGGCCGGTTCTTTTTGCGATTTGGCGAATTCGGCGCCGGTCCTGGCCTTGGTGTATTTTTTGAAATAAAGCTGCGCATTTTCCACCGGCGTAAGCTGGGGGTCAAGTTCAACCACTATGGTTGCGCCTGCCGGGTCATAGTAATTGATGACCTCGGCTGAGGCAGCGCCTTTTGACAATTGGTAAAGGTTGGCGGTTAAAAGTTCCCCCGCAATTTTATGTTTTTCGGCGTCTGCCGCTTCTGCCAGGGTTTCTTCGTATATAGCAAGTTTCTTGGCCAGCTTTTCCTTTTCATGGGTAACTACCTGGAGCAGGTGGCCTTTCTGCTGTTCCAGGGCCAGCTTTTGCCGGCGCAGGCTGAAGTACCGGTCCAGCACTTCATTCATGGAACTGTGTTCCTTTATCAGGCGGGTCTTAGCCGAGTCTTCGTCCCCCGGGTTTTCTTCCAGGGTCAGGTCAACAGCCGAAAAGGCCACTGCCTCACCGGCAGTGTTTAATACCAGGGTGGGCCGGAAACTGCCGGACTGAATATTCCGTACCAAACCGTGTAAACTAAACCAGAGTTTTTGCAGTTCATAGTCACCGCAGGTGCCGACTGCTGTATCCGGCGCCAGACCACTGCGGGCCACAATTTCCCGGCAGGTCTGCGGGCTCAGGCCGCTGAAACCAGCCAGCAGGGCCTTGGCCAAAGTCTGCTGTTCCGGGGCCTGCCAGACCGTTTCCCGGAAAGTTTCTTCGGTTACTGTCAGTGGATTGGCTTTTTCCTGTTCCGGCGGCGCTACATAGGTACGGCCGGGCAATATTTCGCGGTGCCGGCTGACAGCATGGCTGTATCGTTTAATGCCGTCAATAATGACGTTTTCGACCGGGTCGGTCAGAATGATATTACTGTGTTTACCCATAATCTCATGGACCAGCACCTTTTCCGCCAGCCGGCCCAGTTCGTCCACTGCTTCCACGTGAATACGGAGGACCCTTTCCAGGCCGTTCTGGGCAAATTTGATGATCCGGCCGCCCTCCAGGTGTTTGCGCAGCACCATGCAGAACAAAGGCGGTGTCAGGGGGTTTTCCCTGACTTCTCCGGTGATATGGACCCTGGCTTCCCGGGCGTCGGCGGACAATACCAGCCTTGCTTTTTTTTGCCGGGTATGGAGCAGCAGGACAATTTCCGCTGCTGCCGGCTGATAGATTTTTTCAATCCGGCTGTTAAGCATTTCCCCATTCAGTTCTCGGGTAACTGCAGCCATTACCGGTCCGTCAAAGGCCATCTGGAATTACCTCCCGTATGTATCGTGATATATATTGTATACAACAAGACAAAATATTGCAAAAAACGCAGAATTATTATAACATAAATAAATAGGTTGTGCGCAAAGGAGGTGGATTGAATTTGAAATTCACCAAGATGCAGGGCTTGG
>JBMOPI010000153.1:0-6207 GCA_049324975.1 Bacillota bacterium
CCCCGGAGAAGGGCCGTGTTACCGCTGCGTTTTCCGGGAACCGCCGCCGGCCGGCTCAGTACCTACCTGTGCCGAGGCCGGGGTGCTCGGCGCCATTGCCGGTACAATCGGTGTGCTGCAGGCCACGGAAGTGCTTAAGTATCTGCTGGGCAAAGGCAGCCTGCTGGTCGGCCGCCTGCTGACCTATGAAGCATTGGAGGCAAAATTCCGCGAAGTCAAAGTACAGCGTAACCCCGAATGTCCGGTCTGCGGGGAGAACCCAACGATAAAAAAGCTGGTGGATTATGAACTGCCGGCATGTCAGGTGAAATTGTAAATTTTTTATTAAAAAAGGTCACTGACTTAAACTCAGGTCAGTGACCTTTTGCTTATCTATTCAAATTTCCCCTCAAATTTCATATCGTCGGGGTTGTCCAATTTAACCAGGGTGTCCCCGTCACCGGTTTGCTTCGTGATCCGGTCGTCCGGGTTGTCCAGTTCCACCAGTGTGCTGCCGGTCCGCAGGTTTTTCTTGTTAATCCGGTTGGGGATAATTTTGGTGTCGTCTTTTTCCCGGTCCAATTTGATCTGCCTCCCTGTCGTAAATTAGTGATAAGTGTGCTTGCCGATAATCTGTACCAGGTCACCGTCTTCGATTACCGCGGCGTTGGCTTCGTCAGTATCCATATGCATTTCGGTTTTATACCGGTCACTTACCCGGACCAGCACTTCATTAAATATCAGGTCCCTTTCGCCGTCTACCAGCACCTGTACCCGGTCGCCGTTCCGGAGCCCCAGTCTTTCGGCGTCCCCGGGACTCATGTGGATATGGGTAGCCGCCAGGATCAGCCCGTAACGGAGGGTGACCGCACCTTTGGGCCCGACCAACACTACTCCCGGTGTTCCTTCCAGATCACCGGAATCCCGGACGGGGGGGTCGATACCCAGGTGGTAGCCGTCAGTGCCGGAAATCTCCACCTGGGTTTGGTCCCGTAAAGGCGCCAGTATCCTTACGCCTTCCAGGACGCCTTTGGGTCCTACTACGGTGAGGGTTTCCCGGGACGCGAACTGACCGGGCTGGCTTAAGTCTTTATAATGAGTGAGTTTGTACCCCTTTCCGAATAGCTGTTCCAGGTGTTCACGGGCCAGGTGGATATGCCGGCCGGAGATGCCCACCCGGATATCATTGCCCCGGTCAGGTAAGGGTTCTATATAAGGAAGCACTTCTTCCAAAGGATGCGGGGGTTCATCCGGCGTCCAGAAACCAGGGTTACCGTCAATCATCCGGCCTGCCTCCTGTGAGTTATTGTTATTGTCAATATTTTGCCCGCCCGGCGGGCAGATTATTTGTTGATTTTGTTTCCCTTAATTGATAACATCTGTTATAATTATTAAATGAATTTCTAAATATAAAATTTTTATGAGGTGAAGGCGAAAAATGGAACATCTGATTACCAACGGGGAAGACACCGGCAGCCGGGTAATTATCACCGTCCTGGGGAAAGACAGGGTAGGCATTATTTCGGGCATTTCCACTATCTGCGCGGAAAACGGCGTGAATATCCTGGACCTTAGCCAGACAATACTGCAGGGTTTTTTTACCATGGTCATGGTGGTGGATATCAGTAATGCCAAGGTCAGTTTCAACGAATTAAAAGAAAAACTGGAAGCCAAGGGGCAGGAACTGGGCCTGCAGATCAAAGCGCAGCACGAAGACGTATTTCAGTTCATGCACAGGATTTAGGAAGGAGGCCGGTTAATGCTCAGTATTCAGGAGATTATGGAGACCATCCGGATGGTCCAGCAGGAAAACCTGGACATCCGGACCATTACCATGGGGATCAGCCTGCGGGACTGTGCCGACAGCAACCCCAACAAGACAGTGCAAAAGATGTACGATAAAATCACCCGCCTGGCCGAGCATCTGGTTCAGGCAGGTGAGGAAATTGAGGCCGAGTATGGTATCCCCATAGTCAACAAGCGGATTTCGGTGACACCTGTTTCTATAGTAGCGGAAGCCTGTGACACGGAAGATTACACTGTTTTTGCCGCAGCCATGGACCGGGCTGCCGCGGAAGTTGGCGTAAATTTTATCGGCGGTTTTTCGGCCCTGGTACATAAAGGCTGCACCACCGGCGACAGCCGGCTGTTGAATGCCATACCGCGTGCCCTGGCCGCTACCGAGCGGGTCTGCTCGTCGGTAAACGTGGCCACAACCAAAGCCGGGATTAATATGGACGCCGTCTACCGGATGGGCCAGATCATCAAAGAAACGGCGAAACTCACCGCGGACCGGGACGGTCTGGGCTGCGCCAAGCTGGTTGTATTCGCTAATGTACCGGAAGACAACCCTTTTATGGCCGGAGCTTTTCATGGTGTAGGTGAGCCGGAGTGTGTCATCAATGTAGGTGTCAGCGGTCCGGGCGTGGTGAAAAACGCAGTAGAAAAAACAAAAGGCAAAGATTTTGGTGAACTGGCGGAAACCATCAAACGGACCGCTTTTAAAGTTACCCGTACGGGCGAACTGGTAGGCCGGGCGGCATCCAAGAAACTCGGGGTGCCCTTCGGCATCGTCGACCTTTCCCTGGCGCCCACGCCGGCCATCGGCGACAGTGTGGCCGATATCCTGGAAGGCATGGGACTGGAACGGTGCGGCACCCACGGCACTACGGCAGCCCTGGCGCTGCTTAATGACGCGGTCAAAAAAGGTGGCGCCATGGCCTCATCATACGTTGGCGGCTTAAGCGGCGCCTTTATCCCGGTGAGTGAGGACGCCGGCATGATCCGGGCGGTGGAAGAAGGGGCACTTACCCTGGAAAAGCTGGAGGCCATGACCTGCGTCTGCTCTGTCGGACTGGACATGATCGCCGTGCCGGGAGATACCGGCGCGGAAACCATCGCGGCCATTATTGCCGATGAAGTGGCTATCGGGGTGGTAAACCAGAAGACAACCGCTGTGCGTATCATCCCTGCTCCCGGTAAAAAGGTCGGTGACCATGTGGAATTCGGCGGCCTGCTGGGCCGGGCGCCGGTAATGCCGGTGAACAGGTTCAGCGCTGACGAATTTGTCCGGCGGGGCGGCCGGATCCCGGCGCCGATCCAGAGTTTAAGAAATTAAAATATGTTTTAATCACCCTGATTACGGCCAGGGCTTCTGTCAACGGGTCTTCGTAGTACAGGCCGCTGGCATACAGGCCGGCATATGCGGGTTTAAAGGAACCGTCAGGTTGCTGGCGGGAAGATAGAAAGCGGCCCCTCCTTTAAACAGTTTATCCTGTAGCAAACATATTCGTAAAAACTAAAATTATTACATGGCGGGTGAGGGCTAAAGCGCGGGTATAAAAATAAAAGAGCCGTGCCGGTATATCCGGTACGGCCCTTTTTTGACTATATTATGCTTATTATACCTTTGACGCCATATCTTCGGCCTTTTTCTGCAGTCCGTGGCTAAGTCCCCGCGTGTACTCATGTGCCAGCACATAAATGTAATCCCGGGTCTTTTCCCATTTCTCATGAACTTTGAGCCCGTATGCGACAACCTCGCTGCGGGCTTCTTCAATTTCTTCATATGTTTCAAATTCCATGCTGCTGCCGGTCTGCCAGCCTTTATCATAGGCTTCCGTTTCGCTCAGACCGGCCAGTTCAGCGATGTCGACAATAAAAGTAAAGCGGCTTGTCATGTTTAATCCTCCCCAATTCAGCTTCTTAATTTTAATGTAACAGAATACTCACCGGGGGACAACATATTTGACTTTAATATATATAATTCGACACTATAACAAAAGTGTCCGGTAAAGGAGACAATTGCAGAAGCAGCTTTTTCCTCTCCATACATTAATTACATAAAGGATTTTACATTGCCGTAAAGAAGTTTAAACTTACTACAACAAATAGTATGATTGGCTGCAGTACCATAAATTACACCCATGTAATTTATGTTTTAATAAAGGGTTTTCAAAGAAAGTGTCGAAATTATATGTAAAATATAGCCTTAAATTATTGTTTCCGCTTCCTATTTCACCTGTACTTATGGACAAGATACTATTTTACAGTCAATGGCCGCCATAGTCGCTGCAGGCAAAAAGCACGGAGGGGAAAAAATGAGCAAACTGAAAGTTTTGGTGGCTGACAGCCATGAAGTTGTCCGTTTGGGGATAAGTTTCATTATCCAGTGTTCACAGGATTTTGAGGTGGTGGAGGAAGCCGGCAGCTGCAGTGAGATTATTCAAAAAACAGTCAAACTGAAGCCGGATATTATTGTCATGGACGTGCGGATGGGGGACGGCAGCGGTATTGAAGCCTGCCGGGTAATCAAGGAAAAAGAACCCCAGTGCAGGATTATCATCCTGACCTCACCCAATGACGATGAGGCTATTTTTTCCGCCATTTCCGCGGGGGCTGACGGCCTGCTTCTGAAGCAGATCAAAAGTGACGAACTTGTCAATGCCATGAAGATGGTCCACGAGGGCAAGTCCCTGCTTGACCCGGCCATCATCACCAAGGTGCTGGACCGGATGAAAAACGGCAATACCGGCAGCAGCCGGCCGGAGGCGCTTTTGAATCCTCAGGAGCAGCGTATCCTGGCGCTTATTGCCGAAGGCAAGACCAACAAGGAGATTGCCCAGGTCCTTATGTTGAGCAATAATACCATTAAGAATTACGTCAGCGGAATTTTAAGTAAGCTGAACTTCAGCAACCGCGCTGAAGCGGCGGCTTACGCAGTGCGTCACAACCTGATGAAGCAAGCAAGAGCTGTACATGACAGCCACGGGAATTAGTCCCGTGGTTTTTTCATGCCGCCCTTATTTCCATGTACTTTTGTACATGAATATTAAATACTTTAGGACCCCTAGAATTAAGGACTTCTGGCACGTGTCCGGGGATTTGACTTATGCTACCATAAGTGTTGACAGGTTAAGTCTCCGAAGGCTCGTACATAAGGGTACAAGCAATGGCACGGATTAACATGACACAATTTGCAGCAACAGACGTGCCGGTACAGTACGCTGCCCGAAGCCTGGGAGGAAACTGACCATGAAAATAAGCGATATTCTGGCAAAGAGAATAAGCGCTATGCTGGCGAATAAAAAGCGCCTTATAAAATTTGCAGTAATAACATTGGGGGTTCTGGCGGCCGCAGCGGCGGTAAGCATCACGGCGACTGTGGCCACTTCTACGCCCAAGTTCTGTTCCACCTGCCATGTCATGAAACCTGAGTATGTAACCTGGCAGGCGTCCTCCCACAGCAGGGTGAGCTGTGTGCAGTGCCATGTCAAACCGGGGCTGGGGAACGCCCTGGTGCACAAAGTGGAGGCCACCAAAGAACTTTACAGATATGTTACCAAAACATATGAACTGCCCATTATGATGACTGAACAGATTGACAATGACCGGTGCCTTCAGTGCCATAACCTGAAACGGCGGGTATCGGCCACCGGTGACCTGATCATCCCCCATAAAAAACACCAGGACAAAAAAATCGCCTGTATAAAATGCCACCAGGGTGTGGCCCACGGCAAGGTTGCCAACCGGGGCCTTACCCGGGGCGGGGATTTTAAGAAGTGGGATGCGGCCACCGGCCGTAAGCTGATGACCAGGGATTTTACCGATCCCAAGATGGATTTATGCATGGACTGCCACGAACGACGTGGGGTGACCCTGGCCTGCGAGGCCTGTCACTCCAGTCCCAAAATGCCGGACGGGCACCGGGAAAAAGGCTTTAAAACCAATCACGGCCAGCAGGCCAAAAAGTCCATTGAATACTGTGGTACATGTCATAACTATATAACCAAAAACGGGGGCACAGCTAATGAATTACAGCCTCAGGAGGAGGATCCGGTGCAGGCCTTTCTGAACCGGGTGGTCCAGTCGGACGGCGCCAAGTCCCTTAACGGTGTGGCCGATTTTGCCCGGAACAACGGTTATTGTTCCGACTGTCATAAGAAACGGCCGCCCAGTCACAATGACCAATGGCCGTATAAGCACGGACCCACTGCCGAGGCCACCCCTGACGGGGTTAATGACTGCCTGGTCTGCCACGCCCCCCGGGCTGATATCGGCGGGGCGTCAGTGAAGCAGGCGGCCTGCGGCGGGTGCCACCCGAGTATCCACAAAAACCGGAAATGGCGGGACTCCCACCCGATAACCATCCCGCCCAAATTCCCCATCCTGGAGGCCAGGTGCTATACCTGCCACAGCAAGGACTTATGCAGTACCTGCCACATGTCG
>JBMOPI010000154.1:0-6140 GCA_049324975.1 Bacillota bacterium
CTTATTGGCTATTCTCCTGAGATGGAAAAAAATATCCCTGCTGCCGGCCCTTAATCTTCTCGAAGCTAAGACACCCAGCGGTAAAATGATCCTCTGGCTGATTGCGCTTATTCTATTCCAGGCAATGCTGGGGCTTACTGTTTACATAGGTTTTATTAACTGGAACGGTAAGACGGCAGCCTTTGAAAGTAAATGGGTAAGCCAATTGCTGGGCTATTTAGTGATAGTCCTGCCGATAATTTCGATTTTTATGGTGAGAAAACTCTTTGCCCTGGTGGAAAAAGAAAATGTCATCGCCAGCCAGGAGGCTTTTATCGACAACATCAACAACCTTTTCAGCACAATCAGAGCCCAGCGGCACGACTTCCTCAACCATGTCCAGATCCTTGCTTCCTATCTCAAAATGAATAAAATTGACGAAGCCAAGGCATATATGGCGGATATCATGGAAGAAACCAAGGAAATAAATGAGATCATGATAGTCAATAACCCCTTCCTGAATGCCCTTATACAAGCAAAGGCGGGGGTCGCCCAGCGGTACAATGTCAGCTTTGACCTTGATATTCAATCTGCTATGGCGGACCTTAATATAAAACCCTTCGACCTGGTCAAAATTCTGGGCAACCTGATTAATAACGCCATTGAAGCTGTAAAGGACCTGGATCAGGAAAACCGCCAGGTGAAACTTACAATTATGAAACAGGATAATAATTATATCATTGAGGTGTTTAACCGGCGCCCCGTCATCCCGCCAAATGTGCAGGAAAAAATTTTTCAGGGCGGTTTCACCACCAAGACCGGTCAGGGCCATTACGGCGTAGGTTTGTCAGTGGTAAAAAAACTGACGGAGAAATATAAAGGAGCAGTCACATTACATAGTTCGGAAGCGAGGGGCACAATTTTTACCGTTACGCTGCCTGTAAATTAGGCCTTGTCATAGCACACTCCCATTAGAGGGAGTGCTTTTTTTCGCTGTAAGAAAGTATAAAATTCCTGACAGTATTAGTAAGGCTAACTAGGCGCTTCGCGCCAGCGAAGCCTTTTTAATGGAAAGGCAGAGTTGAAGATTTATATGTAAAGTTTTCCATTTCAAAAAACGATAATAAAGATGTAAAGTCTTTTCGGCATAACAGAAAGTTCGGTGAGCCAAAAATGCACAACCTTTGCGTAAAACTCGCCGGTTACTTAGCAACCCGGACAGGCCAACCGGAACGGGCGGCCGTCCTGGCATACGGTCTGGAACTGATGCTGGGGGAAGTTTTCAAGTTAACGGTTTTATTTATCGTGGCAGCACTATTGGACATTTTCCCCATAACTTTTTTGGTCACTGTCTCCACGATATCCCTGCGCCTGGTTTCCGGGGGGAAGCACTGTGCGTCCCATTTTCATTGTTTTTTTGCCACCCTGGCCGTTTTTCTTACCCTTGGTTGGCTGGCCCGAATTTTTGTACCGTGGTTTTCCGGCCCCTGGCTTCCCTGGATCCTCATAATTGCTTTTATTTACCTGGTTACTGCCATTTATCTTTGGGTACCGCTGAGCAATGAACACCGGAAACTGGACACCCCGGAGAAAAAGAAAACTTTACGCCGGCTCAGTTTATTCCTTGTAACAGGATGGTTCTTCTCCGGTATTTTACTGATGATTTTTTTAAAGGAAAAGCCCTTTGCCGGCATTTATCTGACAGGTATAACAACAGGCCTGCTGTTCCAGGGGTTATCGGTTTCCCCGCTGGGGGTCAAAGTCACAGATGGTTTTGGCGCCTTGGCGAAGGCGGTATTAAAAACTAGGAGGTGATTGGATGTTCAGGAAACTCAACACCTTCCTTCTAGGATCCGTAGCATCTTTTCTTGCCTTGGTCGCCGTATTGGGTATAGGCACGGCTTGTATCGGCTCTTATTACGAGCCGCCTATCCCGGAAGAACTCAAGAAGTAAGAGAAGGGTAGATCTCGCATCTACCCTTCTCTTATTTTTACTCCTGCGGGGCCGGCATTTCGGCCAGCGTCAGGGTGAATTTTTTCCGCTGCTTGTCACGGAGCACGGTGACTTCAACTTTGTCGCCGATTTTCTTATTTTCCAGGGCTTCCCGGAGGCCCGGGTAATCTTTGACCGGCTGGTTGTCGAAGGCGATAATGATGTCGTTGGCCTCAATGCCGGCTTTGGCTGCGGGAGCACCCGGTTCAGTGGCGGCCACCACGACGCCGTAATCCACCGGCAGGCCGAACTGTTCGGCCATAGCCGGATCCACGTCCCCCCGGATAATTACGCCCAGCCAGGGGCGGACCACCTTGCCCTTGGTGATGATGGACTCTACAATAGGCTTAACTGTATTGATGGGTATGGCGAAGTTGAGACCTTCCACTTCCTCCGCCACAATTTTGACACTGTTGATGCCGATAACTTCCCCGCGGGAATTCACCAGGGCGCCGCCGCTGTTGCCGGGGTTGATGGCGGCATCGGTCTGTAGCAGCCGGAACTGCTGAGTTTCAACGTTTACAGTCCGGTTCACGGCGCTGATCACACCCGCCGTTACGGTACGGGCAAACTCTGCCCCCAGGGGGTTGCCGATGGCCACCGCCAGTTCGCCTACCTTGATATTGTCGGAATTACCGAACCTGGCTGCAGTAAGATTTTCAGCGTTAACCTTAACCACCGCCAGGTCGGTACGCTCATCGGCCCCCACCACCCGGCCGGGGACCTGTTTACCGTTGGGAAGGGTTACAATAATCTGATCCGTGCCCTCGATCACATGATAATTGGTGACAATATACCCCCGGGCATCAAAAATAACCCCGGAGCCGCTGCCCCGCTCCACCCTCTGGTGAGCAAAAAAGGTATCCACATTGACTTTGTTGGTAATCCCCACTACTGTGGGGCCGACCTTCTCGGCAATTTCAATCACGGGGGAATCGCCCGCTTTGCCCACGATGGGCGGGGAAACCTGGTCCTGCGGGGGCTGGCCGCCCCCGGGCCCCGGCGTTTTAACCAAACCGGGCAGCAGGTACGCCACCAGCAGGCCGCCGACCAGGGCGCCGACTAGTGATACTATTAAGTAAGATAGCAGTCCGGGCCTTTTTTCCCGGTAATAAAAATCACGGTCATCCTGAAACATGATTACCCCTCCTCGTCTTCCAAATTCCATAACCGGCCCGGGTTGTCCCGGGGCGCAATGTCCAGGGTCAGGTCGACGCCCGGTTTGAGCCCATGACCTTCCAAAATCGCCGCCACGGTGGAATAAGCAAGATCCGGGCAGTTGTTTTCTTTGCTTAAATGGGCCAGCATCACGGCTTTAGTTTTTCCCGAAACCAGCGCGGTTAAACAGTGCCCGGCTGCGGTGTTGGACAGGTGCCCCCGGTCGCTTAGGATGCGCTGCTTAAGCGGCCACGGGTAACAGCCGTTCCTGAGCATCTGTAAATCATGATTGGCCTCAAATATCAGCAGGTGAGAATCGTCCAACCGCTGTCTGATATAGTTATTCAGGCAGCCGGTATCGGTGGCCAGACCGACTTTGTAGCGGCCGTCGGAAAAGGTAAACCCCACCGAATCGGCGGCATCATGGGATGTACTAAAAACCTCAACCTTTTGGCTGCCGATGTCAAAACCATCCCCGGCGGTCATATAACGCCGGTTCTCCTCCCGTATTGCCCCTATCCCGGCAGGCATGGCGGCCCAGGTAGCCCCGGTAGCATAAACAGGAAGGTCATAACGCCGGGAAAGTACGCCTATCCCTTTGATGTGATCATTATGTTCATGGGTGACCAGAATTGCATCCAGTTCATCCCCGGTTACCCCTATTTCCTCCAGACGGGAAACAATGGCCCGGCCGCTTAAACCGGCGTCCACAAGCAATTTGGTGTCTTCAGTGGCTATGTATACGGCGTTGCCGGAACTCCCGCTCGCCAGGGTGCAGGCCTTCATCGCAGTCTCCTTTTAATCAGATTTATTTAATATGTAAATATTCACCCGGTATACCAGTCCATCAAACTCTACAGTTATTTCCTCGCACCGGCCCCGGAATCCTTCTTCCAAAAGCGACTCAACAAAAATTTTACCGCCCTCCCGGCCTGGGTCGGCCAGGATCAGCGTACCCTTTTCGGAAAGGCAGCAGCGGAATATCTGCTTTAGGTAACCATGCAGTTTTGGTTCATAAAGGATGTCTGAGCCGATAATCCAATCGTATTTACGGCTCAAATCAAAATTACGCCAATCAGCCAGTTCATGCGTTATACCCGTTAAGCCGTTCAACTCCGCATTGGCTTTTTGCAGGGTCAGAGCATCCGGCACAAAATCAGTCTGTGTCACCCGGCCGCCCTCCAGGGCCGCCACCAACCCCGCCAGTCCTACCCCGGCGCCCAGTTCAAGGACCCGGCAGCCGGCCAGCCCCCCTTGTGCCCTGAGAAACCGGGCCAGGGCAATGGCTGAGGGCCAGAGCACCGACCAGAAAGGGATATCGTCATCTGTTTCCACACCGCTTAGCAGCATGTTAATATCCGCGGTTTCTTTAATGTCTAAAGTTAAATCCCCTATTTTCACCTGGCGCAGGCGGGTCTCTATCATCGGCAGCGGCTCCAATTTATAAGGGCCACGGACAAAAGCCCATGGCCGCAATAGTTTTATATTTTAAGCATAAGTCCTAAACCTTGAATTTACTGATACGGGAACGTAATTCTTCGGCAAACTGAGCCAGCCGCTGGGCGTTTTCGTTGACCTGCTCGTTGGTATTCATCTGCTGCTGGGCAGAAGCCGAAACCTGCTGGGTGGCAACGGAAACCTGGTGGGCAATGTTGCTGACTTTATCGATAGACTGCACCACCTGCGTAATCCCCTGGGACTGCTGCTGGGCGGCATGGGATATTTCCTCTACCATGCGGACAGTCTTTTCCACCGTGTCCACAATCTCCCTTAAAGCAGACTGGGCCTGAGAGGCGATAACCACGCCCTCCTCAACTTCCTTGCTGCCTACAACCATGGAATTTACGGCCATAGAAGTTTCCGTTTGAATTTCTTTGATTAGCTCACCGATCTGCTGCGCGGCCTTACCCGAACCCTCGGCCAGTTTCCGCACCTCATCGGCCACCACCGCAAAACCACGGCCGTGTTCACCGGCCCGGGCCGCTTCAATAGCGGCGTTTAGCGCCAGCAGGTTGGTCTGGTCGGCAATGCTGGTAATAACATTGACTATTTCACCGATCTGCTCGGAGCGCTCGTTAAGAGTTTTAACCATCTGGGCGGAACCGGCCACGGTCTCGGAAATCTTGTTCATCTTGTCCACCGCCCGCTCAACCTCGGCGGCGCCTTTGGCAGCAAGATTGGAAGCATTCTCGGACGCGGTATAGGCATTCTGGGAATTGGCCGCGATCTGCTGGACAGCTGCGGACAGGTCCCGGGTTACCTGCAGGGTCTCATTCAGCTGGTAAGCCTGCCCCTGGGTTCCCCCGACAATTTGCTGAATGGAAGCGGAAATCTGCTGGATTGAGGCGGTTGCTTCTTCGACCGCGGATGAGACCTGGTTTGCCTCTTCCGCCACAAACCCGGCAGTCTCCATGTTCTGCCTGATGGTGCTCCGGATATCTTCAACCATTTTATTGAAGGCCTCGGCCATCCGGCCAAAAACATCCTTGGTAGGGAAGCAGATGCGCTGGGTCAGGTCACGGTCGGCAACCCTGGACAGAACATCGGAAAAAATACGAAATACCCGGACTAATAAACGGTTAACAAGATACAAAAGAGAAAAACCGGATATTAATCCTATAGGCGCGACCCCTGTAAACAGGGTCCTGATCTGTTCCGGGGTGGCTTTAAAATAATACAGCAGGAAGGTTGTCCATATCAGGGTGCCGCCGGCGGTTATAGCGATAAAAATAATGCCCAACTGCACCATCGGCTTGATTTTGAAACTATTCCTTTTAGACATCCGCTCACTTCCTTAGGAAAAATTTAACAAGTAATTGCCGACAAATTTCGCTATTTTATAATTCTTCTTTGAATCATAAATATCCTGCCGAATTCCAATAATATCCGGTAAATTTTTTCTTATTTTTCCCTGCGGATTATTGCCCCCACAGCAGCCAGCTTGGCTTCAATATGTTCGTAGCCCCGGTCAATGTAGTGAGTGTTGCAGATTTCTGTTTCCCCTTCAGCA
>JBMOPI010000155.1:0-5926 GCA_049324975.1 Bacillota bacterium
AAGCGTTTTGTGTTGGTTGGAAGAATTTTTTACGAAAGCAGGAAATGGCATTCATCCCCCACTTTGGAAGTGGGGGTCTTCTGCCTAGCAAGGATAAATATAGCATAAATTATTTTATTTAGTCCAATAACAATTTTTTATTGCTGCGGGTTTTTAAATTAGTTTTTTTTATACGTTTTTTGCGCTTTTTAATGGACAAAATAACTTTGAAGGAGGTTGGAAGCATGGCTGAAGATAAAAGCTGCCGGGAGATTAAGCACGAAAAATTTGCCCCCGGGAGGGATGACGCTTTGGAAAAAAAGGCAACGAAAGAAGATAAGAGATGCGGAAATACTACCCGGGTCACTGAATTTGTTTGGGATGAAGTTGATACGAGCAAACCCCAATAAAAACCGGCCGGTGATTGACACCGGCCGGTTTTATAACGATTAAAGATTAAAGTAATTTGTACACACTCTCGGCAAATTCCTTGAAATCTTGCAATTTCTGTAAACTGGCATAAACTATTTTATCATCAATCTCCAGATAATCATGAACCAGGATATTTCTAAACCCGGCCACCAGTTTCATTTTTTCCGCCAGGTCAAGTGAAATAATGCCTTCTTCCTGCAGCACGGCAAAACCGTCGGCATAACCCTGTGGAGTGCGGTATCCCTTATCGGCTATAATATGATTGGTTATATCTATACAAGCCTGGGCGGCAATCTGTAAATTGCGTTCGGCCCTGTCCCTGAACGCTTCGTTATTTCTGTACTCTTCCCAGGTAGATTCCGTAATCTCTTTAAGTTTACGGACCGCCTGCTCAAGCTTCATCAACCGCTGTTCAACTTTTTCCCGGTCCACCACCGAACTTCCCCTCCTTTATCCGCCTGGACAACCCTTCTGAAAACACCTTTTGTACAGGCTGGTAATCAAAATAACGGTCTAATACCCTGACCTTGAAAGCTACCAACTGGGCTTTGGCCTCGTCTCTTAAAAAAAGTAAACGCCCATCTTTGACGACCCTGTACCCTAATCCGGGCGGGGCTTCATTTAAAATAACTAAATCGATTTTATCAATTCCCGCTACGGTTGATAAATCCCCCATTAACTGAAGTTTTCTGGTTAAAAATTGATCCCTGTTAACCGAATTGTCAAACAACACGGCAAAATCGATGTCGCTTATAGGGGTCGGCCGGCCGGAGGCATAAGAACCAAAAAGGTAGAATGCTGCAATATCCTTTGTGCCGCTAATTAGCCCAACTGCTTTTTGAAGTTTTAATTCTAAGTTACCGTTAATGACCTGTCGGGACATAAAATTACCCCCACAAGAGTTTATCGCGTATAAATATACATATATTATACCTCATTTGGCATGTATTTTCCTGCCGTTTCCTGTAGCCGACCGAAAAAATTAGCCATATGCTATGACAACTTCCCTGTTCATGCTATAATTACGAATAATAAAACCTTTGCCAAGGAGGACAAAAAGTGGCTATTTCCCAAAAAATCAGAGAAAACCTGACCAGGGCGTCCTTTATCAGGGCGATGTTCGAAGAAGGCGAGCGCCTGAGGAAAATTCACGGCCCGGATAAAGTTTATGACTTTACCCTGGGTAACCCCGATGTTGAGCCCCCGGCGGCTTTTAAAGCGGAACTGAAAAAACTGGCTGACAACCCTGTGCCCGGCATGCACCGTTACATGAGCAACACCGGCTATCCGGAAACCCGCCGGGCGGTGGCCGGAGTGCTGGCTGAAGATTCCGGCCTGCCGGTTAAAGAAAACCACGTAATTATGACCTGTGGCGCCGGCGGAGCCTTGAACGTAGTTCTGAAAACCCTGCTGGACCCCGGTGACGAAGTTATCATTCTGGCCCCCTTCTTCGTTGAGTACATTTTCTACATCGACAACCACGGCGGAAAACATGTTGTATGCCAGACCCAAAAAGACTTCCAGCCTGATTTGGACGCTTTGGAAAAGGCGGTTACCCCGCGGACCAAAGCCATTATCATCAACTCCCCCAACAATCCTACCGGTGTTGTATACTCCGCCGGATCCCTGGCCGGGCTGAACAGGCTGCTTAAAGCCAAGGAAGGGGAGTTTGGCACCGAAATTTACGTGATTTCCGACGAACCCTATGCCAAAATCGCCTATGACGGCGTTAAAGTCCCCAGCGTTTTCAAATATATCGACAACAGCATCGTGGTGACTTCCCACAGCAAGGACCTGGCCCTGCCCGGCGAACGGATCGGCTACCTGGCGGTCAACCCCGGCATCCGGGACGTGGAATTGATGATGGATGGCATGACCTTCTGCAACCGGACCCTGGGCTTCGTCAACGCACCGGCCCTGATGCAGCGGCTGGTGGCCGGCCTGCAGCTGGAGAGCGTGGATATCGCCGATTATCAGGAGAAAAGAGACATCCTGTACGATAACCTTACTGAAATGGGCTTTAAAATGGTCAAGCCGCAGGGCGCTTTTTACCTGTTCCCGGAGTCTCCCGTGCCGGATGATGTGGGATTTGTCAGGGCCGCCCAGAAGCACAACATCCTGCTGGTCCCCGGCAGCGGTTTCGGCGCCCCGGGGTATTTCCGGATTTGTTACTGCTTTGACAGGCAGATCATCCTGAACTCCCTGCCCGCCTTCCGGGAACTGGCCAAAGAGTTCGGGCTGGGAGCATAACGCCGTGGCCTGGGTCTATCTTTTTATTGCCGGAGTTCTTGAAACCGGCTGGGCTATCGGTTTAAAATACACGGAAGGGTTTAGCAGGTTTTGGCCAAGTATTTGGACCATAATTGCTATGATAGCAAGTTTCCTTTTCCTGTCCCATGCCCTCAAAACCCTGCCGGTAGGTACCGCGTATGCGGTTTGGACGGGTATCGGCGCTGTCGGGACCGCTCTGGCAGGTATCTTCTTTTTTGACGAATCCCGTGAAGTGCTGAGAATTATCTGTCTCCTGCTGATTGTGGCCGGTATCGCCGGGCTTAAACTTACTTCCGCACACTGACGAATTAGAAAAGGAGACACTTATGATAACCAGAAAGAAAAATGCTCTGATTTTCATCCTTGGCGATTTTCTGACCTTTCTGGAAAGCAGACTCGGCGTCTTTGGCCCCTTTTCCTTCAGGTTACTCATGGGGTTGGGTTTCGGACTGGCTTCATTGTTTTTCTTTGCCAAACTTACTGAGGACCTGTTATTTAACGAGCTGCTGCTGTTTGACCGTATCGCCACTTTTATAGTAAGGTTTTACAGTTCGGACAGACTGACGGCGATAATGCGGGCCATGTCGGATTTGGGTTCCCCCCAGGCCTTTTTGTTTACAGGGCTGGCTGTGATGGCATACTTATGGTTCGTACGCAGGCACGCCTGGGATACAGTCTTGATCCCCACTGTTCTAGGTGGCAGCATCATCCTCAATGAAGCGCTGAAGCTTTTGTTTCACCGCCAGCGGCCCGGTCTGCCCCATCTGGTGGAGGTGACAGGCCTCAGCTTCCCCAGCGGACACGCGATGGTCAGTTTTTCCTTTTACGGTTTGCTGGCTTACCTGGTCTGGGCAAATTTCTCCGGCAGGATTTTAAAATTATTGGCTGCCCTGTTTCTGGCTGTACTGATACTGGCTATCGGGATAAGCCGGATATACCTGGGGGTCCATTATCCCAGTGATGTGCTAGCCGGCTTCTCGGCCGGGAGTTTCTGGCTTGTTGCCTGTATCTTAGGCCTAAGGAGCATCAGGTACCGCAAAGCCGGCTGGAATGTAAAAGCCCCGTTTACGCAAAGAACCCCTAAGAGCTTCTCTTAGGGGTTTTTTATCATTCAACAGGGGTTATTTTCAGCTTAAACACATTTTCCTTCCGCGGGTCGGGCGCTGTCTCTACAAACACCACGGCCTTCCCGTCAGGGGTCCAGACGGGGGTGTTGTAATCAACCGGCCCCTGCGTGAGTATGCGGGTATTTTTACCGTCAGCGCCGGCTACCACAACTTCCCTGCCGGCTGCCTTACCTTTACTGTCGTAACCGTATTCCCCGTATAAGTAGGCAACTTTTTTACCGTCCGGCGTCCAGGCCAGCGCCTTGACGTATTCCGTCCGGTCCACAATAGTTTCGACTTTGCCTGTCTTTAGATCAGCAAGCATCAACACGCCCATATAGCTGTTCTTTACCGCTGCCGGAATAAAGCCGCTGAACACGGCCTTGTCACCGGCGGTCGAAATCATCAAATCCCGGTTATAGCCGGATAAATTTACACCGGCCTTTACCACATCTATCTCGGCAACATACCGGTTCTCCGGCCTCTTAACGCTGTCTTTTCCCTGTTGTGCCGGGGTCCCGTTTTGGGCCGGCGGTTTGATATCTTCTTTTGAACTACAGCCGGCGAAAACAACGAGCCCTGCAATCAAAACTGCCGTGATTCCTTTGCTCAATTGCATGATTAGCCCTCCCTGGATGTAATTATATCATTTAGACGTCCGGCAAAAATGAAAAGTTCCCTGGTAAACATAGCAAAATCGCGCCCTGTCAGGCGCGATTTTGCTTTACTGTCGATATATTGGCATCAAACCCTGGCGGCAATTCTTTTGCCCAGCTCAACACACTGGCTCAATTCCTCCTCCGATGGCACCCATTTAAAGCCCAGGCCGTCTTCAATAAGTTCCACGCCGGCTTCCCGGAACTTGTCCTCGATATACTTGATGGCGCCGCCGCCCCAGCCGTAGGAGCCAAAGACAACACCTACCCGGTTGCGGGGTTTTAAGACCTTCATTTCTTCAATCATTGTGGCCATGGTGGGGAGAATGCCGTTATTCATGGTGGGTGAACCCAAAATAATGGCCCGGGCATTCATCAGTTCCTTCATAATATCGTTATGGTCGGAGGCCGACAGCTTAAACAGTTTAACCGGCACGCCGGTGGAGGCAACTCCTTCAAGAATGGCCTTGGCCATCTTCTCAGTGCTTCCCCACATGGTATCGTAAACAACCAGCACCTTACGCTCCGCTTCACCGCTCGCCCATTTTAAATAAGCGTCAATAATCCGGCCGGGGTCTTTGCGCCAGATGATACCGTGGCTCGGGGCGATCATTTTGATGTCAATGCCCATTTTGGTAACATCCTCAATCTTCTTTAGCACCATGGTGCTCAGCGGCAGCAGAATGTTGGCATAATATTTGGCCGCTTCCTCCATCACCTCGTTCATGTCCACTTCGTCATCGAACCGGTGGGAGGTGGCGATGTGCTGGCCGAAGGCGTCATTAGGCATCAAAAGGGCGTCTTCTTTGATATAAGTGAACATGCTGTCCGGCCAGTGCAGCATCGGCGCTTCGACGAAAGTCAGGGACTTTTTTCCGGTGCTGATAACGTCGCCGGTCTTGACCACCTGGTAATTGCAGTCGAGGTAAAAATGTTTCTTTAACCCCTCCATCCCCCGCTGGGAGCAAAACACCCGGGCGTTGGGGACGATTTTCATGATTTCCGGGAAGGCGCCGGAGTGATCGGTTTCCACGTGGTTGACGACTACATTGTCAATCTTCGCCGGATCAATAATTTCGCTGATATGTTTGATCAGTTCCTCGGCAAAAGGCCGGTAAACCGTATCCACCAGAGTCACCTGGTCGTCAATGATCAGGTAAGCGTTATAAGTTGTACCCCGGTGAGTGGAGTAGGCCGGGCCGTGGAAATACCTGAGGTTCCAGTCTACCGCGCCTACCCAGTAAATGCCTTCCATAAGTTTAGTGGCTGACATAAAAATGCACCTCCGTATTTAATTCTTTTTTATTATTGTCTTGGAGTGAACCTCCCCCGCCTACGCATACGCTAAGAGGCGTGAGCTTCAGGGAACATATCTTTAAAGCGGCCAGATTGAAGCTCGTTTGAGCCCCCTCATGCACTAGACATGCCCGCCGACTCGTTGACGCTCCCGACAACACCGGAGTTCTGTTTCACCGGTGGCCT
>JBMOPI010000156.1:0-5869 GCA_049324975.1 Bacillota bacterium
GGTCAGGGCGCCGTCACCGATAACTGCGGTAACATAGTTCTTTTCACCTTTTAAATCACGGGCCAGGGCCAGCCCCAGGGCAGCCGAAATGGAAGTGCTGCTGTGGCCTGTGTTAAAGGTATCATGAAGGCTTTCTTCCCTTTTCGGAAAACCGCTTATCCCGCCCTCCTGCCGGAGAGTATGAAACTCCTCCCGGCGGCCGGTGAGCAGTTTATGTATGTATGATTGGTGGCCCACATCCCAGATAAGCTTGTCCGCGGGAGAATCAAAAACGGTATGCAGGGCGATGGTCAGTTCAACCACGCCCAGGTTGGGGGCCAGGTGTCCGCCGTTTACGGCAACAGTATTGATTAAAACCTGACGGACTTCCTGAGCCAGGTCATATAATTCTACCGTGCTCATATTGCGTAGGTCTTCAGGTCCTTTGACATTATTCAGTGTTTCCATGTTTGTCACCTTCTTTTGTTCCGGCGGTTTCTGTTAGTAAAAATATTCAGGCCGGAGATCTCTTCAATCCAGGCCAGGGTCTGGCCGACCCTGAAAACGATGGCTACCGAATCATCGATAGCCATCCTTTTCCCTGCTGCTTTGCCGCCTACCGTAAGGGCGGCTACCAAGCCGGTCATTACCATGCTTAGCAGGGACTCATTTAAACCCGGCCGGCCGGTAACAAGCTGAAAGATAATTGAGGCTCCCAGCGCCCCACTGACTGTACCACATATATCACCAACCACATCGTTACAGAAGCTCGCTACCCGGTCGGCATTGCGCAGCAGTTTCAGGGCATGGGTCGCCCCCCGCACTTTTTTGGCAGCCTTGGCATGAAATGCCGTTTCGTCCGCCACAGCGGTAGCCAGGCCAATGATATCAAAAATAATACCGATTAAGATAATCAGAAATAAAAAAAGAAAGGAAAGAATAATAATATGTACTTTTGCTAAAACTACCTCAGAAAAAAAGCTGAACAAAATGGCGGTAAAAAACGTGCCAGTACCTACAACCAGCGCCTGGCGCCAGCTGTTGGGTTTATTATTACCCAATAAGGTTCACCTCATACGATAATGCAAATATGTAGAAACGGGTGGCAACATACTGAGTAAATATTGTGGCTTAGGTCCAGCAGGTTTTCCCAATCGTCACCGGATCGTTGCCGTACCGGCGGTTTCCCTTTACGACGAATCTGTACCGTTGCCGGATACAGGGCTGGATTACCACTTAGTCCACACTTTAATCCCCAATATGTCTCAGACAAGCCAAACAGCCTAGGAGTTTTCCTCAACAGGATTGAACCACTTCTAGCCTCTTTTGCAGTGGTGGTTTCAAACAGCAAACCTGTCCGACCGCGGGCCCGCGGCCGGACTGTCCGATTACCCGTTATCCACCAGCCGCCACTCAAGGCAGGCTACACTGTTCCGTTGACACTTCGCAGACACAAAGCATGCGGATACAGGTTTCTCCCGGTAAGGCGGTACTAACGATGCCGCCTTTCCCGGGCCTCCACGGAGGCTGGGTCAACGCCTACATGCCATTGTAGATCGCCCTTCCTCCTTACTCCCAGCACCAACCCCCGACTGGGCGTCGGCAGCCAGCACCAGGAACTTCATCGATATGCCCTTTGACGGATTTTTAGGCCCGCCTTCAAAGTGGAATTCCTGACTAGGATACTGCGCCACCCGTGATTCATACACGGATGAATGTTTAGTTGTTGGTAAATCGAAAATAATTATATCACATAATATTTTATTCTTCAAACCTCATGTAAGACCTCTAAGCACGAATAAGTGACAAATTTGACGAATACATTTAAAAAGGCTACGAGGCGCTTTCCAGTGCCGGGTTAGCCTTGTTTATACTGACGCTTTCAAAGAAAGTTTTGTTCCATTCTATCTATAAAATAAAAGCCAATACCAGGCCAAGAAGGGCACCCGCTATAACTTCAACGGGAGTATGACCCAGAAGTTCCTTTAATCCCTCCGGTATGTCCATTCTTTTACCCGGCATTTCATTAACCAGGGTATTTAAAACCCGGGCCTGTTTTCCTACCGCCTGCCGGATACCGGCGGCATCATACATCACTACCAGGGCAAGGACAACCGCGATGCCAAATTCACCTGAAGCCCAGCCTGTCCGTTTGCCGATACTGGCAGCCATAGCGCTGACCATGGCAGCATGAGCACTGGGCATGCCCCCGGCGCCGGTCAGCCTGGTAAAGTCCACTTCATGACGGATTATTAAACAGCTTAAAAACTTGATCAACTGGGCCATAATCCAGGTCAGAACAGCTGTAACAAGTGTATGGTTCACCAGTATTCCGGGAAACAGGGAATCAAACAAGCACCTTTTCCTCCTCAGCTATCCCTTAAAAGCAAATATCTTGCAATATTTCTAAGTATATCCCCTTCCCGGCCAAAAATATGCAGCGCCTCAACAGCCCGGTGAACTGCCTCCTGCGCCAGCCTCTTTGATTCCCCGATGCCATATAAAGCCGGATACGTAGATTTCCCGCGTTTTTCATCACTGCCCACAGGCTTGCCGGTTGCTTCCTGGCTGCCTTCAACATCAAGGATATCATCAGTTATCTGAAAAGCCAATCCCATATGAGCGGCATATTCGGTCAAAGCCTCTAACTGTTCATCACCGGCGCCGGCGAGGATAGCACCCGCCCTAAGGGCAGCCCTGAATAAAGCTGCGGTTTTGTGGGCGTGAATATAATGTAGGGTTGCTGCGTCGATGCTCCTGTTCTCATTTTCCATGTCTGCCACCTGACCGCCGATCATCCCCCGGCTGCCTGCGGCAAAGGCAACTTCACTGATTACTCTGGTTACGGCCCGGGAAGGGATGCCGTCAATTTCCCCATTGCGGGCCATCAGTTCAAAGGCGCCGGTCAACAGGGCATCGCCGGCCAAAACAGCGATGGCCTCACCGAAAACTTTATGACTGGTAAGCCGGCCGCGACGGTAATCGTCATCATCCATAGCCGGCAAGTCGTCATGGATCAGGGAATATGTATGAATCATTTCCATGGCACATGCCGTGGGCATAACCTGATCGGCCGTACCGCCCACAGCTTCCGCCCCGGCAATAACCAAAAGCGGCCGCAGCCGTTTGCCGCCTGCAAATACACTGTACCTCATCGCCTGGTGGATTACCGGTGGCTGTTCTTCGGGACCCGGGAGGTATTGTTCAAGTTCCCGGTCAATTATTTCCGCCCTGGAACGTAATTCAGCTTGGAAGGCATCTTTATCCATTTTCTTTACCATCTCCCGGAAGCTGAAAACTTTCCAAAAGGATGCTCCCGTCGGCGGAGGTTATCAGCAGATCTATTTTCTTTTCGGCCTGGGCAAGTTTTTCGGAACATATTCTGGCCAGGCCAATACCTTCCTCAAACTTCTGCAAGGCATTATCCAGGCTGATATTACCATCTTCAAGCAGCCGGACAATTTTCTCCAAATCCGCCATGGCCTGTTCAAAGGTCTTATCTGTCAATTCTACTTTCCCCTTTCCGTAGTACGGAACATTCTAACCAACCGTCATGGAGTATGATTTCAATATCCTGCCCGGCTGCCACCCTACTTACTCCGGATATTACAGTACCGTCAGGCATAGTGCGGCAAATCCCAAACCCCCGGGCAAGGGTAGCCAGCGGACTCAAAGCATTTAGCTTAGCCATCCGCAGGGCCAGTTCATGTTTTCGCCCCTGCATTTCAGCTGCCATGGCCTGACCCAGTCTGCGGGTAAGATAATCCAGTTCCTGGTTCAGCCTGAACACCCTGTCTTTCGGCCTTAAAAATGGACCCCTCTCCAGGCACACGCGCAGTCGCTTTTGTTCTGACTGCAGCATAGTGACGACAGCACAATTAAGTCTTTCCCGTAAATTGTTAATCTGCCTGGCCAGTTCTTTGCAGTCCGGCACAGCCAGTTCTGCCGCTGCCGAAGGGGTAGGTGCCCGATGGTCAGCCACAAAATCAGCGATAGTATAATCGGTTTCATGACCCACAGCCGAGATAACCGGAATCCGGGAGGCAAATATGCTCCGGGCCACCACTTCACTGTTAAAAGCCCATAATTCCTCAAGGGAACCGCCGCCGCGGCCAACAATCACGATATCGATGTCTTCAATACCGTTTATCATCTCAATGCCTTTGGCAATCTGGGCCGGCGCTTCATCCCCCTGAACGGCAACCGGTACAAGGATGATATGTATCTGAGGAAACCGCCGCTGGATGACAGTTATTATATCCCTGACTGCCGCTCCGGTAGGGGATGTCACCACCCCAACCTTCCGCGGCAAAGCCGGAAGCTTCTTTTTTCTGTCGACAGCGAAGAGACCCTCCTTTTCCAGCTTACTCTTCAACTGCATGTAAGCCAGATGCAAAGCGCCAATCCCGTCAGGCTGCATTTCATCCACGTAAAGCTGGTACTGACCGTCCCGTTCGAACAGGCTGATATATCCGCGGGCCATTACGCCCATACCGTTGTCCGGCCGGAAAGGCAGCTGCCGGTTGCGGCTCTTGAACATGATTGCCCTGAGTGCAGCCCCCTCATCCTTAAGGGTAAAATACATGTGTCCGGACGAGTGATGCCGGAAGTTGGAAATTTCACCCTTAACCCAAATGTTCCGTAAAATCTGGTCCCCTTCCAGCTTTCCTTTTATGTAATTTGTCAGTTCGCTAACTGTAACGATACGCATTTTATCAAGTTTCCTTTTTCCGGTTTTTGTTTAAAAGCATGAAAAAGTTTTATTTAAAGCCTTTTACTTTTCAATAGCTAAATTATATACATTACCAAAATATAAATCAATAGGAGGCAACCGGGTGCGCCCATTTATTGGGCCGCCGGGTTGCCTCCCGTATTTTTGGAAATTATGATTTTAGGCCAAACCGTTTTGCATTTCACAGGCCTGAATAGTCTGCTTGCAAAGTACAACAGTGGTTACCGAACCAACACCACCGGGTACCGGGGTGATTTTTTCAACAATCGGCTCGACTTCAGCATAGTCCACGTCACCGCAGTATTTCCCGGGGTTGTCGGGGTCTTCGTTAATTCCGACATCAATTACGGTCATACCGGGTTTTACATAGTTAGCCTTAACCATTTTTGCCCGGCCCACGGCAGCGATCAGGATATCGGCATCAGCGCAAACTGCCGGCAGGTTTTCGGTCCGGGAGTGACAGATAGTTACAGTGCCGTTTTCCCGCAGCAGCAGCATGGCCACAGGTTTGCCGACAACCAGGGACCGGCCGAGGACAACGCACTTTTTACCCTTGATGGGGATGTTGTAGAAATGCAGGATATCCATACATGCGGTCGGGGTGCAGGGCGGGAAACCGGTCGGGTCATCTGCGAAGACTTTTGCGGCGCTGCCCAGGGTCATGCAGTCAACATCTTTTTCCACCGGGATAAGTTCACGGATCTTCTTTTCATCCAGGTGCTTCGGCAGCGGGGCAAACATCAGGATGCCGTTGATTTCCTTGTTGGCGCCCACATCGGTGATGGCTTTTTCGAAGGAAGCCTGATCGATGTCTGCGGGGTATTCAAATACTTCATAGGCCATGCCGACAGATTCACAGGTCTTCTTGGCGCCGCCTTCATAAAACAGGTCATCGGGCCGGGCGCCTACTCTGACAATCCCAAGTTTGGGGGTTATGCCCTTGGCTTTAAGAGCTTCAACCTTTTTTATCAGTTCTTCCTTCATTGCATCAGCGACAGCTTTACCTTTTAATGCTTCAGCCATTTATGTATTCCTCCTCGTATAATGATTTCAGAGTCCTAATTTGAACGGTAATATAAACCGTTCATTTTTTGTAACAAGTTGGTCTTTGAAAACTGGAAATTATGACTTTATTTTTGCTGCTGTTCCAGGCACAAT
>JBMOPI010000157.1:0-5852 GCA_049324975.1 Bacillota bacterium
CCCAAAAAGAGCAGAGAACTTATCTCTGCCCTAATCCGCATTTATTATTCGTCTTTCCCCTGCTGCAGTGCCGCCTTCAAAAGGTCACCGAGGTTTGTGCCGATGGCCTCCTTATCACTGTAGGTGTCAATCAGCTTTTTGTTCACCCTGCCGCCGCTGCGTTCGGCCTGCAGGCCGGCCCTGAAGGTATCAAGTTTTTCCGTAAACCCGCAGTTGCTGCAGCGGACCATCCGGCCCGACTGTTTTTCCACGATAGCCATTTTCTTTTTGCACTCCGGGCAGCGGAAATTAGATAGCTGTGCTTCCGCAGGCTGCCGGTGGCCGCATGCCCGGTCCGGGCAAACCAGCATTCTGCCTTTTTTGCCCTTTACCGTCACCATATACTGCCCGCATCCGGGGCATTTTACCCTGGAAATATTGTCCGCTTTAAAGGTGTTGGCGCTGGTCAGCACATCTTTGACTATTTTCACCGTATAGTCCCGGATGCCAGTCATAAACCGGCCTCTGTCGCCTGCGCCCCGGGCAATTTCAGACAAGGCCTGCTCCCATTTGGCGGTTAACTCCGGGGACCTTAGCTCAGCACTCACCAGGTCGGTTAACTGGATGCCTTTTGAGGTCGGGACCAGTTCTTTGCCCCGCCGTTCCACATAATCGGTATTAATCAGTTTTTCGATAATTTCCGCCCTGGTGGCCGGGGTACCCAGGCCGCTCTGCTTAACAGCCTCCCGGAGTTCCTCATCGTCAATAAACTTACCGGGACTCTCCATGGCTGAAAGCAGCGTAGCCTCCGTATAGCGGGCCGGCGGTTTGGTCTGGGACTTAAGGACTTTACAGTCCTGGACCGGTTTCAGGTCACCTTTTTTTTGAGCCTGCAGTGTCTGCTCCGGCAAAGCGTCTTCTTTCTCATCCTGCTCCTGGTCGGCGCCTTTCCCATAGACCACTTTCCAGCCCGGCTCTTTAACCACCTTACCCCGGGAATAAAATTTTTCCCCGGCCACAGTAGTGACCAAGGTGATCCGGTCATATTTCACGGGCGGGTATAAAACCGCAATAAACCTCCTGACAATCAGGTCAAATAACTTTCTCTCATCATTTTCCAACGAGTTTAGCTGGACAAACTGATCGGTGGGGATGATGGCATGGTGATCGGTGACTTTACTGTCGTCCACGAGCCTTTTCGTTACATTTAGCGGCTTATTGAGCAGCGGCCTGACCAGGGCCGCATATTCACCGACAGCTATCGACTTCAGCCTTCCCGGCAGGGTCGGGACAATATCGGAAGAGAGATAGCGGGAATCTGTCCGCGGATAAGTGACCAGCTTATGCCTTTCATATAATCCCTGTAGGGTAGACAGGGTCTTCTGGGCTGAAAAACCGAACCGCCTGTTGGCATCCCGCTGCAGTTCCGTCAGGTCATATGCCAATGGGGCAGGTTCAGCTTTACTTTCCACCTTCAAATCAGTGATTTGCCCTTGTGCCCCCCCGACTTTTACTTTGAGCGCCTCCGCCCGGGCCTGGTCAAAAATCCGCCCCTGCCCGGAGGCGTCCCGCCAGTCCCCAAAGTAGTCCCCAAAATCTGACCGGACTGTCCAGTAGTCTTTGGGTACAAAGCTCTTGATTTCCTCTTCCCGCTGCACGATCATGGCCAGCGTGGGGGTCTGCACCCGGCCGGCAGTAAGCTGGGCATTGTATTTGGTGGTCAGCGCCCTGGTTACATTGAGGCCGATCAGCCAGTCCGCCTCCGCCCGGCAGACAGCGGATTCGTACAGGTTATTATAGGCAGGGCCTGGTTTGAGTTTGGCAAACCCGTCTTTGATGGCGGCATCGGTCTGGGAAGATATCCAGAGCCGCTTAAAAGGTTTTTTCCACTTCGTTTCCTCCATGATCCACCGTGCCACCAGTTCCCCTTCCCGCCCGGCATCGGTAGCAATGATCAGCTCGCCGATATCTCCCCGTTTCATCAGGTTCCTGATAGCATGAAACTGGTGGGATGACTGTCTGATTACCCTCAGCTTCATCTTCCCGGGGAGCATGGGCAGGTCTTCTGGCCGCCAGGTTTTGTATTTTGCATCGTAATCTTCCGGTTCGGCCAGAGTGACCAGGTGCCCTAATGCCCAGGTAACCACATATTTGGGACCCTCAATATATCCTTTCCCTTTTGTATGACAGCCCAGTACCCGGGCTATTTCCCGGGCTACACTGGGTTTTTCGGCAAGTACCAGAGATTTCATCCTTCAGCCTCCGTTTACAAAGTGTTCAACTTATTATAGCACCGAAACTTATCTATGCCAATTAAACAGGCTCCGGGAAGCGCACATACAAAAAACTGCGGTGAAGAAAAAGAGCCACAAGAATAAACCCTTGTGGCTCTAATACTTACTTTTATGGTGCCGAAGGTGGTACAGTAAAATTAAAGCCGCTTATTTCACATATCCTGCCATCAACACAAGGTAGCGCAGGAAGAACCCGCCGAAGATTCCGAGGATAGCGCCGGCAACCGGGAGGCCCTTGCCTACCCCGTGCCGTACTCTAATGTGGTAATGGTCCATCAGGTAGGGTAAGACGATGCCTACCAGGCCAAACCCCACCCAAAAAAGGACGGCAAAGTTGCCTATGAGCATCCTCTTGATGGCTTCCACCGCCTGGTCGGCAAAAAATAGGGTCACCAGCAGAAAAACGACAGTCAGGGACTCCAGGTAGATATACACTATATCAGCATGAATCAGCTTATCCAGGGCCTCGATGTTCGGCTTTTTATGCAGGGCCAGGGCCAGTACAATGGCGGCGACCCCGGCAGAACCGGCTGAAGCCACAAATAGTATCGGCAGGAAAGGCGTAGATCCCCAGAGGGCGCCGGAAGTGGCCGCTAACAATACGCCGGTGTAAATACTTACAAGAAAAGCCGGGGCCAGGCCGACGTAACCGACAATTTTTCTCAGGTTTTCCTTCCCTTTCAGCATTTTAATAACAGGCAGCCTGCTGCCGATTTTCTCTTCCGCCAGCCAAAAAGCCGGGTATATTACACCGCACACGGCAATATACAAAATCAGCAGCCATACCCCGGCAGACATAACAGACCCTTCCTGGAAAACGAGATGCACCGAGGGCCAGAACTGGACCATCAGGCGGTAGAAGGACAAAGGGCGGCCGAGGTCAACCAGCAGCATCAGCAGGCCGATAACAATGGGTATAAAAACAACGTAAGAAGCGACCCGGGCCAGGTTTTTGTATTTCCCTTTACTGAACAATTCTGCCAGCACACCGATGTAGTATGCGGCAGAGGTCATGCCGCCCAGGAAGAGGTAAAGGGCCACCGGAAAACCCCAGACAACTTTAAAAGTCATGCGGCTTCACCTCACCTTCCTGATGAACGGCAATGGTTTCCGGGTCCTGGAAAATCGCTTTTAACGGCGCCAGGGCCACAAAACCGGCGGCCAGGATGCCCATGGCCCATTTTAAAACAACGTCACCGTTGGCTAGTCTGGGGGCATGGGGCAGGCCGATATTTTCCGGCAAATCCGGCAGGACATACAGTACCTTAAGCCCGTCCAGCTGGTTAATGCCGTAAACCTGGGCATTGTTATACCCCTGTTTGACCAGTTCGCCTACCCTTTTGGCCGCCTTGGACAATAGTTCCGCCCGGTCGCCGTACTCGATGGCCTCCACCGGGCATGCCTCGGCACAGGCAGGGATAAGACCCTTTTCCAGCCTCTGCCGGCAGAACTCGCACTTCCGGGCGGTGCCGGTTTCCTCCGAAAAGCCGGGGACATTAAAGGGACATGCCACCACACAGTTTTTACAGCCGATACAGATATCCTGATTAAGCACTACTACGCCCCCGGCCGTCTGGTAAGCCGCCCCCGTAGGGCAGACCCCTGTACAACTGGGCGTTGTACAGTGCATGCACTGGGTTTTGACTTTTAAAACATTGTTGTCTGATTTTTTAAATTTTACGGTTGTCCATGTTTCAGCATTGGTCTCCAGGGAATAACCGTACAGGTCGGGTAAGTCATTAGCTTTTTTGCAAGCCGTGACACAGCTCAGGCAGCCGATACATTTGGCCGTATCATTAAGCATGGCCTTGTTTTTAAAGGCGGCGCTCACTTCGACCGCATGGCCGGGTTTGGGGGCCGCAACGCTCCCGGCTATACCGCCGGCCAGGGCCAGGCCGCTGAATTTTAAAAATCTTCTCCGGTCAATAACCACTCGCTTCACTCCTTTCCCTGCAAACCTCGATTTCATCTCTGACCAAAGCCAGGATTCCGGGGAGTATTACGGTCAATTCCGGTGTCAGTGCCAGGCCCCAGTCAATTTCCTTAGGTTGGATGCCGATAACCACGATTTCCGGGCAGCTGCCCAAAAATCGGGCAATCTTTATGGTGTCAAAAAGGTCCACCTGATGCAGGGAAGTTTTATGCTCCCGAAGAATACACTCCACCTCGTCCGGCCGGAACCTGAAAACCGTACCCGGCTCCGCCTGGGCGTTTACGGCATCTACAATAATCAACCTGTCACAGCCCTGGATCACCTCCAGGAGATCAATTCCTCCAACTCCCCCATCATAGACCGTTACATCCGGCGGTAAAGGTTCATTGGCCAATCTGCGGGCAACATGAACCCCTATCCCCTCATCCGTCAGAAGGTCATTGCCGACGCCCAGCACAAGGACCCTTGGATTTTCTTTTCCGGTAACGGCCATGTTAAACAACCCTAAACTTTAATATTTCGTTGGTATCGGGATGAATCAGGTGTACCGCGCAGGCGATACAGGGGTCGAAAGACCGGACGATCCTGACGACGTTGATGGGGTTGTTGGGGTCAGGTACCGGCGCCCCGATCAGGGCCTGTTCAACCGGGCCCTTTAAGCCTTTATCGTCGCGGGGCGAGCAGTTCCAGGTGGTGGGCACAACACATTGATAGTTCTTGGTTTTACCGTTTTCTATTTCAATAAAGTGCCCAAGGGCCCCCCGGGCCGCTTCCACCAGGCCCATGCCTTTGCCTTTCTGGGGTACGGGCTTCTCGTTGCAGACAGGTTTGTCGGGGTTAAGCTCTTCCAGCCATTTCAGCATGCCGTCGGCCACCAGTTTGCATTCATACGCCCTGGCGGCATGCCGGGCAACTGCGGATGGCCAGGCCCCAATCTTGCTTACGAGGTCCATGAAGCCTTTATCCTGATGCACCAGCTGCCGGGCCAGCGGGCCAACTTCCATCGGCTTGCCGTCATAGCGGGGCGCTTTAAGCCAGGAATAAGCGCCTTCCTTACCGTATTGCGGCACTGTTTCCCCGTCCCAGGGGTGCTTGCCGGTAGTTTTATCGGCATACCAGGAGTATTTAACATATTCGGCAATCTTGCCGGGGTCGACCGGATTTACATTGGCCAGGTCCCCGTTGAATATGGCGCCGGACTTTAAGTAGCGGTTCTTGATGTCCCCGGACTTTCCGAGGTCAAACATGCCATAGGCCAGGAAGTTGCCGCAGCCAAAGCCGACTTTGGCATCATGAAGGGGTTTCAGTGGGCCCGTGCCGAAAAGCAGCACATCTTTTAGATATACGTTGTTGATGAAGTCAATTAGCTCCAAAAGCCTGCTCCGGAAGGCGGCCACCCGGTCCGGAGTGACCTGAACGGTTACCCCTCCGGGAACATATGTAACATGGTGGGGCATCTTGCCGCCGAAAATGGCCAGCATTTCCTGGGCCTTTTTCCGCTTATCCAGGGCCTGGATGTAGTGGTATACAGCGGTGGTGACGATTTCCGGATCGTTCACACAGAACTGGTCCGGAGCGTACCGCGGGGTCAGCGGGGCGGTATCGCCGGCCTTGACCAGGGCCACGATTTTATCTTTAACCGCCAG
>JBMOPI010000158.1:0-5819 GCA_049324975.1 Bacillota bacterium
CTTCCAGTTTTGTTACTTGTTTCCAGCTACGTTTGGAAGCAGGATGGATTTTTGTTGCCTTTTTTAAGAAATTTACTAGGAATTTTTGACCTTAGGGTCTTGACATATTACCGTAGGTCTTATTTGACCCCGCGTTGTAGCGCCAAAAACCATGTGGTATAATATCTAAGAATGGCATAATAACTCAAATTACGGAGGATAATATGAACTTTTGGAAGCAGCGTTCACTTTCAGATAAAATTATTTTGTTTTTGCTCTCGCTGATGATGCTGTATCCGGCTATCGATTATACACTGCGTAATATCCTGCCCATCCCCCTGCTGGGTTCTTTCTGGGATGAACTTACGCTGGTAAGTCTCCTGGCCCTAACCGGCATCAACCTTATTTTTAACCGGCAGAAGCGGACAAACAGGGTCAGTGCCGGCATTGGCCTGCTCATGCTGGCCGGCCTCGCCTATACGGTGCTTGACCTGAGCGACTTCGGGGTCAATATAGAAGGTTACCGGGCCATGTTCCAGTATATGCTGGTCTTTTTCGCCGGTTTTTACCTGGTGCGCAATAACGATGACGCCAAACTGCTGCTGGGCGTGGCCGTCCTGCTGGGGACCCTGCTGGCCCTGCACGGCATCTATCAATATATAACGGATGCCCCTATGCCCGCTCGCTGGGTAAATGCGGGAGAAGCGCTGCGGACCAGGGCCTTTTCCATTATCAACAGTCCCAATGCCCTGGGCAGCCAGATGGCGTTTTTGACCCCTATCGCACTGGGTTTGGCCGCCGCCGAAAAAACCTGGGCAAAAAAGCTGATGTGGTTTGCTGCCGCCGGGTTAATGGGGTTGTGCCTGGTCTTCACCTTCAGCCGGGGGGCCTGGCTGGCCTTTGCCGGCGCCCTGGCCGTAATCGGTATTATCTATGACCGGCGCCTGCTGATTGCCGGTATTATTGCCATGATACTGGTGGCGGTTTTCGTCCCGTCTGTAAGCACCCGGTTTACCGCCCTGTTCACGCCCGAGTATTTTGAAAAGAGCGCCGGCAGCGGGAGGATCAAAAGGTGGTTTGACGCCTATGACCAGATGCGCATGGAACCCCTCTTCGGCGTAGGGTTGGGCCACTATGGCGGGGCCGTGGCCAACCGGCATTTCAGCTCTATTTCCGTTGACAACTACTACATGAAAACCCTGGCCGAAACCGGCCTGCTCGGTTTAAGCCTTTTCCTCTGGCTGATTTCCACCGCCTTGCGCCAGGGCTACAGGGCCTGGCAGACACTGGCCGACCCCCGCTGGCGCTATGTGGCCGCAGGGCTTTTCGGCGGCCTGTTGGCCATTGTGCTGCACAACGGGGTGGAAAACATTTTTGAAATACCTTATTTGAACACTTATTTCTGGCTGGCTATGGGTCTTTTGGCAGCCATGCCCTATAACGAATACCGGGCGGGGGGTGTAGGCCGTGAATAAGCTCCTTAAATGCCCCGCCGGCATTATCAAATTTACGTTTTTTGCGCTGTACCTGTTTGTCCTGTACGAGCTCCTGGTTATTCCGGCTATCCTGGACTGGTCTGTTTACGGCATCGTCCTTTCGCTGGTCATTGCCGGGCTTTTGGTCCGCTCATTACCGGCTGACCACCGGCGGAACCTAACCGTCCTTGGCCTCGCATTCCTTCTCAGCATCAAGGCCCTGGGCAACATCACAGAACTGCCCTGGTTCCGGCAGGCAGGAGGCACGCTGGTAATTTTTATCCTGCTGTTTGTCATCTGCCGGCTGCTCGGCAAGGTATCCCTGCGCCGGTTCCTGACCGTATTCCTGGTGGCCCTGGCCATAAACTCCACCGTTAACCTGGCGGAAGTCCCGCTCTGGACCGAGTTCAGCGTAAAATGGCGCAGCCCGGTGTTATACAGGGAAAAAGGGACTGTCGACTACTTCCCGCTCCAGGCCGCTGACGTCAACAATGACGGCAAAGCGGAAGTCATCACCCAGGGCAACCTGGAAGCCGTACGCAAAGAGCGGGAAGAAATCATCGATGAAAAGGAAGAAAACCGCTTCCTTCAGCGGGAAGACAATGAATACCTGGTTTTTGCCTGGAACGGGAAGACATTTACCCGTTTAGGCCGGCAAGACTACTCGATGGACC
The DNA here is from genome assembly GCA_049324975.1 of Bacillota bacterium. GTDB lineage: Bacteria > Bacillota > Thermincolia > Thermincolales > CAZWUW01 > JBMOPI01. Next base: position 2,129 of record JBMOPI010000158.1, read on the forward strand.
GGTTGGTAAACTCCTTACAACCCGATTACATTAATTTCCCATACTATGGCATAGAGTGGGCGGTTTCCCCCCGCGGGATGGAACAAAAGCTGGCCCCGCTGATTGCCAGGGAGGAATTGGTGGAAAAAACCATGCGTTTTGGCGAAGCTCCTTTTGTGGCGCTGGCCCTCAACCTCAGGAACCTGGAACTGCGGCTGGCCGGTCCGGCCCCTCTCAACTTCCCGTCAATCAGTATGGAAAAACCTTTTAAACTTAAGGCTTCTATAATGGATTCTAAATTGGCCGGTACTTATGCCGGCAGTGATTTTTCCGTGCCCACGGATGCCACCGCCATTCTCGGCGCCGGACGGATGCTTAGCGGGGCATCGGCACAGATTGCCGTGCTGGGTGAAAAGCTGCAGGTTTTTGATATCCAGCCGGACGGAAAAACTAAACTCTTAAATGAAATAACCCCCGCAGAAATCCCCGATATCGGCACTGCCGAAGCCCTGCTGGCGGACGTTAATTCCGACGGCACAGACGAGCTCCTGCTCAATACCGAGCGGGCCAAAATATTGAAACTGGGTAAGGACGGCCGGTGGCAGGTGTTATGGGCCAGCAGGGATGAAAGTTTCCGTTTCGAAGGCTTCGCGCCCCTCGGCAAAGACGGCAAACCCCAGATTATCGCCCTGGCTAAAAGCAATGTCCGGAAAAACCTGACCCGATACATGACCGGCTATGAATTTACCACCGCCGGCCTGGAACAAAGATGGCGGGTCTTCTCCGGCCTGATCAACCTACAGGCCGCCGACGTCGACGGCGATAAACAAAACGAGCTGGCCGGCTACCTGTATAAAAAACACCTGGTGCTGGTGCTGGAAAAACACCGGCTGCCGGTGGTACCGGCTCTGTATGGCCTGACTGCGGGGCTGATTATCTACGGTTTTGTCTGCCAGACGCGCCAGGGCCGGAATATCAAAGGGGGTGGACCCCATGCATAACAGGGTTGGAAGATGGCCGGCCCTGCTGGTAACCCTGGCGCTGGCCGGGGCGGTGCTCAGCGGCTGTACCTATAAATCCGGGCCCAAAACCCTGGCCACGGAAGAAAAACCGCCGGCAGCCACGACTGTCACCGGCGCCCGGGAGATCCTGGAAACCGCCGTGGCCAAAACCCTTCAGGGCGGCCGTAAATTCTGGTTCCAGGGTTGGATTTATACCAAGGTCCAAAAGAGAAAAACCAACAGTATGTATAACGAGGGGACCTTCGACCGGGATAAGGGTTTTCTCATCAAGGCCAGCATCTTACAAAAGCGGTACAATTATTACCGCTGGGAAGACCGGGTTTACGTATCAGAGGGCGAGAACTGGCGCCGGGCCGCAAATAACGAAATCCCGCCGGACCCCTTTAGCGGTTTTCAGCAGTTGGCCGGTGTGGCTGACCGCATGCTTGAGCTGCCGGGCGAAAAAATCATGGGCCAGGACTGCCAGGTGCTGCAGGTGGAACTGGCGGGGGCGGAAATCGCCCGGGTGGTCCCGCCCGGAATAAACATGCCGGCAAGTAAAGCGGCTTTAGCCCAACTGGCCAAAGCCAAACTTACTTACACTATCTGGATCGGCAAAAAAGACAACTTTATCTACCAGTATAAAGCCCGACTGACCATCCCCGTCCCTGGCGCCGGCGCTATGGCCCAGGAGACCTTCTTCAAATTCGGGGATTACAACAACCCCAGCGTCAACCTGGCCAGACCTGAGCGGATAGAACGTTATCTGGTAAAGGAGGAAAAATAACAGTGAGATGCGTAAAAATTTCCTACGAGGGAAAAATTGAATTCGATGACCTGGTCCATTCCAGGTGTTTGCTGGCGCTGCTGAAGTTTCTGGTGGATGACCGGGGTTACACTGTACAAAAGTGGGACGACGACGAGATTAAACTGAAAAAGGATGTCTTCCAGCGTAAGCATGAGGGGGATATCGAAATTGCCACCAAAGACACTTCCGTAAAAATAGAAATTGAGGTGGAGGACAATAGCGGGGAAATTGAGGTGGAATGTGAAAACCCGGATTTGGTCAAAGAAACCGTAGAAGATTTGACTAAATTTCTCAGTGAGTGTAAATACAAGGATTGACAGCCCTTTTTATACTTTGGCCGCCGCCCTAAGGCGGCATTTTTTTAATTGAAAATGCGCCCGGAATATATTAAAATAAATGGGAATGCGAAGCAAAACAAGGAGGTAAGAAGATGGCCACCATCATTCCTTTCAAGGGGGTCCGCTACAACCAGGCCAAAGCCGGTGTGCTCGACGACGTGATCACACCGCCTTATGACGTAATAGATGCGGCGGCTCAAAACAGGTTCTACGAAAAAAATCAGTTCAATGTCATCCGCCTGGAACTGGGCAAAACCTTTCCGGAAGACAACGAAACCAACAACAGGTATACCAGGGCCGCGGCAACCTTCCGGGACTGGCTGGCCCGGGGCGTTTTGTTCCATGACGAAAAACCTTCTCTCTACCTGTATGAACAGGAGTTTACCGCCCGGGGCGAAAAGAAGGTACGTTCAGGCTTTATCGCCGGGGTCCAGGCCAATGATTACAGCAAAGGGGAAGTCCTGCCCCACGAGGAAACCCTGCCTAAACATAAAGCGGACAGGCTGAATATGATGAAAACTACCCTGGCCAACTTCAGCCCCATCTTCGGGCTTTATGCCGATAAAGAACACCGGGTGGAAGACCTGCTGAACGCCGCCCGCGGCGGACGGCAGCCGGACATGGAAGTAACGGAGGATAACGGGGTCATCAACAGGCTCTGGGTTATCTCTGATGAAGCCACTGTTGAAGCCGTGGTTAAAGCCATGGCCGATAAAAAGGTCTTTATCGCCGACGGACACCACCGCTACGAGACCGCTGTCACCTTCGGCCAGGAAATGACCGCGCAGGGCAAACCCGGATACAATTACCTGATGGTTGCCCTGGTAAACCTTTATAACGAAGGTCTGGTCGTTTTCCCCACCCACCGGCTGGTAAATAACGTAAAGGGCCTGGATGTGCCGAAACTGCTGACTGATTTGCATAAAGATTTTGAAGTGGAAGGACTGGCGGCCGGAACCGGACTTGACGATTTCATTGCCCGACTGGAAGAAAAGGGCGCTTCTGCCCATGCCTTCGGCCTTTATACCCCGGAGAAAAAGTTTTACCTGCTGACTCTGAAAAGCGAGGCGATTCTCGATCAGCTGCCTCTTGAGAACCGCTCCGCTGCCTGGCGCCGGCTGGATGTGTCAATCCTGCACACCCTGATCCTGGAGGACCTGCTGGGTATCGGCAGTAAACAGCGGGCAGACGAGAGCAACCTGACCTATGTCCGGGACGAGGATGTGGCGCTGGCCTCCGTGGATAACGGTTCGGCCCAGCTGGCCTTCTTCATGAACGCCACTAAGGTTGAAGAAGTCACCGACATCGCCTCCGGGGGCGAAAAAATGCCGCAAAAATCCACCTTCTTCTATCCAAAGGTGGTTACCGGCATGGTGATTAACGATTACGAGAGATAAATAACCGACAAAAGGTCACTGGCTTTAATAAGCCGTTCATTACGTAGCAGTGTTACTAGTGCTTAAAGGCCGCCTTTGACAAAATCAATGCGGCCGACAGGACGTCGGCCGCCCTACGCCGAGACACGGATGTCGAGTCGGCGGGGAACATTGATTTTGTCATTGGCG
>JBMOPI010000159.1:0-5818 GCA_049324975.1 Bacillota bacterium
GGACCGTTGCGGAAGAAAACATGGTTTCCGTTGAACAGGTTAAAGAAAAGATCCGGTGTTGGCCGGAAATTTATCCTGATGACGAAAAGGTGACCGCTGATTTATTAAGGCAGATTAACAGTGAAGCTAATCTGTCTTTTTCCACAACTGTCGAACTGCATCACATATTGTTGGCTGTATTTGGCCGGGAGTATGGTGACCGGAGAGACATGGCCAGAAAAATCCTCGGTGAATTTGGGGTCAACCTGGATGGTTTCGTTAAAAAGCTCCGTTACACCAGAAACATACTAAGAGATGCTGCTGCACCGGCAGCCGCATCGGCCGCCGTTCAGGTAAGCAGTAAACATGCCGGGGCAGCCCGCGGTTCATCGCCGCTGGAGAAGTACGGGCGGGACCTGACCAGCCTGGCCGAACACAGGCGGTTGGACCCGGTGGCGCTTAGGGAGAAGGAAATTGAAGATGTTATTGAGATCCTCTGCCGGCGGGGCAAGAGCAACCCCCTGTTAATCGGCGAGCCGGGCGTCGGCAAAACAGCCATTATAACCGGTTTGGCCCAGCGGATTGTACAAGGTGATGTGCCGGCAAAACTTAAAGGTATCAGGATAATTGAACTTAACCTGACATCAATAATTGCCGGAGCATCGCTGCAGGGTGAATTTGAAAAAAGGATGACCACAATCATTGATACGGTAAAAAAAGAACGGGACATCATCCTGTTCATAGATGAAATCCACTGTCTGGTAGGCGCCGGGGGGGCACAGGGGCTGGGTGACGCCGCGAATATCCTTAAGTCACCGCTGGTTGAAGGGGACATCCATTGTATCGGCGCCACAACCCTTAAAGAATACAGGCGTTATATTGAGAAGGATGCCGCCCTGGCCAGAAGGTTCCAGACAGTAGATGTAAGAGAGCCGTCTATGGAAGAAACCGTCAAAATTATAACGAGCATCAAGCACCTTTATGAAGAATTCCACGGTGTGTCAATACCCGGGGATGTAATCAAAAGAGCTGTAGAACTGGCCCAGAAGTATATAAAGGACCAGTTTCTGCCTGACAAGGCCATAGATCTGGTAGATCAGACCTGTGCCCATGTGGCGCTGCTGAACAAAGAAGAAAATAAACCTGAAATTACGTTAGAAGACGTGGCCCAAATCGTTTCCAACAAAACCAGGATACCGCTGGAAAAGGTGACATCCAACCGTCTACAAAACCTGCTCAACCTTGAACAAATGCTGGGCCAAAGGGTTGTCGGGCAGGAGGAAGCTATATCCAAAGTAGCGGACATTGTCAGGCTTACCAAGAGCCGGTTGGACTTGAAACCTGTCCGGCCGGATGGTGTATTTTTGTTTATCGGTCCTACCGGGGTTGGTAAAACCGAGTTGGCCAGGGCACTGGCGGAGGCCCTTTTTGATGAAGAGGGCAAAATGATCAGGCTCGATATGTCGGAATATATGGAACAACACAGTGTTTCCAAGATTATCGGATCGCCGCCGGGGTACATCGGGTCAGACCAGGAAGGCGGTTTAACAGGGAGAGTGCGTACTGACCCGTATTCGATAATTCTACTGGATGAGCTGGAAAAGGCGCACCCTGATGTATTGAACATTTTCCTGCAGGTGTTTGAGGACGGGCTGCTCACCGATTCCCAGGGCCGTACCGTCTTTTTCAGCAACTCGACAATTATTATGACCAGCAATGTAGGCGCCGGGAAGGTATTTAACAACAAACGGGGGATCGGTTTTTCTGATGGTGAAGACCATTATCTGCAGGATGTTGAGCGGCAGATTTACGATGAAGTACGTAAACACTTCCCGCCGGAGTTTCTTAACAGGATTGATGAAATCATCTGTTTCCGTCCCCTTGGCCGGGAAAACATTAAAAAAATTGCCATGTTAAAACTGGCTGACATAGTTAGAAGGTTTACAGAAGAAAACAAAGAGATTGTTATTTCCGATGATGTTTTGGGACTGGTGTCCGAGATGGGTTATAAACCGGAGTATGGTGCCCGGTATCTGAACCGCACACTGGAAGATATGATTCTAAAGCCACTGTCAAAAATGGTTATTACCAGGCCCAACATCAAAAAGTTTACGATATCTGTTAACAACAACAATATATCCATTACCGGGGAAGGAGATTTGCATTGAGTACCAACATTGAAGTTGAAACTATGTTAAGACAGAACAAGATACCTTACACTTTTATGGAAGACGGTTACTGGCGTTTAAACTGCGGGGAACATGACATTATGATGTTTCATAACGAGGAATCGGAATTCCTCCGGTTTGTTATGCCGCTCCTGCCTATACCTGACAACGGCAGGGAAGCTTTGTACCGCTGCCTGCTGGAATTAAACTGTACTGATGTTTTTTGCGGTTCCTTTGCCATTCACAGGGAAAGTGACGTTATTATATACATTGACCAGATTCCCACGGCCGACCTTGAGTTTTCCGAGATAATGACGACACTGAACTCTTTTGTTTTTGTGATAGACAAGCATTTGGATAAAATCAGGGAGGTTGTGGCTCAGTACAATGAGGCCTGACGTTGTTTGTCAGGCTTTTTAACACCATAGGAAAGTATATCGCGCCTGCGGTATAAAAAAGGCTAACTCGGCGCTTCGCGCCAGCGTAGCCTTTTTAATTACAGTGGATAAGGTTTTTGCCGGGGTGCCATATTAACTACAGGTGAAACTGATGACAAGAACTACTCTGACCTTGTTATGCGGGATTCCCGGCAGCGGGAAATCTTTTTTAACCGGCCGGCTAGCCGGAAAGGTAGTCAGCACTGATGCCATGAGAAAATTTTTGTGGGGCAATGAGTCAGTTGTTGAACATGACCGGCTGGTATTTGACATGGCCAAATTAATAATAGACTATGTACTTAGCAAAAAGGTCTCGGCTGTCCTGGACGCCACCAACCTGACCAGAAGACGCCGCCAAACCATGATTGATATTGCCCTGCGCCACCAGGCCGGTGTAACAGTGGTCTGGATTGATTGCCCGCTGGAAGTGGCCCTGGCCAGAAATGCCGTACGGGACAGAAAAGTGCCAGTACCCGTTATCAAGGCGCTCTACAAAAGCATTGAGGAACCTGACCTGAATGAAGGAATTAACATTATTAAAGTACTCAATGCCGATAAACAGTTTAAAAAAATTATTTGCCCGCGAGGTATACTGATAAGAGAAAAATATTTATTCAGGCAGGAATGGCCGGTGCAACAGCGAATTAAGAAAATAAAAATATAAAAGGAGTCAGGCCGGTGTTCAGTTTAAGGCAGTTGAAAGCATTTGTTGCCGTGGCGGAAGAGGGCAGTTTTACCAGGGCCGCAAAAATATTATACATGACCCAGCCTGCTATCAGCGCCCAGATTAAAGTACTGGAAGACCGGCTGGAGATTCAGCTGTTCGATCGGCATGATAAAAATATACTTTTGACTGATGCGGGAGAACTCCTTCTGTCCGAAGCTAAGAAAATGCTTAACATTTACGATGAGTTCCTGGATGCCCTGGGAGAACTGAAAGGCATCCGCCGGGGCAGATTAGTAATCGGCGCCAGCACAATCCCCGGAGAATACCTTTTGCCGCAGCTTATCGGCAGCTTTAAAAAACAATTTCCCGGGGTTGAAGTAGCGCTAAAGATTGCCGATACCGACCGGGTCGTGGAGCTGATAAAGAGCAGGAGTATCCACCTGGGTATTATTGGAGCTTCTGTAACAACAGAAAACATAGTCTTGTCACCGCTTTTAAAAGATGAACTTATACTGATTGCTGCTGTAGACCATCCGCTGGTCAAAAAGAAAAAGGTGCACGTGGATGAAATATTGAAAACACCCTTTGTTTTACGGGAACCGGGATCCGGCACCCGGATGGTGCTGGAGCAAATGTTAAACCGGAATACACTGGGTTTTGATGATTTGAAAATAATCATGGAATTGGGGAGTACCAGGGCAGTAATCACTGCGGTGGAGGCAGGCCTAGGTATCAGTGTGGTTTCCCGTTTAGCCGCGGATGAAGCGCTGCGCCTGGAGAGAATCAGAGAAGTCGAAGTGGATGGCTGGCAGGTGATGCGCAATTTATACCTGGCCAGGAATGAAACAGGGTATTTGAGTCACGCTGCCCAGGCATTTATCGATCACCTTCTGAATAATGCGCAAAAGAGGTAAATCATAATGGGGCCCAAAACACAAAGCTTGTTAAGAATACTGGTCTTTACCGGCAGGGACATGTTGATTGGTTTCCTGCTTGGTTTCTCGGCAATGGTTTTATTGTACAAATTAAACCCCCGTTTCCCGGGTGCCGGCTTTTTGGTTCTGCTGGGCCTGTTAACGGGCATTGTCAAGGGTTTGGCCAAAGGCTTTTTGTTGAGTAAACTGAACGCCCTGGCCCATGGCGAATTCAGGAAAACGTACCCGAAATTTAAAATTTTGGCGTTATGGTTCACTGTACTGATTGTTATATTAATTTACAGCTACGGTTTTAATCTGGCCCGCTGGTTTACCGGCCCATTGGAAATCATAACGGAAAAGAGTTTAATAATCAATATGGCCGGCCCCTGGTGGGTCGCATTAAGTGTAGCGGTTTTAGTTACCGGGTTGGTAAGCCATTACGTTGAACCTCCGGGGTATAAATAAGCCTTTTCAGTGCATACTAACCCAAAGGAGGTGTCCGGGTTGGTAAGTATGCCCTGCTTTGCCAGTTGTGTGCATGCCAAAGACGGTGACTGTCACCTGAACGTGATCAGTAACCACCTGGCAGAGATGGAATGTCAGTGTCCATTTTTTAAGCGCAGGAATAACCCGACAGCAAAAAATTCAGACCTGTGATGAAAAATCAATTATTTCGGCCGGTAGGCCGGTTTTTTTGTACCCCAGGCCTGCGGCACAAAAAAAGGCTAACTCGGAAATTATTTTTGGACGGTGAAGTATGAGTATTGAACAAATATCCACGGTTGCGGGCATGGTTGCATATATCAGGTCTTTTGCCGTGATGGCGCCGTTGGTCAGTTTCAGTGTATCGGTTTTGCAGGCCGTATTCCCGGCTATTCCATTTTTTATTTTATGCGGCGCCAACGGCATAGTATTTGGATTTTGGCCCGGACTTTTGATAACCTGGGCGGGAACGCTTGCCGGGGCAAGCATAAAATTTTTTACGGCCAGAAAATTAGGTTATGAATGGGTCGCCAGCCGCAGTAAAGAAGGCTATCTGAGCCAGGTTGAACAGATGAACGGACCCCGCGGCTTTATGGTTATTCTGATTTTACGGCTGCTGCCATATGTTCCTGCACCGGCAGTAAATATCCTGGCCGGGGTGAGCAGTATCCGCTTTTCGGTGTTCCTGGCCGCTTCGGCCCTGGGCAAACTGCCCTTTATCGCCGGATATACCTACGCAGGTTACAGTCTGGTAAACAGCAAACAATATATGCATGCCCTTTATCTGGTTGTTGCAATCATGGTCATATCCTACGGTTTAACGGTAATTTTTAAAAAGAGACGTACAGGTGACCGGCAGGTAAATTAAATAAAGGAAATACCCGAATGATGTAGAATTATTAAAAAAACAGCAATAAGGTGAGTAAATGCGCATTAAAAAGTGTATCGGCTGCGGCCGCCCGGCATTTCCTTTGTCACCGGCTTTGCCCGGTGGCAGTAGGTGGCTCTGTCCGGCGTGTGACAAAAAAATCAATGAAATAAATTTTAAGGAAATTACAGAAAAACCGGATTACTGCCGGAAGTGCAAAAAAAGGACAGCCGGCACCTGTCCTTTTACCGCCAGGGAACGCAGAAGGATTGTTAAGTGCAATCACTGGATTGGCAGGA
>JBMOPI010000160.1:0-5807 GCA_049324975.1 Bacillota bacterium
CTTCGGAAAACCAATGGGGGTGGGGAGGAGATGGCAGAAAAATATTCTGTCAACGGCGAGTTTGTGAAAGAACTGGATGAGGAGATCAGGGCCTTTATAGAAGAGGGCGTGGACCACCATGACGAGGAACGGTTCAACCGCCTGGCCCTGAAGGAATTTGAATTCCAGTTCCATGCCAACAATATTTACCGTGAGTACTGCGAGAAGCAGGGCGTAACCCCGGATACGGTCAATAACTGGTGGGAGATTCCCGCCATCCCGACCAAGGCATTCAAACAGCAGGTAATCGCATCCTTCCCGCTGCAGGAAGCCGAACTTGCCCTGTTAACCAGTGGAACAAGTGATCCCAATATGCGGGGGAAAATCTATCGGGACAAAAGCAGCCTGGATATGATCCTGCGTAGCAATTATCTACTCACCAAGGCCTATTTGTTCCCGGATGTGGAAAAGATGCGGATCCTGCTCCTGGTACCGTCACCCAAAGTTGCCCCGGCCATGGCCATGGCCTTTGGCCTGGAACAGGTCAAAAAGGAGTTCGGCACGGAAGACAGTCTTTACCTTATTACGCCTAACGGATTTGAAACCGACCTGTTGATTGAAGCATTACGCCGGGCGGAGGAGACCGGAATACCGGTGGCATTGATTGGCGCAACCTCCGGTTACGTGCATTTCTTTAATTCCTGCCGCGAGCGGGGCATCACATTCAAACTCCCGGCCGGCAGCCGCCTCTGTGACGGCGGCGGCTACCAGGGCACCTTTGGCGAGTGTTCCCGGGAAGATTTTTATAAAATGTGCGGGGAGTTTTTGGGCATCCCCCGGGAATTCTGTATTAATACCCTCGGTATGAGTGAGAGCGGCACCAATTACTTTGACAATACCCTGCGCCGGCATCTGGCAGGTGAATCTGCCGGCGAGCGGTATAAGGTGATCCTGCCGTGGACACGGACCATTGCCGTAGGCCCCCGTACCGGCCAGCGCATGCCCAAAGGGGAAGTGGGGCTCCTGCGCCATTACGACCTGACCAACCGGGCTACGGTAATTGCGGTGCAGACGGACAACCTGGGCTACGAAACGGACGAGGGTTTTGAAATTATCGGCCGGGCCGGCGGGAAACTGCCCGGTTTTGGCCTGGAGCCTTCCAGTGTGAAGGACTGGATCCTGGCCGGGCACCGGCAGCAGGCCGAAGAGGTGTTTAAACAGGGGGAGGCTGCTGTGGCTGCGGGAGGTCATCATGCTGTAGCGATGGGAGGTCACCCCGGATCCATGGGCGGCCACCCGGCCCACATCCCGATTCCGGGGCACCCGCATATGACCGGCCATCCAATGATGGGTGGCCATCCAGCCCATATTCCCATCCCCGGTCATCCGGCGGTGGGCCATGGTGAACCCGGCGCCGGGTGTTCAGCAGGCACGGCGGAAATGATTGCCGCTGCCCAGGGCAACCAGTGCTCCACTGTAGCGGATGGCTACATGCAGGGGGGTAACCCCTGTTCCACGGTGGCAGACGCCATGCTGAAACAGGGCAATCCCTGCTCTACGGTGGCAGACGGCATGCTGAAGCAGGGCAACCCCTGTTCCACGGTGGCAGACGGCATGCTGAAGCAGGGCAACCCCTGTTCCACGGTGGCAGACGGCATGCTGAAGCAGGGCAACCCCTGTTCCACGGTGGCGGATGCCATGCTAAAGCAGGGCAACCCATGCTCCACGGTGGCGGATGCCATGCTAAAGCAGGGCAACCCATGCTCCACGGTGGCAGACGCAATGATTAAGCAGGGCAACCCCTGTTCCACAGTGGCGGATGCCATGATCAAACAGGCTGAGAAGAAGCGGCCGGCAGTGAATGAATAATAATCTATAATACCCAACTATTAAGGGGCTGTTGACATTTAGTTATGTCAACAGCCCCTTTTATTTTTACCCCAGGAAATATAGTACGCCTGCGGCATAAAAAAGGCTAACTCCTGCTAAGAATAGCATCCGTTACCTGGATTGCCTGCAATTTTCAGAAAATTTACCCTGGTTTAAGGCAGGAGATTATGCCCCTCTCACGAATTCTCAATATGAATTATGTAAACAAGCCGCGCATCGGCCGTCAGGCTTGTCCCGGTTTTCACCAGGACTTCAATATTTACAGAAAGGATGACCTGAAGATGATCGCAGCACAAGCCATCAGCCTGAAAAAAGCAATTATCGTTATTGTTGTATTCACGGTCGCCCTTATTGCCTTGGGGTTTTTTGTCGGTTACCGGTTCTACTGGAACCAGTACGACAACCGGCCCCAGGTAGTTAAGAACGAAGAAACCTTTAAAGCCCAGGTGCGGGCCAACCCCAAGGACGTCAACGCGGTCCTGAACCTCGGCTGGACCTATTACGAGGAGGGTAAGTATGAAAAGGCCCTGGCCCAGTATAAACAGGCGCTGAAAATCGACAGGGAAAATATCGGGGCCATGTACAACATTGGGCTGGTCTACATGGACATGAAAAAATACGGGGAAGCGGAAAAAGAGCTGCTGAAACTGCTGAAAAAGGCCCCGCTGCACGAACTGGGTAATTACACACTGGCCCAGGTCTACCGGAAATCAAAGCAGTATGACAAGGCCATTGAACAGTATAATAAGACCCTTAAAATTACTCCTGCCCAGTCCAACATTATTACCGAACTGGGCCAGACCTATGAAGCCAAAGGGATGAAAAAAGAAGCCGCCCAGGCATACCGGGACGCCCTGAAATACGTTCCCGACCTTAAAGAGGCCAAAGAGGGCCTGGCCAGGTTAGGTACGGAGTAATCACAAACAGCTCTCAATGCAGAAAAACTTGCAGCAATATAACCAGAAAGGGGTGAAGGGGACCGGAGCAACCTCCGGCCCCGTCGAGATGCCTGCAAAGACAATGCAGCCGCGAATGATTGATTACAAAACGCTTTTGAATATTTTGCTGGTGATTGTTATCATCATCGGCGGATTTTTTGGTTACTTTTACCTGAAACAGGAACCCCCTGCCGCGGCTGATGCGGGATTGCCGGTAAACGTAGACGGCCCCCCGGATTTCAAATATAACCTGGGTGACCTGGCTAAGCTTAAGGGGAAGCTTTCCAAGCCGCTGGCCGTCGATGTTGATGACAAGGGCCGGGTTTTTGTGGCCGACACAGGCAACGGAGCAATCAAAGTTTATGGACCCGGCGGCAGGTTTATGTATGAATTCAGCAGGTCCAAAAACAAAAACCAGATTGGCGGTTCCGCCGGTCTGGCGGTGCACGGCGACCGGGTATATGTAACTGATGGCAGCAATTTCCGTGTACAGATGTACAGCGCCGACGGAAAATTCATCAAAACCTTTGTTGCCCAGAACGCCGATAAAAAGGTAGGCGCCATGATCCCGGTCGGGATTGACGTCTCCGAAAAGGGCGATGTCTATATCACCGATGTTTTCTACCAGCGGGTGCTGGTTTTTGACCAAAACGGCAAGTTTAAATTCCAGTTTGGCACCCCGGGCAGCAAACCGGGCCAGTTCCAGTATGCCAATGATATTGTGGTGGACAAAAAAGGCAATATTTATGTAGCTGACTCAAACAACGCCAGGGTCCAGGTCTTTGACCCCAAAGGTAAATTTCTGTCTGTCCTTGGTTCCAAAGACGGTGTCAACCCGCAGTTTGGGCTGGCCCGGGGTATCGATGTTGATGACAGCGGCCGGGTTTACGTGGTGGATACCTTCCAGCATAAAATCCGGGTCTTTGAGAGCATCAAAAAGGGCGGCCTGCAGATGTTCTCCTTCGCCGACCGGGGGACTGATAATGGGCAGTTATACTACCCTAACGGCCTGGCGGTTAAAAAAGGCAAGGTTTATGTCACCGACCGGGAAAATGACCGGGTAGTGGTTTACGGATACTGATGAAAGGGGGTGACACGATGAAAAAGGGTTTGTTGATATTTTTACTGGTTTCCGCTTTTATCCTGATGTTAAGCATTCCCGCTTATGCGGCGCTGCCGGCCAAGGTTTCCGTTGATGTGGAGGAAACCAGCCCGGCCGGCTCTAACTCCAATGTTACCTTTACCTTTAACGCTACCGCCACCGCCGGGACCGGTTCCGGTTTTACCCTGGAGTACACTTCTGACGGTGGGGCTACCTGGACCGCCGCTGCCCAGGATACAACCGTTGCCGCGCCCAATTACAAGTTTACGGCGACGTTGGTTGACTTTAAGCTTTACTACGTGCGGATTAAGGATAAACTGGCCACCGGCTATAAGTACATGGACGTTCTGCCGCCCAACAACCACGGCCATGCCAACTACTCCGACAACACCGACATGTGTAAAGGCTGTCATATCACCCATAACGCCACCCAGGCCAAACTGCTGAAAGGCACTGACACCAAGAGCCTGTGCTACACCTGCCATGCCACCAATACTACCACCGGCAGCAGATATGACGTGCAGCAGGGCCGGGTCATCCTGGCCAATGCCACCTTTGACCCCGCCACCCTTAAGTATGATGTAACCACCGCCACATGGGGCAAGACCCTCGGCGGCCCCTTCGGCACTGAGACTAGCCCGCGGCTGCCTGACCAGAACCTCTGGGGCGCCAGTACTACCGTTACTTCCCGGCACGATATTGAGGGAACCGTATCCCTCATCCCGGGCAGCACCAAGGGTTCACCCAATGCCGGCAACCTGAACGGCTCCTTTGGCGGCGGCACCTTTACCTGTGTTTCCTGCCACAATGGTCACGACAACGACGGCAACTACCGGATCCTGAAGGCCAAGGCCTGGAGTACCGATACCGCCGTACTGGTAAGGGCCTTTCCGAAAACCGACACGACCGGGGAAACAGCTAAGTATGTTTCCGGCTTTACCGGCTTCTGCGGCCTCTGCCACGATAAGTTTAACGTGGGCGCCGGCTCCGGCCGGGGGACCCAGCCTGTATACCGGCACGCTATGGATGTGCCGCTGACCAACTACTTCTATACCAACGGCACGCTGACTACATCCCTGCCGCTGGAGTCCGGCGACCCAGCTTACGCTTCCCCGCAACTGGTCTGCGTATCCTGTCACTACGCCCATGGCACGGTGGTAACAGGTACCAACCCGACTTACGAGGGCGCTGCCGGCGGCACCGACAACAGCACCATGCTGAAGCGGCTGCCCAATATGCAGGTCTGTGAAGACTGCCATAAGAAATAAACCAAATTAAGCCAATTATTGTTAAAGCAAATCAGCCCTGAAAAAGGGCTGGTTTTTTTCTATCCCGTGTAGAATTGTCGAAAAATGGATAAGATAACGACAAATTTTATTTGCCTATTGCCACGATTTTGCCATATAATTATGTTATGATTTTTCATGAACAACAATTACCAAAAGTATCAGAAAGGAAGTGAATCAATGGCCAAGAAAAAGAAGCAGTCCGTGGCAGAACCTGAGGCAAGGGTTGAGGCGGAAGAGCCGCAGACCTCCGACGGGGAGGCCAATATAATCGGGCAGATATGGGACTTCCTCAGTTCCATGAAGCTGGGTATCATTCTTTTGCTTGTGCTGGCCGTAGTATCCATTGTAGGCACCATTTACATCCCCAAGGATCCCATGACGGGGCAGCAGGATTTTACAAGGTTTTATAATAACATATTTTTCCGTGCCCTTGCTTCGTTATTGGCTTTAAACCTGTTGGTATGCAGCCTGAACAGGTTTAAACATATTGTCGCCACGCTGCGCGGGCCAAAGCTCCCGGTTTCAGATGCTTTCCTGAAAAACCTTAAGACCGGTGATGCTTTTCAGCTGAAGGAAAGCGCCGGCGCCGCTGCCGGCAGGCTGCAGGAC
>JBMOPI010000161.1:0-5803 GCA_049324975.1 Bacillota bacterium
CCTGACCGGCCTTGTTTTTTTTCACCACTTCCATAAATAGCGAAATATGTTATAATAGTTTGCAGGAAAGGATTCACGGGTCTCAATGGGGAGGAAACTCGGTCAGTGAAAAAGATTGAAGCCATAGTCAGGCCGGATAAATTTGAAGAAGTCAAATCGGCCCTGGAGCTTATAGGCATCCGTGGGATTACGGTAACCGAGGTTGCAGGCTGCGGTACACAAAAAGGGCATACTGCCTTATACCGGGGCCAGGAGTATACCATTCAGCTGCGCAACAAGGTGAAAATAGAAACCGTGGTGGAAGACCGTTTTGTAGACCAGGTGGTCAACCGGATTATGATGGTGGCCCAGACCGGCGAAGTCGGTGACGGTAAAATTTTTGTCTACCCGGTGGAAAAAGCGGTCCGCATCAGGACCGGTGAAAGCGGAGAGGATGCTATCTAAAAAATATATTGACCGGACAACCATCTCCGTCTTATAATAGTTTCGAAAAGCTAATACGGATACATTGACGTATCCAAAGGAGCAAAGATGCCCAGTCAACGGGAGTACTCCCGTTTTTTTGGGCTTTTTTTGTTTTCCGTGATGGCAAAGGCGCCTTTCTGTACGGGATTACTGTGCCCGTATTGAAGGCGCCTTTTATTACTATATGAGGAGTGTGGAATTTAATAGAAAGGGGAGACGCCGCCCTATGAGTGACAAGTTTACATAACCCGGGGAGCTATCCTTTCACCGGGAACGCCAACCGGCGTTCCATGACACTTCACAAGGAAAGGGTGATACCCGTGGAAATCAGTATTTCTTCTCTGGCCCAGGGGATTGACACCGTATGGGTGCTGCTCTGCGCGGCCCTGGTATTCTTTATGGAAGGCGGGTTTGCCGCTTTGGAAGCCGGTTTTATCCGCAGCAAGAATTCACTGAATATCATTATGAAGGTGTTTATGGACTGTACTGTTGGCATGCTCGGCTACTGGGCCGTCGGCTTTGCCATTATGTACGGCCTGGATAAGGCCGGAATCTTTGGGACTACCGGCTGGTTCCTCAACGGAAAAATCGGCGTGGACCTGAAGATTCCTGTCTACGCCTACTGGATGTTCCAGGCCGCTTTCGCCATCGCTGTGGCTACTATTGTTTCCGGCGCCGTGGCTGAGCGGATGAAGTTTGGCCCGTATATCGTTTTCAGTTTCATTGCTACGGCAATAATCTACCCCATTGCCGGTCACTGGATCTGGAACCCCGGCGGCTGGCTGGCCAAAATGGGCATGCTCGATTTTGCCGGTTCGGCGGTGGTGCATTCTGTAGGGGGTTGGGCCTCCCTGGCCGCCGTACTGGTGCTGGGTCCCCGGACAGGCAAATACAACAAAGACGGTTCAGTAAATGTCCTGCCGGCCCATAACCTGCCTCTGGCGGCGCTGGGTGCGTTCATGCTCTGGTTCGGCTGGTTCGGTTTTAACCCCGGCAGCACTTTATCCGGTCTTGATATGAATATCGCCCGCATCGCCGTAACTACCAACCTGGCGGCCGCGGCGGGCGGAACTATTGCCACTCTATATACTATGCTGAAGTATGGTAAACCGGACGCCAGTATGATCATCAACGGATCACTGGCCGGTTTGGTGGCCATTACCGCCGGTACGGCCTATGTCAGCCCGGCTGCTGCCGTGGTGATCGGCTCCATAGCCGGGGTGCTGGTGGTGCTGGCCGTGGAATTTTTCGATAGAATCAAAGCCGACGACCCTGTGGGCGCCATTGCCGTGCACGGTGTCTGCGGCACCTTTGGCACCCTGGCGGTGGGGATTTTCGCTGAAAAAGGCGGCCTGCTCTATGGCGGGGGTTTGCAGCTCCTCGGTATTCAGGCGCTGGGCGTGGCCAGTGTTTCCGTCTGGGCCTTTGCCACAACTTTTGTGGTGTTTACAGTGCTGAAGAGAACCGTGGGCATCCGGGTTACCCAGGACGAAGAAATTGAAGGCATGGACCTGGGTGAGCATGGTATCGCAGCGTACACCGGTATTGAAGCGGCCGGCTGGCGGTCCCTGCACCCCCATCAGCTGACGGAAGCGACGGGCGATGTAGCGGTCAGTTCGTCGGCAAAAGTCAGTTGACAGCGTCAAAAATTTCTTATTGCATTATCCGGAATTCGTGCTATAATGAAATATATCAAAAATCAAATCTTCGTGATACAACGGCGTATCATATCAGCGGCGATGAAGCCCTCAGAATTCTGACGATAACCCTGTCGGAATTCGGGGGCTTTTTAACTTTCTCATAAAGGAGGGCTTGGCATGAGTGAACAACGCGTAGTGATCGCCGATGCCGACCCTAGCTGCCGAAAAAGCCTGAAGGCCCTCCTGCAACAGGCGGGCTATGTGGTAGTAGGGGAAGCTGAAGATGGCTTAAGCGCTTTGAAATTGATCAGGAACCGCCAGCCAGACCTGATCATTATCGAAGACCGGCTGGGTATCATGGACGGTAAAGAAGTAGCGGATATTGTCCAGGAGGAAGCCCTGGCGCCAATTATTCTCATGACCGGCCACGACCGGTTGAATTTTCAGGGCCAGCATAAAGTAACCCGCGATTTTGCCTACGTAATCAAACCTGTCTCAGAACATAACCTTTTTCCCGTAATTGACCTGGTAATGCGGAATTACCGGAAAATCCGCTCTCTGGAAGATGAAATCGTCAAACTCAAAGAGACCCTGGAAACCCGTAAGCTGGTGGAAAAAGCCAAGGGTATCCTGATGGACAGCCTGGGCGTTACTGAAGCGGAGGCCTTTAAACGGATTCAAAAGCAGAGCATGAATAAGCGTATGTCCATGAAATCCGTGGCTAAGGCAATCATTTTGGCCCATGAGCTCAAGGCATAACCAATTTCTCAAAGTGTAAAAAAAGGAAAGGTGGGTATTGACAAATGGATAAGAGAGAGGTAATGGAAAAAGCCAGAGAGCTGAATGTCAAGTTTGTGCGGCTGCAGTTTACAGACCTGTTTGGCGTTTTAAAGAATGTAGCGATTACAGTAGAGCAGTTAGAAAAGGCCCTGGACGGTGAACTGATGTTTGACGGTTCTTCTATTGAAGGCTTTACCCGGATCGAGGAGTCCGACATGTACTTAAAACCGGATCCGGATACCTTCCTGGTATTCCCCTGGCGGCCGAAGGACGGCGCCGTGGCCCGGTTGATCTGCGACGTTTACAAGCCGGACGGCACCCCCTTTGAAGGGGACCCGCGCTATATCCTGAAAAAGACCCTGAAGGAAGCAGCTGACCTGGGATATACCATGTATGTGGGTCCGGAAGCCGAGTTCTTCCTCTTCCAGGTAGACGAACAGGGCCGGGCGACCACCATCACCCATGACAGGGCCGGCTATTTTGATATGACCCCCATCGACCTGGGTGAAAACGCCCGCCGCGACATGGTGCTGAACCTGGAGCAGATGGGTTTTGAGATTGAGGCTTCCCACCATGAGGTGGCCGAAGGCCAGCATGAAATCGATTTCAAATACTCCGACGCCCTTGACGTGGCTGACAAGGTGATGACCTTCAAGCTGGTGGTCCGGACCATCGCCCAGCGCCATGGCCTGCATGCCACCTTTATGCCGAAGCCGATTTTCGGTATCAACGGCTCAGGTATGCACATGAACCAGTCCCTGTTCAAGAACGGCCAGAACGCCTTCTTTGATCCTAACGGCTACAAGCAGCTTAGTGAAGACGCCATGTACTATATCGGCGGCCTGTTAAAGCATGCCCGGTCCTTTGCCGCCCTTACCAATCCGACGGTCAACTCTTACAAGCGGCTGGTGCCCGGCTACGAGGCGCCGGTTTACCTGGCCTGGTCGGCGGCCAACCGGAGCGCGTTGATCCGCATCCCGGCCAAGCGCGGGGCCAGCACCCGGGTCGAACTCCGGAACCCCGACCCGTCCTGCAACCCGTACCTGGCTATCGCCGCGGCCCTGGCTGCCGGTATTGACGGGATCAAGAACAAGATTAAGCCCCCGGCTGAAACCACGGCCAATATTTATCACATGGACGCCGGCGAGCGGGCTGCCGAGGGTATCCAGAGCCTGCCGGCCAGCCTGATAGAGGCGGTTGATGAGCTGAAGGAAAACGAAGTAATGAAGAAGATGCTGGGTGAACACGTATTCAACAAGTTCATCGAGGGTAAACTGAAGGAATGGGATGAGTACCGGGTACAGGTACACGACTGGGAAATCGACCGGTACCTGACCACCTACTAAGAAACCTTCCTCCCAAAAGGTTTAATAGAAACATGACAGCCGGGGCAGTTGCAGCCCCGGTTGTCGTGTTTTTTTCTGGACTGATTTTAATGGAGGAAAACTTTAAAATGCTGTCGAAAAAAGTAATAGAGTAATGTCAAATCCAGGGTGGTTATATAATGGCACAAGTGACCTCTGCTTTTGGCCAATACTTCTCTTTATCCCTTAAGAAACGGGTCTTTATACTTCATATATTATAAAAATAAATACCGGTCATTGGCCGGGATATTGTGGGAAGAGGGCTATTCAACACAGGCCATGCTTGCCTACGCGGTTAATTACCATAACCGGAATCTAAACAACAGAACCAGGGCTTTCAACAGGCAGATAAAGAGTTAAGAATGTCTGATATTATTGTCAAAGAAAACCTGATTCCCAGACTTTTTGCTGAAAGCAACAGAAGAAAATACCCATGATACATGAATTACCCACAATAACAATGCTCCCCAGAACATAACGGAGTAGGCGCTGAGCGGCACAGCCCAGTGTTCTCCGAGCCAGAAAACAAAACTGAGGTTTACACTGATAAATGAAACTCCCATGCTCACCGTGAAATATTTGCTGCCTGTTTCCCGGGCCAACTTCAGACTGACCATGAAGGGGAGCAGCATTAACACGTAATGGTGGTGCCAGCTGATACCCGAAAGTATTAACATGGAAAGAAGAACTATGGAATACTGGGCAAAAAAGCAGGAAGAGTCGCGCCCGGAAGGCTTCTTTACGACAAAATATCCAACCAATAAAATAACTGCCGATAACCCCCTGATAAACCATTTGGCCGTTTCCCGCGGTAAACTTAAAAAGTTTACGTAATAGGGTCCGCCGGTTTCCTTCACATTGGCGTGGGTGAGCAAACGATACACTGTCGCTGTAAGAGACTGGTTAGTGAACTTTATACGTACCTGTGCATCAAGTATAAAAGGGGATATTACCAGGTCAAACCATTTATCAAGCAGGAACACGGTCTGTATAATCCCGAAAAAAGGTATGGGGATAAAAAGTGTAATCAGTAACGCTGCCAGTGCCCCTAATACTACCCGGTATTCCTTTTTTACCAGGAAGAACAGCACCAGCAGGGCCGGCGTTATTTTAATCGCTGCGGCCAGCCCGATCAATATGCCGCAGAGCAGGTCCCGCCGGTTAACGTAGCTCCATAGGGCGGCGGTTAGCAGAAAAAGGATGAAGGTATTTACCTGCCCGTGTAAGAGGTCCAGCTGAGCTGGGATTAAACCGGCTGCAATGACAGCGGTCCATATTAAAATGGCGTCGTCATAATCTTTGAACAGAATCCGGTAAAGCAGCCAGGCACTTGCCAAATATAATACAATATTAAGGGCCAGCCAGATTAAAGCAGCGGATTTAATGTTTAATAAGGTCAGCGGGCCGACCAGCAGGGAAAAAAACGGTGGGTAAATATACGGATGTACCCGCGGTATGGGTTTATAGATGTCATGTCCGGCCAGGGCCAGTTTCCCGGCGTAATAATATGAAGGAAAATCATCAAAAGGCAGCAAAGGCAGGTTGGATATCAAC
>JBMOPI010000162.1:0-5755 GCA_049324975.1 Bacillota bacterium
CGTCAACGAGTCGGCGGGCATGTCTAGTGCATGAGGGGGCTCAAACGAGCTTCAATCTGGCCGCTTTAAAGATATGTTCCCTGAAGCTCCCGCCTCTTAGCGTATGCGTAGGCGGGGGAGGTTCACAAGCGAAAATTACTAAGGAGGTTAGTAGAATGATAAAATTGTTAGGTAAATTAGCTTTAATAGTGTTAACGATTTTTTTAGGACTAACAATAATTGGTTGTTCAAACCCAGCAAGAACAGGACCGGACGGGAAGGCTGCCGGCTCCGGACAGGTGGAGAAAAAGATTTTGCGGGTCGGACTTATTCCCAATCAGGCGCCGGACCAAATCAAGGCAAAATATGAACCCTTCAAAAGATACCTGGCAGAAAAACTGGGGATGGAAGTAGAACTCTTTGTGGCCAATAATTACGCCGGCGTGGTTGAGGCCATGGCCAGCGGCAAACTGGATATGGCTTACTTCGGCGGTCTGACTTATGTACAGGCAAAACAGAGGGCGGATGTTCACCCTATAGTTACCGAGGTTGACAGCGAAACCAAGACGACCAAATATTACAGCCTGATTATCACTCCTGCAGACAGCCCGGTAAAAAAACCGGCCGACTTAAGAGGCAAAACCTTCGCTTTCGGGGATATCAGTTCCACCTCGGGGTCCCTGTACCCGCGCATCATGTTAGACCAGGCGGGGCTTAAGGTGCCGGATGATTTCGCCAATGTTGTATATACCGGAAAGCATGACGCCACCGCTCTGGCCGTACAGAACGGCAAGGTAGACGCCGGCGGCCTGGAGGGCAGGATTCTGAACAAACTTATCGCCGACGGCAAAGTTGACAAAACCAAGATCAGAATCCTGGCCAAATCCGATTTTATTGAGGGATATCCTTGGGTAGTGCTGGATTCCATGGACAAGGAACTGGAAAGGAAGATTGTTGATGCCTTCCTGACGATGGAGGACAAAGAACTGCTCAAATTGATGAAGGCTGAAAAGTTTGCGCAGGTGACGGCCGAAGACTATAAGTATATCGAAGAGCAGGCGACCAGGTTAGGCCTGCTGAAATAGCGGCGGAGGCAATATGGTTTTAACAGAACAAAACGGGCCGGAAGCAATCAGGGCGGATAACCTGGTCAAAAGGTACGCTAACGGTGTTGCCGGTCTTAGTGGAATAAGTTTAAGCATTTACAAAGGGGAAATGGTAGGCATTCTCGGGAAAAGCGGCTCCGGGAAAACCACCTTTTTCCGGCTGCTTAACGGTTCTATTGCCCCGACGGAAGGCAACCTCAGTGTTTTCGGCCAGACTGTCCGGGGGATGTCTCACAAAGCATTACGCCGGCTGCGGGCCGGGATTGCCACGGTCTACCAGCACCATAACATCATTCCGGGCTTGTCGGTGGCCCGGAACGTGCTCATGGGCAGGCTGGGGCAAATGTCCTTTTTGCAGGCCGCCCGGATGGCTTTTTACCTTAAGGACCGGGAAATTGGTGATGTTTACAGAATCCTGGAACAGCTGGGCATGGCGGAAAAAATTTTTGACCGTGCCACCGATCTGTCGGGCGGCCAGCAGCAGCGGGTGGCGATTGCCAGGGCATTGTTGTGCGGCCCGCGGCTGATTCTGGCAGATGAACCGGTAGCCTCCGTAGACCACGGCACGGCAGAAGTGGTCCTGAACTTATTCAGAGAGCTTAACCGGGAGCAGCAAATTACTGTTGTCCTGAACCTCCACCAGGAAGATTTCGCGCTGCAGTACTGTTCCCGGGTGATCGTCCTGGAACAGGGCAGCGTAATTTATAACGGCTCTCCTGAGCAATGGGCTGCCGGGAGGAGGGACCGCTGTGCCTGCTAAAAACTATTTCCACCGGCGCCAGTGGATCGGTACGGGAAATTGGCTGTTGGTGTTTCTGTTTATTTTCATCTTCATCTGGAGTGCCGGGGCCACCCGGTTTGACCCCGCAGCTTTTGCCGATCCCGGCAACCTGAAGAGTATCAGCCGTTTTGTGTCAGGCTTATGGCCGATGGAATTGAGCCCGGAATTCTTAAAGGATGTCGGCAGGCTGGTGCTGGAAACGGTTGAGATTTCAATAGTGGGGACCATTCTGGCCGTACTCCTGGCCCTGCCGCTGACCATCGGCGCTACCAGGGCCAGGGGGGAGGAGTTCTCCAGGCAGACCCGGGGTAACGTTCCTTGGTTGGGCAGATGGGGTATTTATTACCTTTCAAGGTTTATCCTGAATCTGTGCAGGGGTGTCCCTGAGCTTCTCTGGGCCCTGATTTTTGTTGTTGCCGTAGGATTAGGGCCATTTCCGGGGGTCCTGGCATTAGCCGCCCACAGTACAGGCATCCTGGGTAAACTTTATTCGGAAATCCTGGAATCGGTGGACCAGCGGCTGGTGGAAACCGGCCGGTCTACGGGCGCCGGTGAACTGGCGGTGCTGCTTTTTGTGCGGGGCCCGGCCAGCCTGCCGGTGCTGGTCTCGTATACCCTGTTCAGATGGGAATGCAATATGCGGGCGGCAACAGTCCTGGGGCTGGTCGGAGCAGGCGGTATCGGCACCCAGCTGACCATCAGCATGCAGTTGTTTGCTTACAATGAGGTTTCCACATTGGTGGCGGCAATTTTGATTCTTGTCGTGCTGGTAGACCTTGTCGGCCAGTTTTTGAGGACGCGCATCCTGGACCGGACGGTAAACTGTATGAAGGAAAAGCAGTTTTTGGATGAACTGGCTGAACTTGATTAACCCCCCTTTCTACTGCAGAAAGGGGGGTTTTTATAGATTATAAGTAATTTTTATTGATGGGCGGCCGGTGTATAAAAAAGATTAATCAAGGGAATAAAGGATATTTATTGTCATATATAAAATAAATGTATTCTGTTAAATTTTTTAAATTGAAGGAGAGATAAACATGAGCAATGACTGGCGTAAAATGTGGGAAGACCTCGGGATGAACCTGGAGAAGCACGATGAGTTCCTGGCCCCCCTGCCGGGAATTTACGGTGAACTTTTCTTAAGCCAGCCAAACCGGCCGAAGGGTATGGATTTCTTTGATTTTGTGGTGGGTGATATCCATGGCATCAGGGTCAGGGAACTGGTGGACCAGAAGGCAAATGGCGGCAAGGTAGTGGCATCCTTCTGCGTTTTCGTCCCGGACGAAATAACCCTGGCGGCGGGCGGCGCCAGCATCGGCCTGTGCGCGGGCGCCCAGTTCCCGGTGCCCACCGGTGAAAAGGTGCTGCCGAGGAATATGTGTCCGCTGATTAAAGCCAGCGTCGGGTTCAAGCTGGACCGCATCTGCCCTTATTTCCAGGTGGCGGATTTCATCGTAGGTGAAACCACCTGTGACGGCAAGAAAAAAGCCTGGGAGATCATGGACGAATTTATCCCCACCTATGTAATGGAACTGCCCCAGCGTAAGGGCGCGGCTGACCGGGAGCTATGGCTGGCGGAAATCAAGCGTTTTAAAGAAAAGATGGAAAAAGAAACAGGTAATGAAGTCACAGCCGAAAAACTGGCCGCAGCCATCAGCCTGCTGAACAAAAAAAGGGCCGCTTTACAAAGACTGTACAATGCCCGGAAAGCAGAACTGGCGCCCATCTCAGGGAAAGACGCTTTACTCGTCAGCGAACTGGCTTTCTTTGACGACCCCAATCGATTTACGGAAAAAGTCAATACCCTATGTGACGAACTGGAAGCACGTATTGCCAGGGGAGAAGGGGTTGCCCCCAAAGGCGCCCCCAGGATTCTGGTCACCGGCAGCCCGCAGCCGATACCCAGCTGGAAACTGCATGCCGTCATCGAGGGCAGCGGCGGGGTTGTGGTATGTGAAGAAACCTGCACCGGCACCAGGTACTTTGAGACTCCGGTCAGGGAAGACGGCAAGACCCTGGATGAACAGCTGGCGGCCGTCTCGGAGCGGGCCCTGGGCATCAACTGTGCCTGCTATACGCCGAACGATGCGCGGGTGGAGGACATCCTGAGGTTAGCCCGGGAATACAGGGCGGATGGGGTTGTTTACTATAACCTGCAGTTCTGCCAGCCTTACAGCATCGAATACCGGAAAGTCGAAAAAGCCCTGCAGGAAGCCGGGGTTCCGGTTATCAAAATTGAAAGTGACTTCAGCGACGAGGATGCCGGACAGCTGCAGACCCGCATCCAGGCTTTCCTGGAGATGCTGGGGAAATAGTGATGTTTTATGCTGGCGTTGATGTTGGTTCAGTGGCAGCCAAAACAGTCATTTTAAAAAACCGTGACATTGCAGCTTATGTAATAGAGCCGACGGGATGGAGGCCCAGGGAAACTGGCTGGTCGGTGTATAAAAAGGCTTTGGACAAAGCGGGGATAAGGCCCGCCGATGTGAAAAGCGTTGTAGGGACCGGCTACGGCCGGGTGGCCCTGGATTTCATTGACCGTGCGGTGACCGAGATTACCTGCCATGCCCTGGGGGCTAATTATTGGTTTCCTGAAAACAACGTCATTATCGACATCGGTGGCCAGGACAGCAAAGCTATCCTTGTCAATAATACAGGTAAAGTGCTGAATTTTGTAATGAACGACAAATGTGCTGCCGGGACAGGCCGGTTTTTGCAGGTCATGGCCCTGACCCTGGGCCTGGAATTGGACCGGCTCGGGGAGCTGGCTGCGGCGGACCCGGTGGCCATAAACAGCATGTGCACTGTTTTCGCCGAATCGGAGGTAGTGAGCTTGCTGGCAGCCGGGGAAGCCAAAGAGAGGATTGTTTCCGGCCTATACCACTCTATTGCCAGGCGTACTGCCAACATGTCCGGGTCACTGGGCGCCGTCCGCGGTGTGACTTTTACCGGCGGGGTGGCAAAAATCACAGGGATGCGGGACACCTTGGCCAAGGTTTTGGGCTGCCATGTTAACGTACCGGAGGAACCCCAGATTATCGGGGCGCTGGGGGCGGCGTTGATAGCGGGTGAAAAATAGGCTATTTAGCACCACACTTTGGAAAATACCATAAACAAAACGCACCGGGTTATAAAGATGAAGCCGCAGGTATAATATCATGCCTGCGGCTTTTGGCATTCTAATAAAACCTCTTGCTCTTCAAAAATGTCTGCACATTATCCAGCACTTCCCCGAACCGCTGGAAGTGCACCACTTCCCGCTCCCGCAGGAATTTCAGGGTGTCATTCACACACGGGTCATCACTGAGATTAAGGATGTTTTCATACGTTGCCCGGGCTTTGGCCTCTGCGGCCATATCTTCAACCAGGTTGGCGATGGGGTCACCCTTGGCGGCAATATATGCGGCTGTAAAAGGAACTCCGCCGGCATTCTCCAGGAAGACATCCTTCCCATGGTTAACATAATGAGCCTCCCAGCCGGCTGCTTTGATTTGTTCGGGAGTCGCGTCTTTAATCAGTTTATAGACGAGAGTGGCAATCATCTCCCAGTGGGCCAGTTCTTCAGTCCCAATATCAGTGAGCACTCCTTTGGCCATGCCGGTCGGCATCATGTACCGCTGGGTCAGGTAACGGTTAGCTGCCGCGGCTTCACCGTCGGAACCGCCGTACTGCTCTATAACTATTTTGGCCAGCTTTGGATTCGGGCCGCTGACCCGGACCGGGTATTCCAGTTTCTTTTCATATATCCACATATTTAGTTAATCCTCCTCGTATAATGATTTCAGAGTCCTAATTTGAACGGTAATATAAACCGTTCATTTTTTGTAACAAGTTGGTCTTTGAAAACTGGAAATTATGACTTTATTTTTGCTGCTGTTCCAGGCACAAT
>JBMOPI010000163.1:0-5739 GCA_049324975.1 Bacillota bacterium
CCGTATCGCCGCCCACGCGGCGGACCTGGCCCGGGGCAACAGGCAGGCCTGGGAGCGGGATTTGCAGATGGCGCGGGCCCGGGTGGCGCTGAATATGGACCGGCAGGCCAGCCTGGCCATTGACCCGGAGAAAATTAAAGCCGCCGCCGGCGACGGGGACGGCCACCACGAGTGCGCCGTCTGTGGGCCGGAATGCGCGGCGCAGGTGGCGGCAAGGTATTTTGGCATTGCTTAGCGGCCAGGTTTTTTGGTAAGGGTGTAAAAGTATTTTGGGGGCAGGGGAAGAATTTTTAGCATTGTCGAAATTAACCGAACGGAGTGTTGTGCTTTGGAGTTCTTGCTTGCCTTGCAGTTTCTTACAAGGATACCGGTAACCGTGCACGGTACGGTGACAGAAGGAGATGTGGCCCGTTCCATGGCTTATTTCCCGTTGGTCGGCCTGCTGCTGGGAGTAGCTGCGGCGGCGGTACACACCCTGTCATCCTTTATCCTGCCCGGCCCGGTGACCGACCTTATTACCATTGCCTTCCTGGTGATTATCACCGGCAACATGCACGGTGACGGGCTGATGGATACGGCCGACGGCCTTTTCAGCGGCCGGCCGCTGGAAGGCATACTGGAAATCATGAAGGACAGCCGGGTGGGGTCCCACGGCGTGATGGCCGGGGTGCTGGTGATCTTATTTAAGCTGGTGCTCCTGGGCCAGATTCCGGTGGGGCCGGACAAATTAGCGGCCCTGATAATTGTGCCGGCCCTGGGCCGCTGGGCGCAGGTTTACGGCGCGGCTATGTTCCCTTATGCCCGGACCGGCGGGGGGACAGGAAGTTTCACCGACAAGGTGGGGAGGCGGGAACTATTGTGGGCCTCGACAGCGGCGCTGGCTGCGGCAGTGATTCTGTCCGGTGTCAATGGCGGCTTATCGGACCCGGTGCTTTTAAAAGGCTTGTTGACCGGGACGCTTAAGGTCATTGTCCTCGCCGGCGCTGTCCTTGCCGGCACCGCCGGCCTGGGCCGGTATATTTCCGGTAGGCTGGGCGGCCTGACAGGCGATACATACGGCGCCATGAACGAATGCATTGAGGTGCTGGGATTGAGTGCATTGGTGATTATGTTGAGATATTAGGGCAGGAGGTAAAAAATTATGGCGATGACACTTAAAGAAGTAATTGACGGAATCCAGCCGGTAAGCGGGGAATGGAGGGAGAAGGCACAGGATTACATGATAAACCTGGCCACTCCCCCGGGCGCCCTGGGGGACCTTTTGGTTTTGGCGGAACAGCTGGCTGCAATAAAGGAAACCTTAAAACCGTCCGTGCGGAACAAAGTCGTGGTCACCATGGCCGGCGACCACGGGGTGGTGGCTGAAGGGGTAAGCGCTTTCCCCCAGGAGGTAACCCCGCAGATGGTGGCCAATTTCGTGGCCGGCGGCGCGGGCATCAATGTCCTGGCCGGGGTGGCCGGCGCCCGCGTGATGGTGGTGGATATGGGTGTTGCCGCCGACTTAAGCGAACTGGCTGCTCAGGGCAAAATCCTTTCTTACAGGGTAGCTGCCGGCACCCAAAACATGGCCGGAGGCCCGGCCATGACCAGGGAGCAGGCGGTACAGGCCCTTGAAGCCGGCATCGACATCGTTGGTAAGCTGGTGCAGGAAGGGGTTGAACTCCTGGGTACCGGCGACATGGGCATCGGCAACACCACCCCGAGCAGCGCTATCCTGGCGGCCTTCTCCGGGCTGCCCGTACAGGAGGTCACCGGCCGGGGGACAGGGGTTACCGATGAGGCCCTGGAGAACAAGGTGCGGGTGATCCAAAAAGCCCTTGATGTCAACAAGCCTGACCCGGCTGACCCGGTGGATGTGCTGGCCAAAGTGGGCGGCTTTGAAATCGGCGGCATCGCCGGGGTTATATTGGGCGCGGCTTACCATAAGGTGCCGGTGGTAGTGGACGGGTTTATCTCTTCCGCCGGGGCATTGCTGGCCAAAAAGCTGGCGCCGGCTTCCGTGGACTATATGATTGCCGCCCATCAATCCATAGAATACGGGCACAGGTACATGCTGGAAGAGCTTGGATTAAAGCCTCTGCTGAACCTTAACCTGCGGCTCGGCGAAGGCACCGGGGCTGCCGTAGCCATGAACGTCGTGGAATCTGCTGCCCAGGTGATCTGTAAAGTGCTGACCTTTGAGGGGGCCGGGGTTTCCAGGAATGATTCCGAGGTGTGTTTTTAATGAAAAAACTACCCTTTATGTCCCATGACCCACAGGATGCCGGCCCTCAATATCTTGAGGACCTGGCCTGCGGGTATTGGTTTTCTGAGGTGCTCTTTACCGCGGTGGAGGCGGAACTTTTTAACATCCTGGAACCGCAGGGCAAGACCCTCCATGAAATAGCCGGGACACTGGGTTTTGAGGCCAGGGGGCTGGAGCGTTTTCTCCAGGCCCTTTGTGCTATGGGGCTTCTGACCTCTGACGGAGCCTGTTATTACAATACAAAGCTGGCCGGAGAATACCTGGTGGCCGGCAAGGAGCATTACCAGGGGGATGCCATCCTCTGGCGGAAATACCTTACCCGTGGCTGGCAGGGGCTGGCCGACTGCCTAAAGGCCGGCGGCCGGGTGGACTTTGGCGCTGTGGATGAGGATGCTGCCCGGCGGGCCGGTCGCATCCGCAAATACATCAGCGCCATGGACCGGGTAGCCCGGACCAAGATTCAGGAGATCCTGCCGTATTTTGCGGGCTGTGATGCCGGCCGTAATGGGGGCCTTAATGTGGCGGGCGCCGTCCTCGACGTGGGGGCCGGCTCGGGGGCCATGGCGGCAGGTTTTCTGGAGCGCTTCCCGGCCATGACCGCCACGCTGATGGACCTGCCGGAAGTGCTGAACTACACCCGGGAAGTAATGGCGGAGCGGGGATTCACCGCGGGGGAAGGGGCGGCCGAACCGGCAGCGGCGGAACCGGCGGCCCGGGTAAATTACTGTCCGGCCAACATTTTGGAACCCTGGCCGGTGGCGGAAGGGGCCTTTGACCTGGTGATCCTCTCCAATATCGTCCATGCCTACGCGGAAGAGGAGATTTCCGGCGTACTGGCAAAGGCGGCGGCCTGCCTTAAGCCGGGCGGGCTGATATTGATTCATGATTTCTTCCTGGAACATTCCCCGGAAAAGGCTGCTCTTTTTGACTTGAATATGTTTATTAACACATACAACGGCAAAGTCTTCCCAGGCAAATGGGTGCGGGAGGAACTGGCGCGGCCGGGCCTCTGCACCACAGAACTCATCCCTCTGGCCACAGATACAGCAGTAATCTTTGCCGCCAGGGAAGAGCAGGTGCTGGCCGGGCTCAGCCTTGAGCATACCGCCCGCCTGGCGGCCAGGATCAGGGAGCTGGGCTTTCACCACGCGCAGCCGATTCCGGTGGATATAGTCCGGGTTTCCGACTGGCCCGGTTTAAAATGCCAATTCGGCTGCGCCAGGTTTGGCAGCAAACCGCACTGCCCGCCTGCCGGCCCGACACCGGAAAAAACCCGGGTGGTGCTGAAGGATTATACCAGGGCGCTGCTCCTTGAGGGGGAACCCCCCACCGGTGCTTTTCAGCGGCAGGTGCTGAAGGCCGAGAAGGAAGCCTTTACGGCCGGCTACCACAAAGCCTTTGCCTACTGGGCAGGGTCGTGTGCTATCTGCGAACCGTGCGCTTTCGGCGGACCTGGCGCCGCTTCCGGCACCGCGTACACCCCGTGCACCGGCGACGGTCCGGGCAACAGCGGCAATACCGGCAACAGCAGCGCCACCGGCTCCGCCGCCGCCTGCCGCAACCCCCGGGATGCCCGGCCTTCCATGGAGGGAGCGGGGATTGACGTCTTTGAGACGGTGCGGCGGGCCGGATTTAAACTGCGCCCATTAAGGGAAAAGGATGAATACGTGAAGTATTTTGCCCTGCTGCTGCTCGAATAGTTGTGTTACCGGAGTAAATGTACAGCTGAATTAGATGATTACCGTACTGAATATATAACTGGAGTGAAGGACAATGCGGGTACTTTTGGTACAGACTCCTTCGGTGGAAGGGCTGACCCAGGAGCGGATTTATCCCATCGGCATAGTTGCCCTGGCCACCTGTCTTAAAGGCAGCGGCCACGAGGTAGACATATTGGATATGAACCTGGAACCCGACCAGTTCGGGGCGCTGAAGGAAAAGCTTTTGGCTTTCCGGCCCGACGCGGTGGCCCTGTCCCTGCGCAATATTGACCCGCTGGCGAATAAGACCAGTTCTTTGATTCCGCCTTTTTTGGTGACTGTCCGCCTGACTGCCGCCATCCTGCCCAAGGCCTGGATCATCGCCGGGGGCACCGGTTTTTCTCTTTTCCCGGAGCGGCTGATGGCGGAACTGCCGGAAATCCATTACGGGATAGTGGGCGAGGCCGAAAAGTCTTTCCCGGCCCTTTTGGATTCCCCGGACAACCCACCGCCGCTGCCCGGTCTCTGCCGGCGTGAGGGCGGGAAGATTATAACGGCGCCGCCCGCCCGGGACCTGGACATGGCAGCTTACACCCCGCCGGACCGGCGGCTTTGGGATCTGACCCGATACCTGAGCATTAACAGCTATGTCCCGGCGGTGGGCATTGAGACCAAACGGGGCTGTCCCTTTAACTGCGCTTACTGTGTATACCCGCAGCTGCAGGGCAAAACCCTCCGCTGCCGCCCGCCCAAGGCGGTGGTGGATGAGATGGAGACCCTGCACAAGGAATTCGGCGTCAAAAGCTTTCATTTCACCGACTCGGTGGTGAACATCCCCAACGGCCATCTGGAAGAGATCTGTCACGAGATCCTGCGCCGGAAGCTCAAAATCGGCTGGGACGGCTTCCTGCGGGAAGACCACCTGAATGAGGATAACGTGGCCCTTTTTGCCCGGGCCGGTTGCGAGTGTTTTTCTTTTTCCCCCGACGGCCTCTGCCAGGAAGCCCTGGATGTGCTGGGCAAAGGCCTCACCGAGGCGGATATTCTAAAGGCGGCAAAACTGGCCGCTGGTACTGACGTCATCAGTGTTTATCATTTCATGGTGAATGTCCCCGGGGAGACCAGGGAGACCTGCGAGAAGGGCATTCGCATGCTGGAGCGGATTTATGAGCTGCACAGCGCCAAAAAGAACCTGGGGGCGGTGGTTTTGAACAATGTCCGCATCCTGCCCGGCACGCCAATGGAGGCCATGGCCCTGGCCAACGGGGTGATCACCCCGGAAACGGACCTGCTTTACCCGACTTATTATAACCCCAAACCCTATGATGCCTTCAGGTACCGGCTGGAAACCTTAAATCTATGCAAAAACGTATTTATGTGGCAGGAAGTGAGGCCTTAAGATGAAGATACTTTTACTGGAACATCCCCGGCGCGTAAGCCCGGAACGGTGCAACGACATCGCCAATACGCCCCTGTCCTCGTGCCTGCTCTCCGGCTACGCGGCCGGTATGCTTACGAGTAAGGGGCATGAAGTGATAGTTGTGGAAGGCCACATGGACGGCCTGAAGTACGGGGAAATCGCCAGGACTGTAGAGGATTTCCGCCCCGACCTGCTGGGTGTGCACGTGGTCTACCACTGGCAGCGGGATGATGCCCTGTACGCTTTCCTGGCGGAAATGAAAAGCGCCGGACTGGCGCCTTATATTGTCGCTTATGGTTTTTACCCGACCATTGCCTATACCGATATCCTGCAGGACTGTCCGGCCATCGACGCGGTAATTGTGGGCGAGCATG
>JBMOPI010000164.1:0-5589 GCA_049324975.1 Bacillota bacterium
TAAACTGCCTGTTTCATGTTGTTTTTTAAGTAATCATAAAGGTGGTAAAGGGTTGCCGCCGGTTCAACCGTCCGGATGCCCGGCACCAGCCGGCGGCAGACAGCGACCACCATGCCGGCTGCCATTAAATCTTCCAGGGCAATTTTGCCTCTTGAACCTGCACAAATAACGACAATGTCCCGGCCGGCAGCCAGGGCCTGCCGGCAGACGGCCGAAATGTTGAGTAAGCTGCCGATGAGGACGGAACGGGCCAGCCGGCATTTTTTTATGGCTTGTGTCCCGTTGGTGGTAGTCATAATGACCGTCTTGTTTCTGACCCGGCGGGGAGTAAACTCCTGCGGGGAATTGCCCAGGTGAAAATCAGGGATTTTGCTGCCGCCGTGTTCCCCGGACAGCAGCAGGGCGGGATCCGGGGAACGTTTATAAAGCTCCAGGGCTTCCCGCTCCGAAGAAACGGGAATTACCTCCCGGCAGCCGTTGGCCAGGGCCGTTACAATTGATGTCGTGCAGCGTAAAATATCAAAAACGATGGCGGTTTTCCCGGAAACCTTCTCGTCTGTCACGTCCTGCAGGGTAGTTAACACTTCCAGGTTCAATCCGCGCTCACCTTTTTTATTGCCTGCCGCAGCGTGTCACCTCTCAGGCCAACCCGCAGCGATTCCAGGGCAAGGATGTCGCCGGCAGCTATATTGCCCAGGTTGACGTTGGGTCCGAACCGGGAAATGAGCTCATGCTGCTGTTTTTTTAGCGGGGCTTCCCATATTATGCAGTCCGGGTCGGGGATTTCGCCGAGCAGTGCTTCAAATTCTTTTATTTTAAAATTTCCGTCGGAGTCATAAAAGCCTATGCCTTTCCCTGATTCGCGCCCTTCCAGGATGACTTTGTAAGCGCCTGCCGCCAGGTCCCGGTTGACCTGGCTGATCACGTCCGCCGTGGTCAGGCTGTCGGCAGGGTGCTTTTTGCCGACTTCTGTCAGCACTTTTAACCCGATGTTGGCTGCCGCTCCAATCGCTTTTTCTCTTACCCCGCCGGGCATTTTAATCGTGCCGTCGGAAACCTCGATAGCGGAAAACCCCAGGTACCATACCCTGTTAATGAATTCCCGGAGTTTATCTTGGCTGACCGCCACTTCAAGGAAAGTGCCGCCGGGATAAACATCGATGCCAAATGACCTGATCATAAAGATTTTGCTCCGCAGGACATCCTCCGGATAAAGGGCGGCAGTCCCAAAACCCAGTTTGACCATATCTATGTAGCCGGCGGCCACAGAAAGGATGTCTTTGGTTTCCGCCAACCCCGTGCCTTTGTCAATGACCATGGTCAATCCGGTGTCCCGTGGTTTGGCCAGTCTGCCGGGGAGCGGGAATTCCAGCAGGTCCAGCCAGGCTTTGGCCATAATGCTTTTGGCCACGTCTTTCACTCCTTCCCACAGTGATTCTGATGTAGTCTATTCGGCGCCAGAGCGGGAGGTTACCGGGATTGATTTCAACCATAACAGGGAAATTTTGAAAATGGGGTGCAGCGGGTGTCAAAGGTAAAACCGTACGCATATAAAGGAAGTGGAGATTAAAATTTAATAAAAATTACGGGGAGGGATGTAGTTTTAATTGTATACAAAATGCGTATAGAAGAAGGAGTGTTTAGCTATGTCCAAATTAATACCCCCACATGGGGGAGTATTGATAAACCGGATCGCTGGGGACGAAGAACTGCCGGGTTTGCTTAAGAAAGCCGACGGATTGCAGGCGCTGGAGCTTTGCGACTGGAGTGTTTCAGACCTGGAACTGATAGCCACCGGGGCATTGAGTCCCTTGACGGGCTTTATGGTCCGGGATGATTACGAAAGGGTTGTCAGGGAGATGCGGCTGGCCGGAGGAGAGGTCTGGAGCCTGCCGGTTACCATGGCCGTACCGGAAGAACAGGCAGAGAAGGTTGAATTAGGCGAGGAAGTAAATCTTTCAGATAAAAGCGGCAAATTGCTGGGGATCATGAAAATACTGGATAAATTCAGGTATGAAAAGGAGATGGAAGCAAGACTGGTTTACGGGACCACGGATTTAAAGCACCCCGGGGTGCAACGGCTCAAAGAGCAGGGTGAAGTACTGATGGGTGGTGAAATCACCCTGATTAACCGTCCGGACAATGATGAATTTAACAAGTTTCGCAAAGACCCCGCTGAAACCCGGGCTTATTTCAGTGAACAGGGTTGGGATACGGTTGTCGGGTTTCAGACCAGGAATCCCATCCACAGGGCCCATGAATACATTCAGAAGTGTGCGTTGGAGATAGTGGATGCCTTGTTTGTGCACCCGCTGGTGGGCGCCACCAAAGCGGATGATATCCCGGCGCCGGTACGGATGGCCAGTTACCGGGTGCTATTGGAGAATTATTATCCTCCCGACCGGACATACATGGCCGTTTTCCCTGCTGCCATGCGCTATGCCGGTCCCAGAGAGGCAATTTTTCATGCCATTGCCAGGAAGAACTACGGCTGCTCACATTTTATAGTCGGACGGGACCATGCCGGGGTCGGCAGCTATTATGGGACATATGATGCCCAGCTGATCTTTAAAAAGTTTAGATCGGAAGAACTGCAGATAACGCCTTTGTGTTATGAACACACCTTCTACTGCCGGAGATGCGGGAATATGGCTTCCAGCAAAACCTGCCCGCACCCCGGGGAAGACCATCTTGTCCTCAGCGGCACCAAGGTGCGGTCCATGCTGAGGGCGGGGTTACCCCTGCCGGAAGAGTTCACCAGACCGGAAGTAGCGGCAGTTTTAAGCGCCGGGCTGCGCTGGGAGGGGAGTTTATCATGAAAGTAGAGATAAAAGGCGTATGCAAAAGCTTCCGGCAGAACGGAAACGGCGTTTTGGCAGCAGTGGAGGACATCAACCTGAACATAGCGGCCGGGGAATTTGTCTGTTTGCTGGGACCGTCAGGCTGCGGCAAGTCTACCCTGCTCAATATCGTAGCCGGTCTTGACCGCCCGGACCGGGGCCGGGTTTTGATTAACGGTAATCCGGTGGAAAATTGCGGCCCCGACCGGGGCGTGGTTTTTCAGGAAGGGGCGCTGTTTCCCTGGTTAACTGTGCTGGGCAACGTGGAGTTTGCCCTGAAAATGCTGCGGCTGCCCAGGAAAGAATGCCGGGAAAGGGCTGACAGATATTTGCAAATGGTGCATCTCAGTCAATTCGTGCATTGCTATCCCCACGAGCTTTCAGGCGGCATGCGACAGCGGGCGGCAATTGCGCGGACGCTGGCAATGGAACCGGAGATTCTTTTGATGGATGAACCATTTTCCGCCCTGGACAGCCAAACCAGGTCCCTGCTGCATCAGGAGCTGACGGAAATCTGGCAGGCGACCCGTAAAGCCGTTATTTTTATCACCCATAGTGTGGATGAGGCTCTTGCCCTGGCGGACCGGGTTGTGCTGTTTTCGGCCCGGCCGGGCAGGATCAAAAAAGAATTTACCGTCAACATGGAACGACCCAGGGACCTTAACCACCCGAAGATAATTATGCTGCAGCGGGAAATCAGGTTCCACCTGCAGGAAGAGCTGGAAAAAGTCGTTGAGGAGCAAAAGGCTTATGAATACGCGCATGCGAAGATTGCTGTTTTACCTGCTGTTAATAATCACCTGGGAAACAGTTTATAGGTTACAGATCTGGTCGCCGGTGCTTTTTCCGTCCCCGTTGACTGTTAGTGAGACACTGGCCGGAGGTTTTGCCGACGGGACATTTTTGATCGCCATTGCTGTAAGTATGCGCAGGATACTGGTGGGATACCTGCTGGCATTATTAATCGGTGTAAGCCTGGGTTTTCTTATCGCCAGGTACAAGGTACTGGAAGATACCTTCGGTTCGCTGGTAGTAGGGCTGCAGGCCGTGCCGAGCGTGGTCTGGCTGCCCCTGGCCCTGATTTGGATGGGGATGAGTGAAAAGGCGATTATTTTCATCACCTGCCTGGGGGCGACCTGGACGATGTTGATAAACACCGACGCCGGGGTAAAGAACACACCGCCCATTTATCTAAGGGCAGCCCGTTCAATGGGGGCCGGCGGCAGCCGGTTATTCTGGCATGTTGTTCTGCCGGCCGCAGTCCCTTCAATAATTACCGGCATGCGGTTGGCCTGGGCATTTGCCTGGCGCGCATTAATGGCAGGTGAACTCTTGTCCAGCGGGACCGGGTTGGGCCAAATCCTGATGATGGGCCGTAATATTAACGACATGAGCCAGGTGATAGCAGTTATGGTGATTATCGGCGTAGTGGGCTGCCTGGCAGACCATTTTATATTCAAAAAGCTGGAAAACTCGGTGCGCTGCCGGTGGGGGTTAATCACCGCATAAGGATTTAAATATTTGGGAAAGGAGGTGTAAAATGTTCAAAAAAATAACCGTTATAAGTGTATTGGCTTTCATAGCATTCACTCTGCTGCTGACAGGCTGCGTTGTCAAAAATGATGAAAAAGAGGTGAAGGTCGGGTATTTCCCTAATCTTACCCATGCCCCTGCGCTAATAGGATTAAACAAAGGCTGGTTCAATGAAGCTATAGGGAAAGATGCGGTCATATCGACTAAGACCTTTGTGGCAGGGCCCGCTTTAATGGAAGCCCTGATTGCCGGGGAAGTGGATATCGCTTATGTGGGCCCGGTGCCGGCAATAAACACTTTCATTAAGGGGGTTGAGCTCAGGATTATTGCCGGTGTTAACAATGGCGGCGCGATACTGCTGGCCCGCAAAGATGCTCAGATAAAAAATGTCAGCGACCTGGCCGGGAAAAGAGTCGGGGTGCCCCAGTTTGCCAATACCCAGGATATTTCCCTAAGACATCTTTTGAAGGAAGCCGGTCTAAAAACTGTTAACGCGGGAGGAACAGTGGATGTCATTCAGGTAGCCCCGTCCGACATGGCCATCCTTTTTACCAACAGCCAGATTGATGCCGCCATTGTGCCTGAACCGTGGGGCAGCCAGCTGCAGCAGGCAGGGGCCAAAGTGGTGCTGGAGTGGAATGAAATCTGGAACAAAGGAAATTATCCTACCACTGTCCTTGTAACAACCCAACAATTCATGGACAAAAACCCTGAATTAATCCGGAAGTGGCTTGAGGTACACCGCAAAACAGTTGATTTTATTAACAGGAATCCGGAAGAAACGCATAAAATTTTGAATACTGAACTAAAGAAACTCACCGGTAAAGAGCTTTCTGACAAAACCATGGACAGTGCCTTTGCGAGATCCACTGTCACTGTTGACGTTGACGAAAAACTGATCCGGGAATTTGGCAGGCTGTCCTTTGAAGCCGGATATCTCAAAAAAGAACCGGACCTGTCGAAATTAGTGGATAAATCGATGTGGAAATAACGTTTTAAGAAAAGTCAATGACTTGAAATAAGTCATTGACTTTTTAATAGTTAATTGCTTTCCTTTTGCTTATTTGAATTTCCGGCTTTTTCCGGCAGCGGTTTACGGGTCACCAGGCGATCGACGGTGTTTTTGAGGGTAATTGTATCCATAAATAGCCGGGACAGGCTCTTTTTGTTGCCGGCTGCACTTGTTGCTTCCGGTGCCTGATTTGCTTTGACCGGC
>JBMOPI010000165.1:0-5580 GCA_049324975.1 Bacillota bacterium
TTGAAA
The DNA here is from genome assembly GCA_049324975.1 of Bacillota bacterium. Lineage (GTDB taxonomy): Bacteria > Bacillota > Thermincolia > Thermincolales > CAZWUW01 > JBMOPI01. The sequence goes on from JBMOPI010000165.1 coordinate 7, forward strand.
ATCTGTACAAACTAAAGCCATACAAAAAACTCCCTTCAATATATATAATTCACTCTTCCTATCGAGTGTTCGGTACATTATATTCTCCGGAAATTTTTTTGTTACTGACTTTACATAAAAAAAGGGGCTTTCCAAAAAGCTTATTGTGACAGCCCCCGGTTGCCCTGACGGCAATGTCACCCAGCCCGCCGCCGCCGACAAAACCCGCCATGGAGGAGTAACTTATCAGCGTGATAAAGGTTATCGTCCCTCCCAGGGTCAGGGAATAAACCACCTCGGGCAGCAGGACTTTGCGGATGATCTGCCAGGGCGAAGCGCCCATGGCCAATGCGGCCTCGACGATACCCCGGTACACTTCGTTCCATATTCTCAGGAGACATCATCCAGCACCTCCACATAGAGATTCCTGTCCTTTAGGTACTGTATGCATTTAAACATTAATCAATAACTGTCAATACCAATTTCAAAAAAGGTGTCACACTTTCCACCGACCGGAAAAATCAATGCCAAAATAAAACCCCGGGCTTATCACACGGGGCTTTGGCAATCAGGTTAAACCAAGTTTTTTCCGTTTTTCGATGATATGGTGTTCTATGCCGTTGGCCGCTTCCACCGGGTCATCACCCAGGGCTACCTTGCCGCCTGTCAGCTTAGGCAGGTCTTCGGTTAGAAGCTTTACCAGTTCCGGCCCGCCGCTTACAGGCGGGGTCGGTGACAGGTGGGTGTAAAGGCCGTAGGCCAGGGCAAACATGCCGTCGATGGTGGCCTTCTGCTCCAGGTACTGGGGTGCGGTGACAGCCACCGGCAGGTCTGCGGTATCAACACCAAGATGGTTGGCCATAGCCGTTGTGACCATCTGGATCCGCCCGGTATCGGTACAGGTGCCAAAACTCAGCACCGGCGGTATTTTCAGGTTGTTGCAGACTTCCTGCAAACCGGGGCCGGCCAGTTTCACGGCATCCATATTGCACAGGCCGGCTACTTCCAGGCCGTGGTTGCCGCAGCCGCCGCTGACAATCAGGATGTCCCGCTTAATCAGCTCTTTAGCCAGGCCGATAGTCATATAATCATGCGGCCCGGTGGAGAGGGTGGTGCAGTTCACCAGGGCCACAATGCCCTTGATTTTACCGGACTTAATGACTGCGGCCAGCGGCTCGATGGAACCGCCCAATGCCGTCAGCACTGCATCCGGCGAGAACCCGGCGATAGCGGTCTGCACGTTCTTGGGTACCTTGGGCTGAATCCGGCCCTTGCGGTTTTTAAAGTTTTCGATAGCCAGGTCAATCAGTTTATTGGCAATGTTGGCGGCTTCCGGCGGCTTGTAATCAAAGTTCCTGTCCACACCGGGGATCCGCACCAGGTCGTTAACTGATACCAAAGTAACGCCGTATTTCTCCTCGTAAGGTTTAAGATTGGGCGGCGAGCAGTTTTCGTCCATGGCAAAAACGTCAATGGTCCCGGTAGCCAGCGCCGGTTCAATCATCAGCCAGTTGCCGATGAGTCCGCCGAAGACCGGTTCCATCCCGACCCGCTGGGCCATTTCCTGGCCGGTTTCGATGCAGCCGATGACCTTCAGGCCTTTTGCCCCGGCGTCTTTGGCCCGCTGCTGGATCTGCGGGTTCCTGGCGGCATACAAAGTGGCCATGCCCACCCAGGGCTCATGCCCGTTAAACACGATGTTGACATAGTCGGGGTCCAGGATCCCCAGGTCGCACTTGATCTCATGGGGCATCGGGGTGCCAAAAAGGATATCCTGCACCATCTCCAGCGGCAGTTGGACACTATAAATACAGGATATGCCCAGCCGCAGCGCTTTTTTGGCCATCGATACATGGGAGCCGTCCACATTAGTCAGGCAGCTGGCCGTAGCGTCTTTAATCTCATGCAGCGGGCCGGCCGGGTAAATGGCCAGGTCACGCCAGACTTTTTTCCGCGGCTCCGGGGCAAAGGTTTCAATAAGCCTGCTGGGCTCATCATAATCCCGGTGGAATTCCCAGATCAGGTAATCGGCCAGCCAGTCGGCCACCTGTTCCTGGCTGCCGTTGGTGTTGACCCCACACTGCCGGGCAAAGTACATCAGCTTATTTTTGTCTGTGATGCCGAAGGGCGTCTTGCCCTGGGCTGTGGATTTCAAAGTGCGGAAAGCCTCGTAGGCATGATGGGCGTATGTAGCAATCCCCATCACGTTCCTCAGCAGCATGTCGCGCATGGCCATGGCGTTGGGGTCGATACCGCAAACGCCAAGGGTGGCCTCAGCCTGTTCCGAGATCCGGCAGGGCCCGTTGGTGCAAAGCTGGCAGCTGACCCCGGCAAGGCAAAACCCGCAGCGGATTTTCTCCTGGGGGTCAAACCGGTCAAAGGTGTTGCTGATCCCGTCACTGTGCAGCCGTTCGTACATCTCCTGGACGGAATCATGAACACTGATCCTGGTTCCCATCTGGTGCCTGATTCGTTTGGCCATATGTTTCCTCCTATATATTTTATTATGGTTGCATAAACTTAGTTTTTCTCATCCGACACCAAATATGCAAAAAAGTGGGGAGTAAACACTCCCCACCCATAATTCTCTATCCTTTTCCTATTTCGTTTGCCAATATAACCGCCTCGGCGATGGCTTTCATACTTGTCCGCTTTTTCATGCTCTGCTGCTGCAGCCGCCTGAAAGCTTCCTGTTCTGCGATGCCCTGGGTCCGCATCAGGATACCCTTGGCTTTTTCCACGGCCTTCCTGGTCTCCAGGTCGCCCCTGAGCTTTTCCACTTCTTTTTCCAGCTTTACCACCCGGTTAAAGGCGCTGACGGCAAACTCAACCGTAGCCTGCAGGGCGGCTTCATCCACCGGTTTCATCAACACCGGCACGGCCAGTTCCCCTTTTTCCCGGTTGACAAAATCCCTGTCAACGTAGTCCGCAAGCAGCACTACCGGGGCCAGCCGGCCCTCATCCACTACGCGGGCTACCTGGATACCGTCCATCACCGGCAGGGTAGCATCCAGGATAATCAGGTCGGGCTGCAGGCCCCGGATAAGTTTTAAGGCCGTCATCCCGTCCTCCGCATCGCCTACCACCAGATAACCGTACCGGCTGAGGGATTCTTTCAGGTTTTTACGAAAAAAATCATCCTTGTCTGCCAGGACAACGCGTACGGTATCCATCATCCACCTCGCGGACAGCAATAATATTTTATTTTATCACACTTTATCTTTTGTTACCACCGGCTATTGATCCTTGATTACTTCAGTGACAAATACGGTCACTGTTAAGCAGCGTATCGCTGAGCCGCGCCTTACCGACGTTATGCAGCAGGGCGCCTGAACCGAGGCCCCCTTGGATAACAGGGTGCGTCCCTGAGAGTCGTAAATGTTCCGGGCAAGTAACCATATTAGGCTTTACATGGTCCACACTGATAAGGCGCATGATGGACCCTCCCGCCAAAAGTTATGGTAAATTATTACATACGACAAAATTAGTTGGATTCCTTCTTTTTTTCAAGTATTTGGAGAAAAAATGCCTTTTTTATGCCACAGACGTTATACTTTTTTGGGGTACAAGAGAGGCGCTTGTCACAACAAGCGCCTCCTGTAAATCCGATATTAACCGATAATGCGGTCTGCCTCTTCAGCGTCATGGTCCATAATATACTTGATACCGGTAATTTCAGCCGCCTCTTTAGTAAGGGCGACAATGTCGTCCCGGGTGATATAGCTAAGGGCGAACTTCCGGGCGCCGCACATAAGCTGGCGGAGGCCCTGGCCCAGCCGCTCGAAGTAAGTATACACACCAAGGGCGCCCACCGGCATTTTGTCGAAGTCTTTGCCCATTTTAGCCTTAAGCTCGGAAGCCAGGATGAACACCTGATCCAGCTTGTCACCGTATTTCTTGTACTCGGGGGGGACTTTGCCCGCCTTGAGGGCTTCGCCGATGTTCTTGCCGACCATGGCGGCGGTCAGCGGCGACCGGGCCATGCCGATAGCCCGGACATAAGGGGCGCTCATGGCAATGCCTTTGAACATCTGGTCTTCCAGGGTGAAACCACCGGCGATGGCTACCTTCGGAACAAAAGCGCCCTTGGCGGCCAGCCGGTCGAGGTACCTGGTCAGCAAGGCCTGGATGTAAACGGTAGGCAGGCCCCATTCATTCATCATCCGCCACGGACTCATGCCGGTGCCGCCGCCGGCGCCGTCAACAGTGAGCAGGTCGATTTTGGCGTCGGAAGCAAACTTCACGGCCCGGGCCAGGTCGGCAGCCCGGTAAGCGCCGGTCTTCAGCAGCACATACTTAGCGCCGGCATTACGCAGCTCTTTGACGCGGGCATGGAAACCGTCCTCGGTAACCATACCGATGCGGGAGTGTCTTTCGAACTCGGCAAAAGCGCCGTTTTTGAAAGCCTTTTGAACTTCCGGGTCCTCGGGGTTCGGCAGTACTATGTACCCACGGTTATAAAGCTGCCTGGCGCGCTCCAGGGTGTTGAGTTTGACTTCGCCGCCGATGTCCTTGGCGCCCTGGCCCCACTTAAGTTCTACAGTATCTACGCCCAGTTTCTCCAGGGCATATTCCTGCACACCCAGCTTGGTGTCTTCCACGTTGGCCTGCACGGCGATAAAACCATAACCGTTGTAATATTTCTGGAAGGCCTTGACCCGGGCTTCCAGGGCCGGGGACTTGACCACGCGGCCGTTCTTGATCTCAGATTTGGGATCCATGCCGCAGACGTTTTCACCTATGACAATACCAACGCCGGATATGGCGGCGCCGCCGGCCAGGTGGTCCCAGTTGTCAGCGGCCACGTTGGTGGAACCCATACCGGCAATTACAATGGGCAGGCGCAGCGGGATTTCCCCGTTGGCGCCGGCGGCAGACTCCAGATTAACTGCCGGGAAGGTTGCAACCTCAGGATCCGGAGCAACTCCATGAGCCCCCACAGCAGTCCCCATGATGTTGAAATGGGAATAGTCAACAGGATAATCCTTTTGCGAAGCGGATGTGGTCTTGCCGAAAGGCGCCGGGTAGAGCACCTCTTTGCCCCTCACGGAAGACTTGCCGATTTCGCAGAAACCGGGACACCCGTCCAGACATGTGACACACATGCCGCTAAACGGGCAGTTGTCCTCGCCTGTACGGAGTTTGGTCAGAGTAGCCTGACTGGCATTGATACCTTTGCTAAAACTCATTAAAACCTTCCTCCCTAATATTTAGTTTCTCCTCCCGAAAAAACGAACCGTGTTTAAGCAGTTCACCTCCTCCGGTTAATATTAATTATTAATGGGATAATAAAAAAACGCCTCAAAAACAGGTCCGTAAAGAACCCGTTATTGAGGACGCCATTGCCCTGCACTGCTATCATATAAATCGATAAACAAACCACGAAATACGACAGCATGTATCATATTACATCAATAATTATATCAAAAATGGAAAAACAATCAATAATTTATATGCAAATAATTTTGTATAGAAAATTGCAATATTAAATGCCCACCATATTTTGGTAAACCGATGCATTATTATTAACTTGCCATTTCATTTGGTGTTCTATAGCCGAATATCCTTCTTGGATAATTGTTCATCCAGCGCTCA
>JBMOPI010000166.1:0-5552 GCA_049324975.1 Bacillota bacterium
GGTGGCCAGCCGGGAGTTAACCTCTTTAAAAGCCAGGTTCAGTAAAGCGTCGTTGGTGTTTTTAAGGATAGCGCCAAGGATTTTGATTAGGTTAATGGCCAGTTCGGGGTACCGGAGCAGTATTTTTTTGAAATCACCGGTTTCGATGTACAAGATTTCTGCAGGCTCCAGAACGATGACGGCAGCTTCCGAATGCAGGCTGTAAATATCCCCCGGGTGCAGGATGGTCACGGTAATCTCTTTGCCCTCCGGTGAGAGATAAGATACCTTCACCCGCCCGGAACGGACGAGATAAATATAATCACGGGAAGACTCTGTAAATTCTATGTGTTTTTTCCTGGAAAAAATTTTTTTATTAAAATAGGGAAGTATTTTTTGGCAGTCTTCCGCCGGCATGTCTTTAAATAGTTTAAATTCCTCTAACATTTGTACCTTCCTTTGCAATCCTCCCGTAGCCCACGGGGAAAAGAATGCGAGTACTACCTTTTAAAGAATAGGCGACAGCAGGCGGGCGGCCGACTGCCTTATTTTACTGATGAGCGGCCGCCTGGAGAATTCCTCGGGATCAACCTTCACCGAGTTGGCCAAGTCGTTCGTAAAATCGGCATCAATTTTTGCTACCAGTTCCTTATCATACAGCATGGCGTTAACTTCAAAATTTAGCTGAAAACTGCGCATGTCCAGGTTTGCTGAACCGAGTGAAGCTACTTCCCCGTCTACCGAGATGATTTTGGCGTGGATAAATCCTGGTTGGTAAACGTAAATTTCAATCCCGGCCTCTATAAGTTCTTCAAAATAACTCTGGGAAGCCCAGTAAACCAGCTTATGGTCCGGCTTGCCCGGCAGAATGATCTTGATGTCCACGCCGCTTAAAGCGGCGGTTTTCAGGGCCAGCAAAATGCCTTCATCGGGAATTAGATACGGGGATGTGATTTTAATCGATTTTTGGGCGGAATTGATGAGGGCGAAATAAGACTGGCGCACCGCTTCCCAGTCCGAGTCCGGCCCGCTGGCGGCAATCTGGATCAGTTTTTCGTCCGTGACATCCGTTTCCGGGAAGAAACTCTCCTGGTCGGTGAGGGTTTGGCCGCTGACAAACTCCCAGTCCAGCAGGAAAATGACCTGCAGGAAATAGACGGAGGTGCCGGCCAGCTGCAGATGGGTATCCCGCCATTTCCCCAGCCGGGGATGATAGCCGAGGTATTCGTCACCGATATTAAGCCCGCCCAGGAACCCTACCTGGCCGTCGATGACGATAATCTTACGGTGGTCCCGGTAATTGAGCTTATTGTTGATAAAAGGCAGCGCCACGGGCAAGAACGGCTTTATTTCGACTCCATTTTCCTGCATTTCTTTGATATAGTCCGGGGACAGCTTCCAGCTGCCCACCGCGTCATAAATTACCCGCACTTTTACCCCGCTCCTGGCTTTGCGGATCAAAATTTCTTTCAGCTTTTGTCCGGTGGCGTCGTGGCGGATAATGTAGTATTCAAGGTGGATGTGGTTTTGGGCTTTTTCCAACTCTGCAAACATACAGGCAAAGGCCTCCCGGCCGTCAGCCAGCACCCGGGCCCGGTTGTGCCTGGTAAAGGGGGCATTGGCGTTGCGCAACAGCAGGTTAATTAGTTGTTTTTTGGCTGCCCACGGCTCTCTGTTAAAATCCTCATCGGTTTTGATACACTCGATTTGCCGGTCAACGATACGGCGCAGCCGGTTCATTTCATTGATATATTTGGTCCGGGCGATTTTGCGCTTGCGCAGGTTCTGGCCCAGCAGCAGGTAAAAGACAAACCCCAGCAGCGGAAAAACATTGACCACGATGAGCCAGGCTATGGTCTTATAAGGATTGCGTCTTTCCATAAAAATCAGGAAGCTGATCACAATCACCAGGATGGTTGTGGAGAATGAATATGCCCATAAAATCTGTTCGCCGTATTGGGACCAGAACTGTGACCACATCACCTGGTACTCCTTTCTGACATTTTTCCAAAAATTGTTTTTGCTTTCCTGACCGCAAAAGGATATAATAAAACCAAACAGGTGTTCGATGAAGGTGGCGTGGTTATGGAGAAGTTACCTATACTGCTGGTGGATATGAACAGTTTTTACGCCTCCGTGCACCAGGCCCTGGACCCTTCCCTGCGGGGGAAACAGGTAATTGTGGCCGGTAACCCCGAGACCCGGCACGGCATTGTGCTGGCAGCCAGTTATGAGGCCAAAGCCAGGGGGGTAAAAACCGGTATGGTCAAGGGAGAGGCCCGGGCCCTCTGCCCTGACGGCATCTTTATTATGCCGCAGTATGACCTGTATTTTGATTTTTCTGTACGGATCCTGCAGATTATGAAGGACTTTACCCCGCTGGTGGAACCATTTTCCGTTGATGAGGCCTTCATGGATGTGCGGGGGTGTGAAAAGCTTTTCGGGTCCTCTGTCGACATCGCCGGGAAGCTCAAGCGGCGGATCAAAAACGAGCTCGGCGTCCTGTGTTCAGTCGGTGTCGGCCCCAATAAACTTTTGGCTAAGATGGCGGCCGGTCTGCGGAAGCCGGACGGCCTCACCGTCCTGCCCCGGCAGGATGTCCCGGCCAGGCTGTGGCCGCTGCCGGTGATTGAACTCTTCGGGGTCGGGCCGCGGCTCAGGAAACGGCTCAACACTCTCTCTATCAGGACTATCGGCGATTTAGCCCGGGCCGATATAAAACTTTTGCGGCGCCGCTTCGGGGTGACCGGTGAAGTCCTCTATGCCTCGGCTCACGGGATAGATTACAGCCCCGTTGATCCGCACAGCCTGGATAAGGCTAAATCTGTCGGGCACCAACTGACCCTGCACCGGGATTACCGCGGCCACGGTCAGATTAAGGTAGTGCTGCTGGAACTGGCTGAACTGGTCGGCCGGCGGGTCCGCCAGGGCGGTTATGTCGGCAAGACCGTCTCCATAGTACTTAAAGATACGGATTTCTCCTGCCTGGGCAGGTCAGTTACCCTGCCCCAACACACTGACCTGACGGAGGATATATACCGGGCCGCCGTGGGACTTCTTTGCCGGCACTGGCCGTCCGGCAGGCCGGTGCGGCTGGTGGGGCTGTCCGTAGGCAGCCTGGTGGACAAAAAGGTTGAACAGGCGGACCTCTTCGGGCAGATGGAAAGGCTTGAGCGGCTGGACCGGACCTGTGATTCCATCAAGGACCGGTTCGGGGAGACCAGTTTATTCAGGGCGGCATCTTTGACAAAGGAAGGGATTTTGAATGTCGGAAAACAACAAGCTATGGGAAGGCCACAGACTCATTTATCCTGATTACCGGGACAGGGTGATGGAAGCCGGCCTGCCCCAATATACCGCAGTCCTGGCTGAGGACGAACTGGCTGCGCTCGACAGGCTGATAAATTTTGCCTTAAACTTTAAGAAGCCTATCTTGATAAGATTTCTGGACCCGGCCAACAGGGTGCGGGAATGTATTGCCTTAACGTTGAAAACTGGCCCGGGATATCTTATCTGCAACCAAAAACAGAGGATCCTGTTCGAAAAAATCATCGGCGCCAGCCTGCTTGGCGATTAAATAGCATAAAAAACCTCCTTAAAAAGGAGGATTCGGCAAAAAAGCTGTTTTTCCTTTGTACCCGCCTGCTATATGCTATACTTCCTCAATAACGATGGTATTGCCGTTATCGTCGTTGGCTTCGGCATGGCCTTCTTCGTCAAGCTGCTCGTCGACAGAGTTGTAAAAACTGTCGGTTGGAATCAGGTTGACATCTTCAGCCTGCAGTTCCTTTTCTGCCCGCCAGGTTAATTCTGCGATGGCTTCGTCCGTTGTTTTGTATTTCGCTTCACAGACTTCTTCGCCGTTAATGATCAAGCGGTATTTTTTCACATGTCAGCACCTCCAACAAGATTTTTTCCTGTCGGAAGGATTTTTATACATCACTTACCTGCTGAGTAAATTTCCTACCAGATCCCTACCGGTGGAAAAAGCTACCTTGAAGAAACTGTTATTTTTCTTAAAGATGTCTTCCAGGGCGTTAACTACCGTATCAGCGTGTTCACGGCTGAAATTCAGCGCCGGTTCAATTCTGATCACGTTGGGGTTATTCAGGGTATAGATGGTCAGGATGCCGTAATTGTTCAGCAGTTGCCCGGCAACCATGGCGCCCAGGTATTCTTCGGACAGCCTGTTGATCAGGCCCCCGGATATCTTCTCCAGCAGTCCGGAGGTAGCCTGGTTGAACTCCAGGCCGATCATCAGTCCCCTGCCCCGCACTGCCTTGATTACGGAAAACTTTTGCTGCAGTTCCTGAAGCCTGGCTATAAAGTACTCTCCCACCTCCGCGGCGTTTTCCGGCAGGTTCTCTCCGTAAAGGGTCTCAATGGTCTGAATCGCGGCAGCGCATGCCATATTGCCTCCGCCAAAAGTTGATGTGTGCAGGGTGGCTTTTTCAATGGTGCCGTAAGCTTTTTGCCAGATTTCGTCCGTAGTCACGAACGCCCCGATAGGGAAGACCCCGCCGCTCAGCGCTTTGGCCAGGGTCATAATATCAGGCGCCACCTCTTCATGTTCACAGGCAAACATTTTACCTGTCCGGCCTAGGCCGGTCTGAATCTCATCTGCAATCAAAAGTGTATTGTACTTGTCACAAAGATGCCGCACGCCCCGAAGATAGCCGGGAACGGGCACCTGGATGCCGGCCTCGCCCTGGATGGGTTCAACAATAAAGGCAGCCACATCGTTATGCTGTAATACTGATTCCAGGGCATCCAGATCGTCAAATGGCACGTAATCAAACTCCGGCAGCAAAGGGTGAAATAATTTCTGGTACTTTGGCTTACCTGTAGCCGACAAAGCGCCTAAACTTTTGCCGTGAAAAGAATTCAGGGTGGAGACAATCTTTTTTCTGCCGGTGGCTGCCCTGGCCAGTTTCAGCGCGCCTTCCACCGCTTCCGCACCGCTGTTGCAGAAGAATGATCTCTGCAGGTTACCGGGCGTTATTTTGGCCAGGTTCTCAGCCAGTACCCCGGGCATTACCCGCAGGGTGCACTGCAGGAAATTAGGCAGCCGGCTGACCTTGTTCACGGCCTCCAGGACTTTGGGGTGATTATGGCCCAGGTTCAGAGAGCCGTAACCGCCAACTAAATCAAGATATTTGTTTCCGTCCTCATCCCAGATGTACAGTCCGTCACCCCTGACAAACTGCCTGGTGAACCCTATCAGGGACATGATATTGACCAGGCTGGCATTAATGTATTTTTTGTGTTTATCGATTATCTCCTGCCTGGTTAGTTTCATGGCGTCATCAACAGTAAGCAGACCTTCCGGTTTGTTCAATTCTATCCCCCACTTTGTTTAGGTCATTAACTATTCTATTAAGATTATATCCATTAATGCCAGAATAATCCATGGCTTAAAGCAAAAAAGTATATAGTTACATTGTTGGGTAAGTTGTAAAATTAAATGACCAAAAGCATATAAATAAAGACTCAAGGTTAAAACCGATGTACAATGTTAAGTGACCAAACAAAACATTGAGTACAGGAGGTTTTAACACATGAGTCAGGTTTAT
>JBMOPI010000167.1:0-5514 GCA_049324975.1 Bacillota bacterium
GGCCAGCAGCACGGGCTTTAAAAGCGGGTAAAAGTCAAAGTCCCTGTAACTGATCTCCATGCCGGGCCGCGCTCCGCCGGCAGGGACGGGAACCTTTTTATAGGAGCCCTCCCTGGTAACAACGATACAGTAATTGTCTTTGATTTTAGCGATCAGGCCTTGTTTCCTGAACATAATAATTCCCTCTTTCATTAAAGACCGAAATTTATATAAGAACGCAGATAGACAAACTCCTCAGGGCGGCTTAAGATAAGCGCGCTGGCGATGATGAATTTTCGGCCTCTTTCCAGGGTCTTGCGGTTCACCCCGGTTTTTTCGACTAATTCCTTGAGCGGCAGCTGCTTTTTGTTACAAAGATAATCAAACAGGCTTTTTTCGATTGATATGGTCCTGGCGACTTTAAACAGATTCATCCGGGAGTCCCGGTGCTTGGGAGAAACTTCAACCAGATCTTCAAAACCGATATCATAACCGGATAAGACTTCCTCAAAGTGTTCCAGTTCTTCCTGCCGCTCGTCTTCGATAGTCCGGTTCCGGTGGTTTTCCCAGGATGTTTTGATTTCTCCGGAACTGACAATTTTACCGTCTTCCAGTTCGGTTTCCAGCGGGCATTCGTTCTGATGCCTGGATTCTTTACGGAAGTAATCCTTCAAACGGTTGACAATAACGATGCGGGAGTAGGGCAAAAACGGCACCTGTTTGTCAAAGTCAAAGGTGTCGATGGCCGAATTAAAGGCGATCAGGCTGATACTAAGTTCATCATCCCGCCCCCACTCAAGAGACCTTTTACAAAAGTTATTGGCCGTTTTCAGTATAAAAGGTTTGTATTCGGCCAGAAAATCTTCTCTGGCCTGCCGGTCCCCGGCTTTTATTTTTTTTAAAGTGTTCAGGAGCCTTTGGTGAGAATCGTAACTCATATGTTGACACCTCGCCATGAAAAGCCGCCTTTCATGACTTGCATTAAGTCAGATACTAAAATTATATACGCAGGAACAGCCGGTTTTATGGGGGTTAAACAAGTTTTGCCAGTCACCCCCCAAAAAGCATTTTGCGGGGCGTATTATCTAACCGAAGGTTGCAAGATAACAAAATTTACAGGCGAAAACGCCGTATCTTTAAATGAAGGGAGGGATTTTGGTTACCGGTTTGGTGAGAATGCAAAGTCAGATACTGTAAAAGAAAAATTTCGATAAAGGGGGATTTTAAAATGAGGAACAAGAGCAAATGGCTGGCCGTTGCCCTGATCATCGCCCTGACCATGAGCCTGGTGATGCCCGGGCTGGCCATGGCCGGTCAAAAAGCACATGTGGATGTGGATGCAAAAGTTGAAGTCAAGGTGAAGTTGAAGGACGTTGACAGACACTGGGCCCGCAATAACGTAGAAAACCTGAAGCTGCAGGGCATTATCGGCGGTTACCCGGATGGCACCTTCAGGCCGGAAGCGCCTGTAACCACAGCCGAAGCCGTGGTGATGGCCGTCAAACTGCTTGGCCTGGAAGAACAGGCCCGGGCCAAAGCCGATGCTGAAATGCCTTTTACTGACGCTGCTGCCATTCCTGACTGGGCCAGGGGTTATGTCGCCGTAGCCGTGGAAAAAGGCATTGTGGACGGCGCCGGGCAGTTCCAGCCGATGAAAAAGGCTACCAGGATGGATGTAACCATTCTTCTGGTAAAAACCCTGAACGCCGAAATTGCCATTAAAACCAACGATGCCACGGTTAAGTTTACCGATATCACCAATGTCAGCCAGGATAACCAGCAGTACATAGCCCTGGCCGTATTGAACGATCTCATCAAAGGTTACGAGGATAAGAGTTTCCAACCGAACAAGCCGGTCACCCGGGCAGAAATGGCTACCCTGTTTGCCCGCCTTCAGGACCAGGTGGGGTCCAACCCGGAGAATGGCCGGATAACCGGTAAACTGCTGGCTGTAGACAGTTCTGCTGCCAAAATCACCGTAGCCACCGCAGCTTATATACCTGATGTTGCTTACGCAGTATACAGTGAAGGCAATGCCTCGCTCCGCGTGTACGAACTTAGTGTCGCCGCCAATGCCCCCATTTACCGTGATAACAAGGCCGCTGCCCTGGCCGACCTGAATGCCGGCGAAAAGGTTACCGTGCTGCTGAACAAGGATAACGTTGTAGTTTATGTAGATGCCTTCAGTACTTACGTTGAAAAGAATATTATCGAAGGCCAGGTCAAAAAAGTTGACGCCGTTAACCGGACTATCCGGCTGTACCAGTATGGTATTGCCGATGTTGCCTACACCGTGGCTGAGAGCGCCTACATCTCCAAAGACGGTGCAGAGGTAACCCTGGACAAGGTTGTAACCGGGGACTGGGTTAAGATGGAGAGAGACGGTTCCGGTGTGATCATCAAGATTGAGGCCAAGCCTTACAATGCAGCGGTCACTGATTTCGATAAATTCAAGATGGAAATTGAAGGTCCGGATTTTAAACTCGAGATGGAACAAAACTCGAAAGGCAAAGCTAAAGTTGAGATAAAGTATGAAGCCGAAGACAAAGATGAAGATGAAGCCGAAGATGAAGATGAAGATGAAGATGAAGACGAAGACGAAGATGAAGACGAAGATGAAAATAAGGGCGAAAAAGAACGTAATAAAGAAAATAACAAAAAAGATAAGCAAAATAAAGAGCAACATAAAGAAAAGAATCAAAAGGGCAACAACAATAAAAATACCAAAGGTAAAACAGAGATCAAGCTGACCGGCGCCGAAGCTGCCGATTTTATCCAGAAGTTTATCGCCGAGGCCAAAATAGGCGAAACCATTGACACTGACCTGATTATTGCCGCCGTAGAAAAAATCCTCGGCATCACTGTGGACAAAAGCAAGGTGAAAATCGAAATAGAAATTAAAGACGACAACCGGGAAATGGAATTTGAGTTTTAAACTGATACAAGGGATGAGCCCTATACCAATTGAGGTATAGGGCTTTCGCTTTTCAAACAAATTTATTGTTAATAAAAGGGAATATCATCAAATTGTCGAAGTAATAATCAGAGGGTAAGATACCCCCTGAAAAAGGAAACTTTTGACGCATAAAATAAGTGAAAAGAGTCACAAATGTTTTATGTAAAGGGGTGACCGTTCATGAGTCCTGTCAACTGCTGTGAATGTGGAAAACTGGTATTGCATAATATTGACGGGATGTGTGCTGACTGTCACCAGGAAATGGAAATGATGATCAGCACCATCAAGGATTTTCTGGTTAAGAACGGTGAGGTAAATTTACTGGAGTTAAGCACGGCCACCGCCATTCCGACGGAAAAGCTGCTGAAACTGCTGCGGTCCGGCCGGCTGGCCGTTTTATGACCTTAAGGCAAGGGGTATTTGTGATGGATAAAATATCTTTTTTTGGCATTGCCCTGCGTTTTATGCTTGGGGGCGGGGCGGTAGCGGCCGCATACATTGTGGGCCGCTATTTTAACGGCCGGACAGGGGGGATATTCGCCGCTTTTCCGGCGGTGTATATCGCGGCGGTGATTGGCGTAGGGGCAGGCGGGCCGGCTATGGACGGATTGGCCAGGGTGCTCCTAGTCTCGCGGGGGGCGCTGGTAGGCATGGTGGCCAACGTTTTTTGTGCCGGGGCAGCCGCTTTTCTTATACCCAGGATGGGCTGGCGGAAGGGGTTAGCCCTCTCCCTGGCCGGCTGGCTGGCGGCGGTAGTTGTAATCTTAACAATGGCTGAATACTTTGGCTGGTGAGGTGGCACTTTGAAAATCAGCTTAAAAGAATGCTGGCTGCGTTTTTTTCTCGGCGGGTTAGCGGTAGCTGCCTGCTATATTATTTCTGTATATTCACCTGTCAGGCTGCTGGGCGGCGTCTTTGCCGCCTTCCCTGCCGTAATGGCTTCGGCAGTGAGTATGGCCGGGATCAGGGAGGGGGACCGTGCCGCGGCTGAGGTGGCCAGGGGGGCTGTCGCCGGTATGGTCGGCTGTGCGGCCTGTGTGCTGGCGGCCCTGCATTTCATCACTGCGCTCAGTTCATGGCCGCTGGGCCTGGCAGCTGCAGTGGCGGTTTGGTTTATCACGGCCCTCCTGATTAACACTGTTTGGCCGGCCAGGCATCGCGGAGGCAGATAAACCAATTATTACCTAATCAAATCGACATCCGGTTATGTTATAATAATATCGCTTCGATGTTAGATTGGGGGGGTTAGCTTGGATCCCGTCACACACGTTCTTGTGGGCGCAGGTGTCGCGGGCCTGTCCGGCGGTAAGCTGTCGCTGCTGAATCCGGTCCACCTGGGTGCAATGCTCGGCTCTCTGGCGCCTGATTTTGATATAATCATGCAGTTAAAAGGGGATATGACCTACCTGAAGCACCACCGGGGCGCTTCCCACTCGCTTTTGGGGATTGCCGCCTCTTCATTGGTTATTGCGGCGGCCCTGACACTGGTTTTTCCGGGCACACCATTGTGGCCTGTTTTGCTGTGGACCTTTTTAGGCTCTGCCTCCCATATCCTGCTCGATATTTTAAACTCTTACGGCGCCCAGGTTTTCTGGCCCTTCAGCCGTAAAATGTATACAGTCGGATTGTTAGTCCTGGCCGACCCGGTCATCATGCTGCTGTTTACCGGCGTATTATTGTGGTTCCGGGTGCCGCGGGAAGTGGCTACAGGCGCTTTCTGGCTGATGCTTGTTTACCTGGGGGTCCGTTACTACATGCGGCAGCGGGTGCACCGGTACCTGTCCGGCAAGTACCGGCGCAAGAACCTCCGCCGGGTGGTGGTGCTGCCGGCCATGATGAGCCTCTGGAACTGGAGTTTTCTTATCGAGACCTCCCATAACTATATTGTCGGTGAAATAAGATATTTTTCCTGGCAGGAGAAGGTCAGAAAGATCCTTGCCAAATGTGCCAGAAATTCAGTAGTCCAGACGGCCCTGCAAAGCAAGGCCGGGCAGTGGTTCCAGAACTTCACCCCGTATTTTCACATCTCGCACCACCGGGAAGACGACCGGCACGTGGTATGTTTTTCCGACCTGAGGTATTTCTTCCGGGAGGATTTTCTCCACCATGCCACGGTGGTGTTAAACGGTGAATATGAATTGACGGAGGCTGTTTTCCAGCCTTACAGCAAAGAAAGAAAATTTAACGTTGCTCTATAGGCAGCCCGCCCGGGTTGTCTTTTCTTTTTTAGCGAGAATGGGTATAATTGGAGTAAAGCGTTATTGAGCGGAACAGACCTTTTTCTGCGAGCGAAGTGTTAGCAGGCCTTCGAAACGTAGCACCGTCACGAGGATTATATACCACATCCCTGACATAGGAGGCAGATATGTCGCTTTGGCACAGGTTTAACGAAATGTTATTTACCCGATGGTTCCTGTGGACACTGGTGCTGATTAATTTCGGCGGAGCCATTTACGGATTCTACTGGTACAAAGACCAGTTGGCCGAAACCCCTCTGTGGCTGTGGCCCCTGGTGCCGGACAGCCCTCTCTCCACCACGCTGTTCTTGCTGGTGGTGGCAGGTTTTTTGGCCGGGTGGC
>JBMOPI010000168.1:0-5496 GCA_049324975.1 Bacillota bacterium
TGCTCATAAATTGCCTGGTCAGCAGCTGGTCAGGATAATCCTGCCGGATTTCCCCTTTTCTCTGTCCCTCGGCAAATATTCCGGTAATAACCTCATCCAGGCCGCTCCTGGGGACTTCCATCTCAGTCGGCCCGAAATAATAATTCCAGGGATCCAGGCAGTATATTTCCATCAGTGTCCGGTTCTGCTCCGCCCATAGGGCCGCCACGTCACAGTAAAATTTTAGTTTTTCATATGTAGTTTTTTTTCTTTGCAGTTCTTCACCAATTTCTGTGTATTTCTCCTCTACAACCTGCTGCATGTATTCACCGACGAAAGCCTCTTTGGACGTAAAATAATTGTAAAGGGTACCCATGGCCACATCTGCTTCTTCGGCAATCTGGTTCATGGTGGTCGCAGCGAAACCCTGTTTTTCGAACAGGTTAATAGCTGTCTGCATGATATTCGCTTTGGCGGCTTCTTTCTTCCGCTCGCGCCTGGTTGCTTCCATGATTTTCTCCCCTTTCAAATAATATATATTTTTTAGAATCATTATTTTTTTATAATCATTACATTTTATTATAATTTCAATTAAATATTCAGTCAAGAAACAATTTCCAATTAAATGGTAATTATAAATGATTTTTAATAAAAATAACCACAGAGGACGCAGAGTACACGGAGAATCTCAATTCCCTCAGTGAACTCTATGAAATCTGTGGTTCAATTATTTTTCACCTTTTTACCAAACTATTCCGGAATCAATGACTCCAGGTCAAACATGCTGTCACCGACTTCCGCAATAACCTCCTCCAAATCCTCATGAGTTGTATGCAAAACTTCCAATGCATACCCGTCATATGGATAAAGCAAACCGTCGGCACCCAGGCCGATGCCCATAGTCATACAGGCTACGTCCGTCAGATGGGTGATTGATGTCAGGGCCGGGGAGATTTTGGCCTCCCGCGGGTTATGGTGACAGGAAATAGCCTCCACCAGTTCTTCAGGAAGGTTCCATTTCTCCGCCACTTTCCCCCCCACAACGGCATGATTGAAGCCAAGTACTTCTTCTTCCGCCTTCATAAAAGGTACTTTTTCGGTATTAACCCTTTCTATAATACCGGCGAAAGCCTCAGCCATGTAGGTGCTTAAAATTATTTTACCGATATCATGCATCAGTCCGGCCACAAAAGCCTTCTCATGGTTGTCAAAACCGCACCTGGCAGCCAGTTTTCTGGCCAAAAGCGCGCAGACCATAGACTGTTTCCAGAGTTCGCCGCGGGCCATTACATACCCCGGCAGTTCCCGGTCCATTACACTATGTACGGAAGCCGCCATCACCAGGTTTCTGATAGTCCCGTAACCCAGAATAATTACGGCGTCACTAATTGTAAATATCCTCCGGGCGTAACCGTAATATGCCGAATTGGCCAAACGCAGCACTTTGGCTGCCAGAGCCTGATCGGTGGAGATAGCGTTGCTAAGGTCGGTTATGACTGTCTTGGGGTCTTCAGTGAGCCGGATCACCTGATGGGCATTTTTCGGCAGCGCCGGTAGTTCGTCCACCCGGCGGACAATTTCGTCAAGGGATACCGGTATCATGAGAAACCTCCCCTCCACTCTAGCGGTTGGAGTATTTGCGTTCCAGTACCAGCCGGTAGTTTTTCACTTCTTCGCCGAGTTTGAACAGAAGCCTTTCCACGTCAGCCTTGGTAAGGATCAGATTATCGGGATCATCGATTTCAATTTTTCTGAATTCTTCCCGGACAATAAACTTCAGTACATCCTCCAGACCGTCCGCCTGCAGGGTAAAAACCACCGGAGCATAAGCCACCTGGGCGTTCAGCACTTCGTCAAAAACCGTATAGACATCGGCGCTCATATCCACTTCTTCAATCGTGACGCCCTGCATAGGGATATTGCGCATCAGTCCCACCTGCTGTTCTCTTATTTCCTCGGCAACTTCATCTGTTGCCTTACCACCAAAAAAGAACCGGCCCGGCCTGTTTACACCTTTGTAATCGAGCCTGACCCGTAACCGTAATTTTTTCCTGACCACATCATCACCAACTCTGGTGTTAACCATCCTTGTTTCTCCTTTCGACATCCGACAAACTTAATGAATTATCTTCGTCATAATAAGAAAAAATCCTGCTATTTTTGGTAGTTTAGTAGCCTCATAGCAGGATTTTCTGTGTTTAAGACCACCTGATTTCATTGCCACCGCATTTATAACAGATGTCAAAATATTCCCTGGGACTTTCCCATGCTTCCTGAGCAGTATCAAGATCGGCGCCGGTACTTTCCATTTCAGTGATATAACCCTCACCGTCAAAGTTGGCCACTAACCCCGATACCACACCGTTGGCGGTAGGGGCCACCGGCGGAATCAATGTGCTGCCAAAACTCAAATTATTGCCGCATTTAGCACACCGGGGCATCGGTATCCCTCCTTTTTTGCCTTTCTTAATATATTGGTTTTTCACCAAAATTCTATACATATTAAAATCGGTGAGTGACCAACCTAATATTGAAAAGCAAATAAAAGTGGAGGTATTTACCATGAAAAGAACAATTGTGGGATTGTTCAAGTCGCTTCACCAGGCCGAAAGAGCACTCCGTGAAATAGAAAATTCTGGTTACGCCAACAGCCAGATTTCTCTGTTATTAAGAAACTCACCGGAAACAGGCCGGCATTTCAATGAAGAATATGCGGCAGAAGTATCGGCTGACCCGGCATTAGGATTACTCCATGATTTCGACAGTTTTCTGGTTCAGGCTAACAACATTGAAGTGTCGGAATTGGGTATGGTATCTGCCGGAGGACCGCTTTCGGGGGCTCTGATCCAGGGGGACAAATCTTTAAGTCAGGCCCTTACTTATTACGGTGTAGACACAGACCGGGCCATAGCGGTTGAAGACCTTGTCAGAGAGGGCCAGGTGCTGACGGTTATAGAAACAGAAAGCAACAAAGCAAATAAAGTGGCTAATATCCTCGACGGGTACGGCGCCCACGGCGTTGAAAAATGGAGCAAGTCCATCGATAAGCCGTTGATACCCCGGAGCAGCTAGAGCTGTTTCAGTTTCCTGACCTCTTCTTTTGTCAGGTGGCGGTATTTCCCTTCTTCAAGCTTATCCAGGGCAAGAAAACCCAGCTTGATCCTTTTTAACTTGATAACCGGGTGGCCGATGGTTTCACACATCCGGCGGACCTGCCGGTTCCGTCCTTCGTGAATGGTTATTTCCAGCCAGGCGTTGCCGCGTACATTTTTTACGGGCCTTACCCTGGCTGGGGCAGTTTTTCCGTCAGCCAGGCGCAGCCCCTTTTGGAACCTTTTCAGCTTGTCCGGGCCGGGGACACCCTGAACAAGGGCCAGGTAGGTTTTGCCCACTTCGTGTTTCGGATGGGTCAGGGCGTAAGTAAGGTCACCGTCGTTAGTAAGCAGGAGAAGTCCCTCTGTGTCAAAATCCAACCGCCCGACGGGATAGACCCGGACCCCGGCATCCTTGACCAGGTCGAGCACCTTCGGCCTGCCCTGGGGGTCGTGGGCAGTGGTTACATACCCGGCAGGCTTATTCAGCATCAGGTAAATTTTAGGGGCCCCGGCTTTTAACAGTTTGCCGTTGACCTCGATGGCGTCTTTTTCCGGGTCTACTTTGGTCCCTAGTGTTTTGACCACTTCACCGTTGACTTTAACCTTCCCGGCCAGGATCAATTCCTCACTGTGACGGCGGGACGCCACCCCGGCGTTGGCCAGGACTTTTTGTAGCCGCTCCATATAAATTCTCCTTTTATCTTTATACCACCTATTTTACCCTGTCTGGCTGCCATGTACCACATAATTTATCTGAATATCAGATTGCAAATATAAACAGATGCTGCAAGACCGGTGAAATCAGCGGTGAGTCCGGCAAGGACAGAGTATCTGTATTTTTTTACCCCCACCGACCCAAAGTAAAGGGTTACAACAAAAAACGTTGTATCAGTACTCCCCTGGAGCGTTGATGCCAGCCGGCCGATAAAACTGTCCGGGCCGTATGTTTTAATCAGGTCCGCTGTTATTCCGAGGGCGCCTCCCCCGGAGAGCGGCCGCATAATGGCCAGCGGCAATATTTCCGCCGGCGCACCCAGTGCCCCGGTGACGGGAGAGATAACCTTCACCAATAAATCCATCGCCCCGGAAGCCTTAAAAACATTAATGGCCACCAGCATCGCCACCAGATATGGAATAGTTTTTATGGCCGTGGCAAAACCGGTTTCCGCGCCTTCAATGAAAGTCTCATAAACCTTAATCCTTTTTTTGAGGGCAACCAAAGGAATAATGAATAAAAGGGCCGGGATTGCCCATCGGGAAAAAACGCTGATAAGTTCCATACCCTACAGCCCCCTCCGGCGGTAAATCCTCCGCAGCAGCCGGTCGGCTATAATCGCCGCCGTCATGCCGCAGGCGGTGGCAAAAATAGTGGTCCCCACTATTTCCGTCGGTTCCGCTGAGCCGGCCTGCATCCTGATACCTATGACAGTAGCCGGAATAAAGGTGATGCAGGATGTGTTCAGGGCAAGAAATGTACACATTGCGTCACTGGCCGTATCCGGCCGGTATCGGTTCAGTTTTTGCATTTCCTGCATGGCAATCAGACCCATGGGCGTGGCGGCGTTGCCCAGCCCCAGGATATTGGCGCTTAAGTTCATAATTATAGCGCCCATAGCCGGGTGGTCTTTGGGAATACCGGGGAAAAGAAATCCGGTGAAAGGCTTAAAAAGCCTGGCAACTAACTGTACCAGGCCTGCTTTTTCGGCAATCTTCATCATCCCAAGCCAAAAAGTCATTACCGCTATCAAACCGATGGCGAAATCCACACCATCCTGCGCTCCCTTCAGGGCCGCCCTGGTTACCACTTCAATGTTGCCGTTAATGGCAGCCACCAATACACCGGTCAGGACCATCCCCAGCCAGATGTAGTTGATCATGGCGCTCCTCCTGTTGTCCTGATTTATGTAAGGCCTTTACCGGCCTTAAAAAAATTTATGAGGACAAAGGGGGAAATAGAACGCAAAAAAAGTGGGGGCTTCCCACTTCTTTAGTGTTCAAAATCATCGCGGTTTTTCTTGTTCCGCTGAAACATTGACTGAACCTGGGAAATCATACCCGGCGCCACATCGATAAGCCGGTCTACTACGGCATTACCGTCTACAGGCAGGAGCCGCACCTGACCCTGGCCAACCACCAGAAAACCTACAGGCTGAACTGATACACCGGCGCCACTGCCGCCTCCGAATGGAAGTGAACCGCCTCCGCCGGCCTGGCCACCCTGACCTCCACCGCCCTGACCGGCTTCCTCACCGGCAGCCGGCTCAAACTCCCCGCCGCCGGCAGCAAAACCGCAGGCCACTCTGGATACGGGAATGATAACGCTGCCGTCAGGGGTTTCCACCGGGTCTCCGACGATGGTATTGACATCTACCATTTCCTTGATACTTTCCATTGCCGTTTTCATGAGTCCTTCTATTGGATG
>JBMOPI010000169.1:0-5465 GCA_049324975.1 Bacillota bacterium
ATATCACAGCATTCAGCATCCTCATACATAAAACCGAAGCATGCATCATCCTCTTGCACAATTAGGAATGCATTCCACTTTTAATCAGGCCAAGGCAGGTTACTACTTTTGTAACCCTAATAAGTCTTCAACTTTGTCATTCATGTACTTATATGAATCCCAAACTCCTTGATTATAGAATTCAGGCGCCAATTTTTCTATAATGAAGTCCAAAATTAAACCCGAAGCCAATTCTCCCAATTCTTCATCTCGTTCTATTAAAAAATAAGCTTTAATTTCAGAAACCATTTGCTCTCGTTTTTCCTTACCTAACTTGATCTTATTGCTCATGCCTTGTCCTCCCTAATAATAAACGCATGCACTTTTCCTTGGGGTCTTTATATTAATTTATTATACTAGCCTTTCGTCTAACGTCCCGGCGGGTTCACGAACTTCCGCGGCTCGCCGGCTGGCGCGGCTTTTGCCGCTCCCTGGGGCCGCTTCTTCGTTCGCAAAAGGCGTGACAGCCGGTGAGACGAGGAAGTTGCAGCGGATTACTTACTTTGGTCTTGCAATCGCCCGTGAAACCGCTTGTTAGGCGATGTAGGGCGACGATTCCCCAGTGGTCTTCTAAAGTTATGTGTTAACTAATCATCGTTGCATTCAAAATATATATTTATTATCTTTTGGACCCTTGAGAATGACCCAGCCCTATTTCGCCTAACTAGCGCATTCTTGAACTAATTCTCTAATATCTTCGACGTTGGTTTTTTATATGAACTGGTTCTAAAATATCGTTAAAAATAATTGTTATATGTATTGGTTCGGGAATTTTATCTGTATATGATTATTCTGAATTATTTTGTGAAAGTAACCGGTCCAGCGGACTCTGAATCCTACCTATATCGCGTTTGCTGACATGGGTATAAATTTCTGTCGTCTTCGAACTCTGGTGGCCCAGTAACTCCTGGATATACCGCAGGTCTGTGCCGGCTTCGAGCAAATGGGTGGCAAAAGAGTGGCGCAGTGTATGCACCGAAACGTCTTTTGTGATTCCCGCTTTTTCCCTGGCCCCATCGAAAATCTTTTGCACGGAACGTTCATGCATGTGTTTTCCGGGGTGAACGCCGGGAAAAAGCCATTTGTTAGGTAGATATTCGTCCGCATATAACCTCAGTGCTTCTAATGCTGTCTGGGACAGTAATGTATACCTGTCCTTTTTACCCTTCCCCTGCCGGATATGGATCAAGTTTCGCTCACTGTCGATATCCTCCGGCTTTAACCGTACTACTTCACCTACTCTCAGCCCTGCAGAATAAATCAACAGCATGATAGCCCGGTGTTTGACGTTATCCACGGCTTTCAACAGCCTGGAAATCTCTTGCTGGCTGAGGACAT
The DNA here is from genome assembly GCA_049324975.1 of Bacillota bacterium. Classification (GTDB taxonomy): domain Bacteria; phylum Bacillota; class Thermincolia; order Thermincolales; family CAZWUW01; genus JBMOPI01. The sequence continues at coordinate 1,378 of JBMOPI010000169.1, forward strand.
CAGGTAGTTTGCGCTCTTTCTTAGGACGCGGCACAGAAATTACCACACCTGGTCGCTTGAGCACATTCTTAAATAAAATCTTTAGCGCGCTGATGACTTGGTTTACATAAGCATGGGAATTATCTTGCTCTTCCAGCAAACGGAGCAGATAACTCCTTACTTCTTTTTCCCCATACTTTTCCCGGTCTTCACCATATATGTTTATAAACCGCCTTACATGCCCTAAATATGCTTTGCGCGTCTTTAAGCTGTAACCTTTGAGTCTTAACTCGCCTTCCATATCTGCCAAAATATCGTTCCTGCCTGTTCCAGACCGTACCAAACCCTTCGCCCCCGCCCATAACATTCTTTTCTTCTTCTTTTACTTTTTCTGCAAAACTTACTAATTTCCTGCAATATTTATCATCAACAACCATAATCTGGATTTAAATACTAAAACACCAGGGCTTGCTGCCCTGGTGTTTTTCTCAACAATCTATTTCCATAGACTTTTAAAAAAACCTGCTTTATTGTTTTTTAATAAAATTAACCTGTTTTCCGTTGCCGAAAAACAGGCTTTCTCATATCCCCAGAAACTTTTCCATAATCTCAATTACGCCGTGATAATGGCTGCCCGCAGCCACATAATCCGCACCGGCCTTGAGGCCTTCCGGCGCATTGGCCACCACCGCCCCCAGGCCGGCGAACTCCAGCATCTCCAGGTCATTCCAGCCGTCACCGACTGCGATCACCTCTTCAGGCTTTATCCCCTGCTGGCCGCATAATTCAGCCAGGCCCCGTCCCTTAGAAACCTCCCGGTGGGCAATGTCCAGGAAAAAGGGCCGGGAGTTGACCAGGTAGATTTTATCCTGAAAATGTTTCCTGATACACCCTGTCAGTTTGTCAATTTCCGGCGGGTCATCCCGGAAGGTAATCATCGTCGGTCCTACAATAAGTGCCTCTTCCAGCTGTGTCAACCGGCGGAACTTCACCCTTAGGGCCTTGGCATAATGACGGGTAACCTCATCGTCAGTATCTGTGTATACAACGTCGTCTATAAAAACAAAACGCCGGCCCGGCCACTCCCGTGTCAAATCTAAAACTTCCCGTGCCGTTTCCTTTGCCAGGGGCAGGTGAAAGAGGGGCTGTTTCCCGGCAGCTTCCTTTACCAGTGCTCCGTTGTAAGTTACCAATGGCAAGGTGAGACCCAGTTCCGCGGCAAACTGCCGGGCTGACGGAAACAACCGGCCGGTAGCAAAGGTGAAGCCAATGCCTCTTGCTTGCGCCCGGCATACCATATCTTTGATTTCCGGTGTTACCGTGTAGCTTTCATCCAGCAGTGTCCCGTCCAGATCCACTGCAACCAGTTTGTATTTACTCATAAAGACTCCGATCCTGAGGGATTGTAATTATTGCTCATCAAGCAGCGAAGTATTTCTTTATACTAAGCAGTGTATAACAGGGCGTTGATAACCGAAGCGGCAATGTTGCTGCCGCCGCGGGTCCCGTTGATGGTCACGTAGGGTACCGGCATTTCACAGAGCAGTTCCTTGGATTCCGCAGCCCCCACGAAACCTACCGGTGTGCCCACCACCAATGCCGGGTGGACCTCACCTTTATTAATCATTTCACATAATAAGAACAGCGCGGTAGGGGCGTTGCCGATAGCCACGATGCCGCCGTCAAGCTGCGGCTTGGCCAGCCGCATGGCGGCCATAGCCCTGGTCTCGCCGGTTATGGCGGCTTCTTCCACCACCCGCGGGTCCCTGATATAACAAAAAGTCTCCATCCCGAACTCTTTCAGCTTGTTGCCGTTGATGCCGGCCTGAAGCATGTGCACGTCGGTAACCACCGGCCGGCCGGCCCGGATGGCGGCGATTCCGGTTTCCACCGCCAGGGGATGGATTCTTACCAACTGCGCACACTCAATATCACCCGTAGTATGCACAATCCGGCGGATAATGGCCCGCTCCCCGTCCGGCAGCTTTTTTAAGTGCGGCAGGTGGGTTTCGATAATATCCATACTGGTGTTTTCGATTTCCCGGGGGTTTTTGACGTAATCCAATTAAGAAACCTCCTTGATCCGGTCACACACAATATCCACGATGCGCCGGTCGGCCCCGATACTGTCGGCCAGCACCATCTCCACCTGCGGAAACTTTTTCTTTTCTTCATCCAGCATAGCGGGGATATCTTCCTGGATATGCACACCTTTGTATAAAAACAGCGGGACAATGACGATTTTCTGCGCTCCCTGGCTGACCACGCTGCTGATGGCTTCTGAAAGGTCGGGCCGGTTGAACTGCAGGGAGGCAATCTCAACAATATTTGCCGCTGTTGCCGCCTTGATCATCCTGCCGAACTGCTTTAGGGTTTCCAACGCTTCGGGTGCCTTACTCCCGTGTCCCAGTATGATTATCGCCTGATTCATTTTCTGACACCATCCTTATCAGTTTATTTATGTCGCTAACCACTGTTTTACCCGTTAAATTTAGGTTACGGTCCGGCCCTTCCTTTCCTTCCTCTGGCCGTTCCACCAGCACCACCGGAATATGCAGGGCCCGCGCGGCAGCCAGTTTGGCTTCGGTTCCGCCGATGGCGCCGCTGTCTTTGGTCACCAGCACGCCTGCTCTGCAATGGGTCAGCATGGCCAGGTTCATAGACTCGTCAAAAGGCCCCTGGCAGGCTATGATATCCCGCGGCATAAGCCCCAACTTCAGGCACTCCGCCAGCACTGCCGGGTCCGGCAGTACCCTGGCCACTAACCGGATGTCTTTTTCCTTTGCCGCTTCTGTAAAAGGTCGCAGATTCTTGCTGCCGATAGTCAAAAAAACCGTTTTGCCTGATTCTGCAGTCCTCACTGACGCTTCTGCCGCTTCCATCGCCATATCTGCCGCCTCTGCCCAAGTCGCCGCCCGGCGAATCAGGGGGTGGTCATCAAAGGCCGCTGCCGGTCTCAGGTAACGAATATATGTGGTTCCCAATTTAGCGGTGATATCCTCCGCGGTGCAGGAGATATTACCGGCATAGGGATGGGTGGCATCAATAACTGCTGTCACCCGGTTTTCCGTAATCACCCGTGCCAGGGAGGCTTCATCCAGCGCCCCGGTCAAAATCCGTACCTGTTGGCGTTTCCCCGGGGTTTTCAAGTGCTCCCCCTGTATCTCCGGGCGTTCCCCCCGCTCCTCCGTGGATTCCCGCAGCAGCTTACCGCCGTAGTCCGTTACTGCCGTCGCCATCACAGGCATCCCGCAAACCCTTAGGCGCGAGACAATTTCCCGGCTCTCTGCGGTACCGCCAAGTACCAAAATCATAGGCTTTCCTTCCCCCCTGTCTAAGGTCGGTGCCCGGATAAAAGCTCATACCCACGCCCGCTCATCCAGTGCTTCCTCAAAATTCCGGTCCCCCATTACCGTTCATATCCGGTATCCCCGCGGAGTCAGCATAAAGAAATCGCTGCGGTAAGTCTGCCGGTTGCCGATAATGACCACGGAAAACATATCAATAGAGTGGTTCAGGAAATTTTCCAGATCCGATATCACCACTTCTTCCCCGGCCCGTTTGGCATTGCGGACAATGCCCACCGGGGTGCTGCCGCTCTTGTGCTTGAGGAAAATATCCCGTGCTGTCTTGATCTGCTCAGTCCTTTTTTTGCTCACCGGGTTGTAGAGAACGGTCACAAAATCACCTGCGGCCGCCAGTTCCAAGCGCTTCTCGATCACTTCCCATGGTGTCAGCAGGTCACTCAGGCTGATTACCGCAAAGTCATGCATCAGCGGTGCGCCCAATGAAGCTGCGGCAGCGGTGGCTGATGTGATGCCGGGCACTACCTCCACGTCTATCCGCCCGGTCAGGCCTTCCTTTTCCAGCAGTTCCAGCACAATACCGGCCATGCCGTAAACACCCGGATCGCCGCTGCTCACCACCACCACCCGGTCGCCGGCCAGCGCCCGGTCGATAGCGGTCCTGCTCCGGTCTACCTCTTTGGTCATACCGGAACTTAAAACCTCCTTGCCCTCCAGCAGCGGCCTGATCAGCTCAATATATGTTTTGTAGCCCACAACTACTTCCGCCTCTTCAATGGTGCGGCGGGCTTTCACGCTCATCTG
>JBMOPI010000170.1:0-5393 GCA_049324975.1 Bacillota bacterium
AAAAAACAACCAAGAAGTTCTAACAAATAATAATAATCAAAAAGAAATAAAAAATAGTCAAGAAGGAAACAAAAAAACGCCAGAAGTTATCCATGCTCCAGCGCTTACTAAAAATGATTTTGATATAAATGATAATTCTATTTCGATTTCGCTTGGTGAAGATTGGAAAGGAAGTGAGTTTTTAGAGAAACAAGGCATAAAGGAAATTGGAAGTAATTTTGTTGGCAATCCATTTGAAAATTTACGTTACAAATCATATGTTCATGACTTCAAGGATTTTAAAATCTATATTACAGACTTCAAGGCCATTGAGAATTACTCTATTTCCCAAATTGACGTATTGTCCGAAAGGTTTTTTACGTCACGAGGAATAAAAATTGGTTCTTTAAAAGAAGATATTCAACAAAAATACGGAGCTGTAAAATCTAGTAAAGAAGATGGGTATGAAGTTTTAAGTTATTCTTTAGATGAATACTATATTGATTTTGTAATGGACAAAGATCAAGTGAAATTAATAAGATTAGGTTGGATTCCACGAAATCTCGAAAAGGAACCGGAATCCGGAATTCCTAAACTTTATTAAGTTGACAGTCACTGTAAATGTTCAAGGCGAAGATCTTTTAAGGTTTTCGCCTTTTGGCTTTTCTGTGCTTTTGCAAATAAAAGGTAAGGGGTCTGCTGGAAGTGTATTTAGTTACGCACCCAGGTGACAGACCCTGAAGGACGGGTGACCCGTTACCAGTATGATGCCTTAAACCGGCTCACGACGCATACCGACCCGGATGACCGGGTGACCAGATTTGAATATGACCCTCTAGGTCGCTTAACATCGCTGAAACGTCCAAATAATACCGAGACGGTTCAGAATTATGACCTTGCGGGCAACCTCAGCTCTATCAAACACCAGGGACCCGAGGGTTTAATCGCAAGCTTTGATTATACTTATGACCAGATGGGTAACCGCACCGCCCAGGTGGAAGAGGATGGCGCTACGACCGCTTATCAATATGACCCCCTCTACAGGTTGACCAAGGTTACTTATCCTATTGACAAAATCAAAAAAATCAGGGATACCTACCTCACTCCCCCTAACAGTGTCAACCCGCCGCCGGCGGACGGGGTAAACAAAGATAAGAGTAATGCAGATAAAGGGAATAAGGATAATGCCCAAAACCCCGGCAATGGTAAAGGCAAAGGAAATGCAAAGACCCAGAATTCAGAGGGCCTTAGTATTACTATTGCCTCCAACGGTAACGGTAACGGAGGCGGAGGCGGTGGCAACGGAGGCGGTGGCGGAGACAACGGAGGTGGCAACGGTAGCGGTGGCAGTAAAGATGACCGTCGCGGCATAGGCAATGGTAAAGGCCAGGGCCGCGACCGCGGGAAGCATAAAGGCTGGTATAAGGACCAGTTTGGAAACCCCATTGAAAAACCCGGCACAAATCCCTTCGGATTTGAACTGCCTGCTTATTTGATTGAGCCGCAGGCGGAAGTAACCTACGAGTATGACGAGGTCGGTAACCGCACCAAAATGACCAACGACCAGGGGGTTACCGAATACCGTTATAACGAGGCAGAGCAGCTTGTTGCGGCCGGGGATACGGAGTATGAATATGATGCCGGCGTAACCTGATTACCAAGTACAGCACCGAGGGCATTACCGACTACTATTACGACAGTGCAGGACGTTTGAGTGATGCCTATTTCGAGGACGGGACTTCGCTTAACTATAAATATGACGGCTTCGGCCGCAAGGCATCACGGAGCGAGGAGTACTGGGCACCGGAAGGCAAAGATTACAAACTGCGGAATGAAACCACCAACTACCTCTTCAACGGAACCAGTGTGCTTAAGGAATATGAAGGAGAAGGGGGTCCCTTAGCCGAATACTATACAGGGAATGATCAGGTCTTTGCCCGCAACATGTTCGGGTACCATGGACGCAAAGACGATGACCGTTACGGCAACCTTCGGACCAGGGGCGGTCTGATGTATTATAACTATGACGCCCTGGGCAATGTGACGGACCTTACCGACCATTTAGGCGATAACATCGTTAAATACCGGTTCGACGCCTTCGGCGGGATGTTTGCCGGCACACTTGCGCCTTATAGTTTCCAGGGTATAACAGGCAAGGAGTATGACCCCAAGTCAGGGTTGATGTTCTATAACTCCCGATGGTACGACCCGGCTGTAGGCCGCTTCACTCAGGCAGACGCTTTCAAAGGATTTGCGGTTTCACCGGCTTCACAGAATCCGTATGCCTATGTTGGCAACAACCCCATCAACAATATTGACCCGACCGGCCATGCCAACTTTGTGCGAAATGTACCGCTTTATATTGATGATGTTTATCAATTTCAAGTTGAACTTCGGGATAATGGCAGAACCTATTTTACAGGTTACAGATTATCCGGTTCGTGATGCCTTTGAAGGGACAGGCTTTACTGTAACGTGGGATGGAACATGGAACAACGGTCAAGGCAGAGTAAATGTTTATTCGCCGCCTGAAGATGATGGAGGTAGTGGTGGCGGCGGTAATGAACCTACAAAGGACGAGCGAAGGATAGACTTAAAAGATGTGGCCGGATTTCCGACGTTGAAAAAAGAGATGTCGGGAGCACAGGTTGCATTACTTCAAAATTTATTGATAGCCAAAGGATATAAAATCCCAGCAAGCGCTACCGGATATTTTGGGGACCAGACACTGGGGGCAGTGAATGCTTTTAAAGATTACAATAAGCTTGGTAATACCGGAGATTATTATGGAAAAGTAGGTATTTATACATGGGCAATGTTACTCTCTGGTAAAGCTGTTAGGGGAGATATAAAGGCACCTAAACCAATTACATCCAAATTATCTAAAAAAGAATTTGTGGAAGCAGTTTTTAAAGCTGCCCCAAATGATGAACAGAAAACTGGTGTTCCTGCGGCCATAACTACAGCACAGGCTATATTAGAATCCAATTACGGAAAATCTGTTCCGACAGATGTGAATTCAGGAAAATATAGTTACAATTTATTTGGTATAAAAGGTAAAGGGCCTGCCGGAAGTGTATCTAGTTGGACTCACGAGGTTGTAAATGGAAAGAGAATAAAAGTACTTGCCGATTTTCGAGCTTATAATAATTTTGAAGAATCAATACAAGGACATAGTGAATTTTTACAGAAAAATAAAAGGTATAAGTCTCTTTTTAATAGTAGTGATCCTGTTGAGTGGGCCAAAGGACTTCAAAATGCCGGGTATGCCACGGACCCTAATTATGCAGATAAATTAATTAAGATTATGGAAGATTGGAATTTAATATGATATAAAGGGGGAAATATGTGCGGTGAAGCAAGTAATTGGAAAAAATAGCTTTGCAGTAGACCTTATTCATGTAGGTTCTTCGCCTTACAAGCGTTTACAAAATCAAGAATGGAATGGATCAAACCTTTTTTAAAAAAACTATTGACACTCTGCCGCCGGATGTGTTATCATTCAAACATATTAAATACAGGTACATTGACGTACTTAGAGCAAAGTAGCTTTTCGGATAACTCCGAAAGGTTTTTTATTTACCCGCACAAAATTAATTTACAAAACTTCACGGTACAACGATTGTACTATTGAGGCACAGGCGCCTTTTGGTGGTAACCACCGGAAGGCGCTTTTTTATTCGGCCATCGAAGTCTTTTTCAACACCGTAGTTTACCAGCAACGTCGAAGTTTCCGTAAGGCACAGACGCCTTGTTTCAGCGCAGAGTATTTGCTTGCGTGGGCAAGGTGTCTTTCTTATTATCTTTTTTACTTAACAGCTTATTACTAAAAGTATTTTAACGGGAGGTGATTGATCCTAGAAATCCTGTTTCCGTTAAGGGAGAGCATTACACACCAAAAAAATTTCTATTTACGGAAAAGGTGGTATCGGTAAATCCACTACTACCCAGAACACTGTGGCCGCGCTGGCCGAGATGGGCAAGAAAGTAATGGTGGTCGGCTGTGACCCCAAAGCTGATTCAACCCGGCTGCTGCTCCACGGTTTAAACCAGAGGACAGTACTGGATACCCTGCGGGAAGAAGGCGAGGACATCGACCTGGAGGATATCATCAAGGACGGTTACGGCAATACCAAATGTGTGGAGTCCGGCGGACCGGAACCGGGCGTAGGCTGCGCCGGCCGGGGTATCATCACCTCCATCAACCTGCTGGAGTCCCTGGGCGCATACACTGACGACCTGGACTATGTTTTCTATGACGTATTGGGCGACGTTGTCTGCGGCGGTTTCGCCATGCCGATCCGGGAAGGCAAGGCTCAGGAAATTTACATCGTTGCTTCCGGTGAGATGATGGCGCTCTATGCGGCCAACAACATCTGCAAAGGTATCAAGAAATATGCCCAGACCGGCGGCGTACGGTTAGGCGGCATTATCTGCAACAGCCGGAAGGTGGACAACGAGCTGGAACTCCTGACCAACTTTGCCAAGGAGCTGGGTTCCCAGTTAATCCACTTCGTGCCCCGGGACAACATGGTACAGAGAGCCGAGATCCATAAGCAGACTGTAATTGACTATGATCCGAGCCAGCCTCAGGCTGATGAGTACCGGACATTGGCCAAAAATATAGACGGCAACGAAATGTTTGTCATTCCCAATCCCATGACCCAGGACCGCCTGGAAGAACTCCTGATGGCCCACGGGATCCTGGATTAATTAAGATTAAATAAAACTAGAAAGCGAGGACTGAGGCCAATGTTAATGATTAAAGCTGTTGTACGTCCTGAAAAAACCAACCAGATCTTAGCGGAATTAAATGATGGCGGGTTTCCGGCCGTAACCAAAATTGACGTGGTGGGCCGGGGTAAACAAAAAGGTGTTATTGTCGGCGACGTTGTTTATGACGAAATCCCCAAGGAACTGTTATTGATTGTGGTCCGTGACGAAGACAAGGACGACGTGATCAGTATCATCATGAGAAACGCCAAGACCGGCGAACAGGGCCGTTACGGCGACGGTAAAATTTTCGTCAGCCCGGTGGAAGAGGTATACACCATCAGCAGCGGCAAAAAAGAGCTGTAGGAGGGGTCGGCCATGAAAGAAATTATCGCAATCATCCGGATGAACAAGGTCGGCCAAACGAGAAACGCCCTGGCTGACGCCGGGTTCTGCCGGCTGACCGCCACCAAGGTAATGGGCCGGGGCAAGATGCTCAAAGACCTGGCCCTGCTGGACAAGGCTCCCGACGAGAACCGGGACCTGATTCTGGAGAGCATGTTAAAGGGCGGGCGGCTGATTCCCAAAAGGATGCTGAACATTATTGTCAAGGATGAGGATGTCCCAAAAGTAGTAGAGACTATCATCTCCATCAATAAAGAAGGCCATGTCGGCGACGGCAAAATTTTTGTCCTGCCGGT
>JBMOPI010000171.1:0-5371 GCA_049324975.1 Bacillota bacterium
GCAACTCCTGCCAACATCTATTATGCGCAAAACGATGCACAAGAACAGGCAATATGACACATTTTGAAGAAGGGGGAATTTATCTTAAATTTTTCAAATTTGTGTCTTGACAATCGGGGGCATTACATCATTTCTTATTTTTATTTTTTTGTACCATAAAGCTAAAGGATAAAAAGATTATTCTTTCGGATTTTTTAGTTAACAAAAATGATGGAATAATATTAGTCGCAATACGACTGATTGGGTATGTTCAAATTTACATATTTATTAAAAGTTATATTATTACTTATTATAAATTTTTAATCTTTGACTTTTTATTTACATTGATAACAATAATTGTAATTGGTTTTTATGTTATTTGGATTACTTCAATTAATAAGGAGCTATCCGATTGGTTCCGTAAAAAGTTTAATTGGTTCCCAGCATAGTAAGGACTTGGGGATTAACGGGCAAAGCTTTTATCGTAGCGGATGTCCGATTACCTTGGAGAAAGAATTGGAGTGTATAAGATTGAAACAGGTCGCTTACGGAGCATTTATATTTTTCCAAGCATGGTTAGGATTTTTTAACCCTAACCATTTTTTGTTTGTACGCATAATCTTCTTGAAAAATTATTCCAGCCTGTCCAAAAAGTATGGCTTTTTGCTGCATCTGGCGATTTTGGCTGCCCCTTGCTGCTTATCCAGCCGGTGGCGTTTTTTCCATCTTTGCGGTATAGAATTTTTCTAAATATACTGGTACTGATGTGAGACTGAAATTTTGCCGGAAGGGAGAGGAGAATGGGGAGAATTGTATTAAAACTTCTCCTGGCTGCGGTAATTTTGTTTGGCAGTATGTACGGTGTCGCCCTGGCCGGAGAACAGCCAACAACTCCGGTAGCAGAAGAAAACAGGGAACCCGCTAAAATCAAAAGTGGTTCCGGTGTCCTCGGCCTGGTTAAAGATGTCAACCGGGCGATTAAGGCTCAGAGTATGCCGCCGCAGACAAAAGAAGTCCTCGGTTACTACGCCGAAGACTGGGAAGGCGACGACCGGTCGCTGAAATCAGTTAAAAACAACGAAAAGACTGTTACCGCGGTGGCCACCTTTTCCTTCCAGATGGACCGGGAAGGGAATGTTAAAGGCAAGGCGCCCAGAGAAGCCCTCAATGCATCGGCCAAGTCCGTCATCAAGACACTGGCGCTCATACATAACTGGGCCGGACAGGGTTTCAGCCGTGATGCTGTCCATAATGTGCTGACCAATGAAAAGGCTCAGGACAACGCCATTAAAAATATCATCAGGCTTATTGTGGATAATGGGTATAATGGCGTAAACATCGATTTTGAAAATGTGGCCCCTGCTGACCGGGAAGCTCTCAGCGCTTTTATGACCAGGCTGAGCAGGGCTTTGAAGGAAAAAAACCTGCTGGTTACTATGTCAGTTCCGGCCAAAACCGAGGACAATGTCAAGCATGGTTGGAGCGGAGCCTTTGATTACGCCGCACTGGGCAAAACTGTGGACCAGTTGTTGATCATGAGCTATGATGAACACTGGTTCGGCGGTCCGGCCGGTCCGGTGGCATCCCTGGCATGGGTGGAGCAGGTGGTCAGGTATACTGTGTCACAGGTCCCCAAAGAAAAAGTACTGATGGGAATAGGTGTTTACGGCTACGTCTGGGACACTGCCAGCGGTAAGACCACCCGGGCCATTCCGGCTTCCGGTGCGCTGGCCAAGATAATTCAGACCGGCGCCACCGTAAAATGGGACGCTCAGGCCAATGTGCCATATTATTATTACTGGCAGGATGGCAGGAAACACGTAGTCTGGTTCGAGAGCAACCAGAGCGCCGCTTTGAAGCTGAACCTGGTCAAGCAATACGGCCTGGGCGGTATCGCCGTCTGGCGGCTGGGTTTTGAAGCGGACGGATTCTGGTCGATGGTTAAAGAAAAGCTGGCAACTTCAGTCGAATAATGTTTTTGCCTCCCGTACAAAGCGGGAGGTTTTTTTGTACTACCCGGAGACTTGGATGCATATATATTTCTTCAGATACAAGTTTCCCGGAGGTGTTAACAGATGCGGGTCTATTACCTGGAATATTCCCGGATACTAAAGAAAAGCCTGGTCTTATTGGTCGTTTTGCTGGCTCTCGTACTGATGTACAAAATGATCCAATACAATATCCTGGCGCCGGCCACCAGCCGTTATGAACCTATCTATCAGGGCAGCGCCGGGGCCAAAAAAATTGCCCTGACGGTGAATGTTGTTTGGGGTGAGGAATTCATTCCACAGATGCTGGACATCTTAAAAAAAAATGATGTACAGGTGACTTTTAATATCGGCGGCCAATGGGCGGAAAAATTTCCTGAACTAACAAAGGAAATGGCGCAAGCCGGACACGAGATAGGCAACCATGGATATTCCCATCCCCACCCCACTTATTTAAATAAAAAGGCAAACATCGAACAGATTCTGAAAACCGAGAAGATTATCCAGGCACTTACCGGGCATAAAACTTCGTTATTTGCCCCGCCGTACGGCGAATTTAACGAACAGGTACTGCAGGCCGCCGGTGAAAACGGCTATAAAACCATTCTTTGGAGCATTGACACTATTGACTGGCAGAAACCGGCCCCGGCGGAAATCATCAGGAAGGTAACGACCAAGGCCCATAACGGGGCTATTGTCCTGATGCATCCCACCGCGCCTACGGTAAAAGCCCTGCCGTCCCTGCTGGCAAAGCTCAAGAAGGAAGGTTACCAGTTCGTAAGGGTGTCGGACATAATTCAGGGTAGTTAAACCGTATTTTGGTTTTTGAAATACTTCTCCTAAATTGTCAGGGGTAGGTTATAAATCCTCATGACCGATGCTCCGTTTCATAGTCCTGCTAACACTGCGTTCGTTTAATCAGGCTTAGCCGATGCAAAGCACCGGGTTAGCCTGATTTATACTGCGGAGCAGTGAAAAAATGGTCTGTTCTGTATTATATGTAAAAGTTTCGGGAACCAGCCAGACTCATTTTTTACTCACTCCGTGAAGCAGGACTAACTCACTTCGCAATGTCATTCGGATTTTTAACCTACCCCTGGAATTTGTTACGAGTCTTATCGAGGTGACGGTTTTTGAACCTATCATCCAAATACCATGCAATTATCTTGGTTTTCGTCCTTATTTTCCATTCAGCCCCCGCCCAAGCGGCACAGGAACCATATATCAGCGCCGATGCTGCGGTATTGATGGATGCCCGCACCGGTCAGGTCTTATTTGCCAAAAATCCTCATAAGAAAAGGCCGCCGGCCAGCACCACCAAAATCATGACCGCCCTCCTGGCCCTGGAACTGGGTGCCCCTGATGAAATAGTGACGGTAAGTCCCGGAGCGGCGGCGGTGGGAGAGTCAAGCATCTACCTGGAGGCCGGGGAAAGGTTAAAACTGTCCGACCTGGTTTTCGGGGCGCTGCTGAAATCCGGCAATGACGCCTGTGCCGCCATTGCCGAGCATATCGGCGGCAGTATAGAAGGATTTGCGGCTTTGATGAACAAAAAAGCCTATGCTATCGGCGCCCGGCATACACATTTTGTCAATCCGCACGGGCTGCCGGCCAAAGGGCATTTCACCACGGCTTACGACCTGGGACTGATTGCCGTGCATGCCCTGATGAACGCGAAATTCGGGGAAATCGTCAGCACCAGGGAGCAGACCATCGACTGGTACGGGAAAAGCTGGGACCGCAAGCTCAAGAATACCAACAAACTGTTATGGCAGTATCATTGGGCCGACGGGGTGAAGACCGGCACGACCCGGGAAGCCGGGCAGTGCCTGGTGTCTTCCGCCAGCAAGGACAGCCGGCGCCTGGTGGCTGTGGTATTAAAGAGCGGGGACCGCTATGGGGATACCGTCAGGCTCTTCGAGTACGGTTTTGCTAACTTCGAATTCCGGCAGGTGGCCGTAACCGGTGAAATTTTCCGTTCGGTGCCGGTACGGGAGGGGACAATGGATTCAGTGCCGGTAAGATTTACCGGTGACCTGGCTTTGCTGGTACCCAAAGACAGGCCGGAAGCCCTGGAAATCAAGACCGAAATCAGTCCCGGCCTCACGGCGCCGGTGCAAAAAGGCCGGCAAGCGGGATCGGTGACAGTATATTTGGACGGTCAGCTGATTGGCAGGTCAGACCTGGCTGTGGCAGTTGATGTACCTGAACGGACATGGTGGGAAATGTTTAAAAAATGGTGGGCTGAGAAAAAATTTAAAGGAATTTTGTCGATATTCTCGAATTAAAGATAGGCGTGTACCAACAAGTAATTATTAAGGGGGCTTTTAGATGTATAAAAAAGAAACCCTGCCCAATGGAGTCAGAATAATTACGGAAGAAATTCCTCATGTCCGTTCTGTCTCCATCGGTTTGTGGGTAGGGGCCGGGTCCCGGGACGAAGGCCCGGAAATCAACGGGATGGCCCATTTCATAGAACACATGATGTTCAAGGGAACGGAAAACCGCACCGCCAAGCAGATTGCAGAAAGCCTGGATGCCGTCGGCGGGCAGCTTAACGCTTTTACCTCCAAGGAATATACCTGTTACTATGCCAAGGTACTGGACGAGCACCTGGACGTGGCTGTCGATCTATTAGCCGACATGTTCTTTAATTCCCTTTTCCAGCCGGAAGAACTGGAGAAGGAAAAAAACGTCATCATTGAAGAGATCAAGATGTATGAAGATGCGCCGGACGAACTGGTACACGACTTTTTTACCAGCACCATCTGGAACGGGCATGCCCTGGGCCGGCCGGTTATCGGTACTACCGAGGTAATCAGGGCCACGACCCGGGAACAGATGGTTGATTTCTATAAAAAATTCTATGTGCCGGAATCCCTGGTTATTGCCGTGGCCGGCAGTATCAGGCACGAAACCGTGGTGGCGCGGCTGGCCCCGCTCTTCTCCTCCTTTGCCGGCAGTGCGTCCCGCAGGGAATACCGGACACCGGTGGCCAGCGCCCGGATTACAGGCAAACAAAAGGACACGGAGCAGGTACACCTGTGCCTTGGCACTCCCGGCCTGCCGCTGGACCATGAAAAAACTTATCACCTGCATGTTTTAAACAGTATCCTCGGCGGCGGCATCAGTTCCCGCCTGTTTCAGGAAATCAGGGAGGAACGGGGGCTGGCCTATTCAGTTTATTCATATCACAGCTCTTACCGGGATGCCGGCCTTTTCACCGTCTATACCGGTTTAAGCCGGGAAAACCTTGACCAGGTACTGGCCCTGATCTCCAGGGAAATGAAAGACATCAAGCAGCAGGGCATATCGGCGGAGGAAGTGCAGCGGGCCAAGGCCCAGCTCAAAGGGAGCATGTTCCTCGGGCTGGAGAACGTCAGCAACCGGATGAGCCGGCTGGG
>JBMOPI010000172.1:0-5339 GCA_049324975.1 Bacillota bacterium
ATTCAGTTAACTTAACTTTATTGCGGCAAATTAAAATTATAATAAGGATTACAGTCACGGCCTGGGGCAGCCAAAAAGCCAACTGGAGCCAGAAACTCTGCAAAACCACCGGCAGTGACAGACCTGTTAAAGCAAGTGAAATCGGAAGCAATACTGCTTCCACGCTAATATATATGCAAAACCCCGATAAAACAGCCAGAAAACTAAGTTTTAACGGAATGAGCATCACAAGATATATGAGCAAAGACAAAGAAATTATTTGTAGAATTGTGTGCACGCCGAAGGGCCAGGGCAGCCAGCGGACATAAGCGCCAAAGCCCGCCTGGATGAAGCCAATCAATAGGATTTGCTTCCCGGTTGGTTTAATGCCCAGTATTGATAAGCCCAGTAACGCCAGCAGGGCGGCTTCCGGGAAAGAAATCAAAAACTGCATCGGATAAGATATTCCTTCCATAATTCTAATTAACCCCTTATTATTTATTATTTATCTTTGCATACCTCTC
Source organism: Bacillota bacterium (assembly GCA_049324975.1). Lineage (GTDB taxonomy): Bacteria > Bacillota > Thermincolia > Thermincolales > CAZWUW01 > JBMOPI01. The sequence continues at coordinate 504 of JBMOPI010000172.1, forward strand.
ATGATTGTCTAAAAAGGCCGTCTGCATGTCCGAAAAGTCAGTTAGCATGATTCAATAAACTAAATAAAAAACTACCTTTATCGAGCTACTCAACAAAGATAGTATAATAAATACAGCTAAATATACTATTCCTTAGTAGCCCGGCTGTCATCAGAAGGGATATCCCGGCCCGAAGACCCGCGGCTTTGCGTCCCCGCCTTTCGACGGGTTTGCCCTTTACAGGAATTAACTTTAGTTTTCAAATATAGTTATACTACAAATTATTAATAATTCCTTCTCTTCCCTTATATGTTTTTTATGTCCTTTAATTACAATTTTCGATATTTTCTACTAATTTTTTAATTAAAATGCCCACTTAAAAAGTTATGGGTCATCAACAATTCCGGCGGGAAAAACAGCTCCCGTAAAAACGACGCGGTCCTCCCGCGTCGTTCAGTCGTTTCCAGTATTAAGAGATAATTACATCACCCCAACGCCCTTCAGCGCTTCGGCAATCACTGCGGCTTCCTTCTCTCCGGCAGCCACCAAGGGTGGGCGTAAGCCGCCGACGTCGATGCCGGTCATGTTCATGGCCGCCTTGACCGGAATAGGGCTGGTGGTTACAAAAAGCGCCTTGAATACCGGGAACAGCTTTAAGTGCAGCTCCCAGGCCCGTTTGTGATCACCGGCGGTGAAAGCGCCGATCATTTCCTGCATCTGCCGGCCCACAACATGCCCCACGACGCTTACTACGCCGTAGCAGCCTACACTAAGCATAGGCAGGGTGAGGGAATCGTCACCGCTGTAAATGATGAAATCATCCGGCAGGGTTATGCGCAGTTCACTGATTTGGTCGAGGTTCCCGCAGGCTTCCTTTAACGAAAAAATGTTGTCGATTTCCGCCAGTCTGGCCACTGTCGCCGGCATCAGGTTCGTCACTGTACGGCCCGGCACGTTGTAAAGCATGACCGGTAGTGATGTGGCCCCGGCAATAGCTTTAAAATGCCGGTAAAGCCCTTCCTGGGGCGGTTTATTATAATAAGGGGCGACCAGCATAACACCGTGCACGCCCGTTTTTTCAGCTTCCCTGGTTAAGGCAGCCGATTCCGCTGTATTGTTGGAGCCTGTACCGGCAATTACCTTTGCCCGGCCGCCCACCTCGTTAACCACAACTCGAAAAAGTTCCAGTTTTTCCTCTTTGGTTAAAGTCGGTGACTCACCGGTGGTACCGGCCACAACGATGCTGTCGGAACCGGTTTCAATCAGGTGTCTGGCCACGGCCCTGGCCTGATTGTAATCCACCGCCAGGTTGTCGTCAAAAGGGGTCACCATGGCGGTAATCAACCGTCCAAAATCAGTCAAGTCTTTCACCTTCCAGTCTTTTTAATTTATCCCAGCCCGGCAATTAATCTCCCAGGCCAAACTTCCTGTGCAGCGCCCTGATGGCCTTCTCCATCTCATCCTGCCGGACCAGGCACCAGATAGTGGAATGGGAGTCCGCGGTCTGCAGGATCCTGATGCCTTCGGCTGTGATCGCTTCCACGATCATGGCCATTACCCCCGGCACCCCGGCCATCCCGGCGCCTACCGCCGAGACTTTGGCACAGTCGGCTGTAACCCCGGGCTTAAAGCCGATGCTCTCCAAAAGTTGAACCGCTTTTGCGCTAACCTCATTCTTTACAGTGTAGATGACTATCTCCGGGTGTACATTGATAAAATCAACACTGATGCCGGACTCGGCCATGGCTTTAAAAATCTTAAGCGGCGCGTCAAACTGGTCCGCCGTGGGGATTCTTAACTGGGTCACATTGGGGATATGAGTTATTCCGGTAATTACCCGGTCCCGCTTGATATCGATGGTCCCGTTTTCCCCGTAAGCCGTAATCAGCGTACCGGGCGCATCGGAAAAAGTGCACTTGACCCTGATGGGGATATTCTTCTGCATGGCTATTTCCACCGCCCGGGGGTGGATCACCTTGGCCCCCTCGTGGGCCAGCTGGCAGATTTCATTGTAAGTAATGGAATCCAGGATTTTGGCGTCACTGACAATCCTGGGGTCTGCAGTCATGATACCTTCCACATCGGTGTAAATATCGATAGCTTCAGCGTCCAAAGCCACGCCCAGGGCTGATGCGGTGGTATCGCTGCCGCCCCGGCCCAGGGTAGTGATTTCGCCTTCTTTGGTCGCCCCCTGGAACCCGGCCACTATCACGACTATCCCTTTGGCGGCATAACGCTGAATCAGGCCCGGTTTTACCTCGATAATCCGGGCGTCGGTGTGGTTGTCGTCGGTAATGATGCCGGCCTGGGGGCCGGTCAGGAAAACGGCCTTGTGGCCCATTTTCTCCAGGGTGGCCACCATGGTCACCCCGGATATGATTTCGCCGCAGGACATCAGGGTATCCAGTTCCCTAAGCGGCAGGTCGGTATGGATGCCTTCCACAAATTTAAGGAGGGTATCTGTTGCGTAAGGGTCGCCTGAACGTCCGATGGCGGAAACCACCACCACAGGCATGTAACCTTCTTCCTTGGCCCTGATAATCTTTTCGGCCACCTGTTCCCTCAATGCCTGGGTAGTCAGCGAGGTGCCGCCGAATTTCTGGACCAGGTATTTCATTCTGCTTCCCCCTAAGAAATTTGAATGCACTGCTTTTTACAGGCAGTTGTATTTTATCACCAGTTCCGCAATCTGTACGGCATTAGTAGCCGCGCCTTTACGCAGCTGGTCGGCCACAACCCACATATTTAACCCGTTGGGGATGGAGTTATCCTCACGGATCCGGCCGATGAACACCTCGTCACGGTCAGAGGTATATAGCGGCATGGGATACTCCTTTTTTGCCGGATTATCGACAATGATAATCCCCGGCGCCTTAGCCAGGACTTCCCTGGCTTCGTCCGCACTCAGCCTGCGCTCGGTTTCGATGTTGACAGACTCGGAATGGCTCCGGTAAACAGGCACCCGGACCGTGGTGGCGGTTACCTGGATGCTGTCGTCATGCATGATTTTCTTGGTCTCATTGACCATTTTCCATTCCTCTTTGGTATAGTCCATGTCTGTAAAGACATCGATGTGCGGGATCAGGTTAAAGGCGATCTGGTACGGGAACACGTTGATTTCCGCCTCTCCCCCGTGGGCCAGCGCCTTCACCTGGGCTTCCAGTTCGTCGATGGCTTCCTTGCCGGCGCCGGAAACGGCCTGGTAAGTGGAAACCACCACTCTTTTGATTTTAGCCGCGTCATGGATAGGTTTTAAAGCTACCACCATCTGAATGGTTGAACAGTTGGGATTGGCAATAATCCCTTTATGGGCTTTCACATCCTCAGGGTTAACTTCAGGCACCACCAGCGGTACATCCGGATCCATCCGGAAGGCGCTGGAATTATCAATCACCACCGCGCCTTTGGCCGCTGCCGCCCGGGCAAAATCCTTGCTGGCCGAGCCGCCGGCAAAAAGGGCAATCTGTACGCCCTCAAATGCCTCGGCGGTGGTGTTCTCTACCGTATATTCTTTGCCGCGATACGCAATTTTTTTACCTGCTGAGCGCTCGGTGGCCAGAAGTTTCAGTTCATTGACCGGAAAATCGCGCTCATTCAGGATTTTCAGCAGTTCTTGTCCAACCGCGCCAGTGGCGCCCACAACTGCTACATTATACTTTGTCAAAACAATCCCCCCAAAAATTTAAATGTGTTGCTATGTATATTGATGGTTCACAGTTAAAGCACCATGGCTGTTCCAAATCAGTAGATAACCAGTATGGGTTGTATTTGTTTGCCGCCGAGCGCTTCCGCGGTGGTGTCAACCAGGAATTCAATCTTCGCCACCAGTGAGTTGGCTTTGGCTTTGGGACTATCCTGTCCGAAAGGGACCATGTAAATGTTCTTGGTGTTGAGCAATAGACCGATGTTCTTGGCATTCATGCCCAAACCGTCATTGGTAGCAATGGACAGCACCACCGGACGCTGGTTCCGCAGATGGGCCTTGATAGCCATCAGCACAGGACTGTCGGTAATACCGCCGGCCAGTTTGGCCAGGGTATTGCCCGTACACGGCGCCACCACCACGACATCAAACAACTTATTGGGACCGATAGGTTCGGCAGTAACAATGGATTTTATGGGCGCTTTGCCGGTAATCTCCTGCAGGTTTTTTTTCAGTTCCGCAGCCTTACCAAACCTGGTATCGGCAGTATCCAGCGAATCCGATATAATCGGAGTGACATCTGCCCCTTCCTTTACAAACAACGCAACCTGTTCGAGTACTTGTTTTATGGTGCAGTGTGAACCTGTCATGGCAAACCCTACTTTGACGTTTTTCAAGCGCACGTTTCCAAGCACCTCCGGCCTAAAACCTGTTAACTCCAGGACTGGTGGGCGAAGTTAGTGCCATCTGTTCTCCGATGATGCGCGGGATAACCCGGGCCAAAATCATGCCGGCGGTTTTGGGTGCCACTATCCCCGGTAAACCCGGCGCCAGTACCGCTTTTATACCCAGCTCGGCGGCAGCGGCAAAATCCGTCCCCCCCGGCGCGGAAGCAAGGTCGTTGATATATACCTCGGGATTGGCCAGCTTGAGCAAATCTTCGTTCAGGATTATGGCCGGCACGGTATTGAAAATGATATCGGCTTTATGGATAACCGCCGGCAGCTCTGCAAAGGTCAGCGGCACAAAGCCCATTTCCTGAATCCTGGCCAAATCAGCGGGTTTTCTGGCCGCAACATAAGTCGTGGCCCCAATACCCTTTAGCATCCTGGCCAGGGTCATTCCGGTCCGCCCAAAACCGAGCACAAAGCATCTGCTGCCGTGAATGGTGATGGGGACAGCCTCCATAGCCATCTGAATGGCTCCTTCAGCTG
>JBMOPI010000173.1:0-5308 GCA_049324975.1 Bacillota bacterium
GACGGCCCTTGCCCGGGAAGAAAAAATAAACCCCAGGCTTTTGCCGTACGTTAACAGGCTCTCTGACCTCCTGTTTGTGATGGCCAGGACCGTTCACTGGCGTGAGTTAAAGGACACTGTAACCCGGCTGGTGATCGAGGAACTGGGGAGTCACAGCAGGAAAACAAAATTAAAAGAAGGGGTAACGCAAATGAGAATAACTTTGGATCTGGCTCAGAAAGTTATTGAAAAATCCAGGGAAGAAGCCGCCAAAATCGGTGTCCCCATGGTCATTGCTATCGTGGATGACGGCGGGAACCTGAAAAGTTACCAGCGTATGGACAAGGCTTTACTGGCCAGTGTTGATATAGCAATCAATAAGGCTTTCACATCCGTTGCCCTGAAAAAGCCTACGCATGAACTGGCGGATTTGGTGCAGCCGGGGAGTGAACTGTACGGCTTGGAAGCAACTAACGGGGGCCGGATTGTGGCTTTTGGCGGAGGATTTCCTATTTACTGCCAGGGGCGCCTGATTGGTGCAATCGGCGTAAGCGGTGGTTCTGTGGAAGAAGATATCCGGGTTGCCAAAGCAGGCCTAAAGGTGTTAAATGACTGTCAGGAGGTGTAGAAAAATGGCTGTGGAAGCCAGAGAACTGGAACGCATTGTCCAGGAAGTCATAAAAAAAATAGTGAACGGTAGTTTACCGGGAAGTTCTACCCGTCATCCCGGCGGAATATTTGAAACTATGGATGAAGCAGTAAAGGCAGCCAAATGTGCACAAAAGGAATTAATTGGCCTGCGGATTGAAGAACGGGAAAGACTTTTGAAGGCTATGCGCCAGGCAGCAATCGACCAAGCAGAGGAACTGGCCCGGATGGCCGCTGAGGAAACGGGTATGGGCCGGGTAGAGGATAAAATCATGAAAAACCGGATAGCTGCCGGGAAGACGCCAGGCACTGAAAATTTACAGCCCAGCGCCATTACCGGTGACAGGGGGCTGACCCTTATTGAACTTGCCCCCTACGGGGTGATTGGAGCTATTACACCTTCTACCAATCCCACTGCAACAGTAATAAACAACAGTATAGGTATGGTAGCTGCAGGAAATGCAGTGGTCTTCAGTGTTCACCCGGGAGCAAAAAATTCGTCTTTGCGAACAATTGAAATTTTAAATAAGGCTGTTCAGGAAGCGGGGGGGCCGGCTAACCTCCTTACTGCAGTAGCAAATCCTTCCCTTGCCAATACCCAGGCTATGATGGAGCACCCCGATGTTAACATTTTGGTAGCTACCGGCGGTCCGGGCCTGGTAAAAGCCGTATTGTCTTCCGGAAAGAAGGCGATTGGGGCAGGAGCAGGAAACCCGCCGGTAATAGTGGATGAGACGGCTGACCTGGAAAGGGCGGCAAAAAGTATAGTGGCGGGAGCTTCTTTTGACAATAATTTGCCCTGTATAGCAGAAAAAGAAGTAATTGTGGTGGATTACGTTGCCAATCAACTGATATCATATATGAAACAGAACGGCGCTTACCTGGCAGGGGCTAATGAAATTAAAGCCCTCATGGACCTGGTGCTGACCAGGGATGAAAAGGTGCAGGCTGCAGGGTGTACTCTTAAGCCGGAACGAGTATACGGCGGGATAAATAAGGAATTTGTGGGAAAAGACGCGCAATATATACTGCAGCAAATCGGAGTACAGGTTCCGGCAGATACAAAGCTTATTATATGTGAAACCGGTGAAGACCATCCTTTTGTGATGGAAGAACTGATGATGCCGATTCTGCCCATCGTACGGGTAAAGGATGTGCAAACAGCTATTGAAGTGGCTGTAAGGGTAGAACATGGCAACAGGCATACAGCTGTCATGCATTCACAAAATATTGACAACCTGAGTGCATTCGCCAGGGCAGTTCAGACTACCATCTTTGTTAAAAACGGGCCCTCTTATGCCGGGATAGGTATAGGCGGGGAAGGACATACCACTTTCACTATCGCAGGCCCCACCGGGGAAGGACTGACATCGGCAAAAACCTTTACCAGGCAGAGAAGATGTGTTCTGGTCGACGGTTTTTCCATCGTCTAAGATTGGCAGGTGAATAAAAATGTCAAAAGAGAATATTGCATTAATTCAGCAGGCGGGAGTAGTCGGAGCCGGCGGGGCAGGGTTCCCGACATACAAAAAGCTGGATGCAAAGGTGGATGTGGTAGTTGTTAACGGTGCGGAGTGTGAACCGCTGCTCAGGGTAGACCAGCAGCTCATGGATAAAGAAGCCGGATTTCTGGTGGAAAGTTTAACAAGAGTACTTGAAATTACCGGAGCTGCCAGGGGAATAATAGCCCTGAAGGAAAAGTACACCGCCGCAGTAACTGCCCTGAAAAGAGCTGTCAAAGAAACGGGGATTATTCATTTGAAGCTGCTGGAAGATTTCTACCCGGCAGGCGATGAGCAGGTGCTTTTATATGAAGCCACGGGAAGAATCGTCCCGGAAGGCGGGCTTCCTTTGCATGCAGGCGCAGTTGTAATCAACGTGGAGACACTGATAAATGTGGGACATGCCCTGCAGGGCAAACCTGTGACAGAAAAGTACGTTACTGTTGCCGGAGCTGTACAGAACCCTGTAACCTTCAGGGCGCCTCTCGGAACATCTGTCAGGGAGCTTTTGGATAAAGCCGGTCCCATTCCGGACAAATTTAAGGTTGTTGAAGGGGGGCCCATGATGGGTTCCGTAGTAGATAACCTGGACAAGCCCGTAACAAAAACTACCAAAGGCCTGATTGTCCTGCCTGTTAATCATTCCCTGCCGGCCAGGAAGGAGGTGCAGTGGTCCCATATCTTAAAAAGGGCAAAATCGGTTTGCTGCCAGTGCAATAAATGCACCCAGATTTGTCCCCGGTACCTGTTGGGGCACCGGATGGAACCTCATAAAGTGATGAGGGCGGTAGGGCAGGGCGTGAATGGGTTTACGGGAGATTTCACCATGGCTTTCCTCTGCTGCCAGTGCGGCGCCTGTGAAATATACGGTTGTGATATGGGCCTGGCGCCCAACCGGATTAACGCGGAGCTGAAAAAGAAACTCCAGGCGGGTGGAGTAAAAAACCCCTACCAAAACAGCCCGGTTCAGACAGCTTCTGACCGGGAAATGAGAAAAATCCCCGTTAAGCGGCTGGTTTCCAGGCTGCAAATGGATGCTTACAACGTTCCCGCTCCTCTAAGTGCACAGCCCTTTGTCACAACCCGGGCAACGCTCCTTTTAAACCAACACGTTGGTACACCGGCCAAACCGGTAGTAAAGAAAGGAGACCGCGTTACATGTGGACAAATTATTGCTGATGCACCTGAAGGAACCCTGAGCGTGCCCGTTCATGCCAGTATTAACGGCCGGGTGGTCTCAGTCTCCGACAGAGAAATAGTTATTGAAAACTAGAGGAGGTGGGAAAATTGAAAGCATCTGTTGGATTACTGGAAATTAAAAGTATAGCCCGGGGCATAATAGTTGCTGACGAAATGGTGAAAGCGGCAGATGTTCAACTGATTCAGGCCATGCCTGTCTGTCCCGGAAAGTTTATAGTCCTGGTTGCCGGTGATGTAGGCGCCGTGGAAAGTTCCCTCAGAGCAGGGGCGGCCAAGGCGGGAGACCAGGTGATTGACCGGTTTGTTCTGCCAAATGTACACAAATCTGTATTTCCGGCTCTGGTGGGTACCAACAGTTTGGAAAAAATCCGTTCAATCGGCATTGTGGAGACCTATTCGGTGGCATCGGCCATCGTGGCAGCCGATACAGCCGCTAAAGCTGCAAATATCGACCTCCTTGAGGTAAGGTTGGCCAGGGGCATGGGCGGCAAAAGCTTTTTCCTGGTTAGCGGGGAGGTAAGTGCTGTCCGTTCAAGTATTAACGCTTCTGTTGCCAGACTGAAGGATGACGGTTTCTACGCAGGAGCTGAGTTTATTGCTGCACCCCATAAGGATTTATTGAAGGCCTTAATGTAATTTAAAATAAAATTGATAATAAGGAGGAGTTCATTATGGCACAGAAAATTATGATTTCACCGGGCAGGTATGTACAGGGAGGCGGGGCTATCCGGCAAATCGGGGCCCAGGTCAAAAACTTTGGCAACAATGTCCTTGTAATAGGTGACAAGATAGCTCTGCCTATAACAAGGCAAGCCGTTGAGACAAGCTTCAGCGAAAATGGAATTACGGCTACATTTGAAGTGTTTAACGGGGAAAGCTCCATGGAGGAAATCACCCGTTTGAAAAACATTGGGGAAAATGCCGGCGTTAACCTGATTATGGGGATCGGGGGAGGGAAAACCCTGGATACGGCCAAAGCGGTTGCTTACTATATGAAGCTGCCGGTTGTAATTGTACCGACAATCGCTTCTACCGACGCTCCCTGCAGCGCTTTAGCAGTAATCTATACTCCCGAGGGAGTTTTTGAAAGCTACCTGATACTGCCTAAAAACCCGGACCTGGTTCTGGTTGATACGGAGGTTGTGGCAAAAGCGCCTGCCCGTTTGCTGGTAGCAGGTATGGGGGATGCTTTGGCTACGTGGTTTGAAGCGGATGCCTGTGCCAAAGCTTCCGCCAAGAACATGCCCGGAGGAAACGCAGCACAAGCTGCCCTGGCTTTGGCCAGACTCTGCTACGACCTGCTGATTGAATGCGGTAAGAGGGCAAAACTGGCTGTGGAGATGAATGTGGCCACAGAGGACGTTGAAAAAGTAGTTGAAGCAAATACGCTGTTAAGCGGCCTGGGATTTGAAAGCGGCGGATTGGCAGCAGCCCATGCAATCCACAACGGTCTTACCGCTTTGGAAAAAACCCATCACTATTACCACGGCGAGAAGGTTGCTTTTGGAACCCTTGTCCAGATGATTATGGAAAACCGCAGTACTGAGGAGTTGGAAGAGGTTCTTGAATTCTGTGTATCCGTTGACCTGCCTGTTACCCTGGAGCAGATAGGGGTTACAGAAATTTCCCCGGAAAAAATCAGGAAAGTGGCTGAAATGTCTTGTGCCGAAGGAGAAACCATCTACAACATGCCATTCCCCGTAACCCCTGACCTGGTTTATAATGCCATAATGGCTGCCGATGCCATAGGCAAAGATTTCTTGGCGAAATAAGATTAAATAAGCTTCCGGCTTTAAACCCGGAAGCTTATTTGTTTTATCCTTGCTAGGCAGAAGACCCCCACTTCCAAAGAGGGGGATGAATGCCATTTCCTGCTTTCGTAAAAAATTCTTCCAACCAACACAAAACACTTGTTTGGTTTGCCATTAAATGGTATAATAGAAGTGGTCAAATACGCGATAAGGTGGTGAAAACAGGAT
>JBMOPI010000174.1:0-5282 GCA_049324975.1 Bacillota bacterium
ATTACTTTTTTGGTTCAACACCAATTAAGATAATACCATGAAAAGGCATAGTATTTGCCATTACTGGCTTATTTTAGTGGCACACTTTTCATTAGCGTTTTTGGTACACTTTATTTTAGCATTCACAGTATCTTTGAAAAGGTCCCTGAGCATTTGATGAACATCCTCTACGGTCTTGCATTCTTTGGCCAATTCTTTGATAGTTTTGTCTTGCATGGTTTGCATAAATGGTCATCTCCTTTATTGGATATTATATCCATTTACACAAAACCTAACACGTTCTCAAAGCCGCACAGAAATTTTTCTTAGGCCTGCTGTCATGATAGTGCTATACTTTTAGGTAGGCAGTCAAATGTTTAACGTTTCTTCTATTTGTCAACGATTACCCTTTGCGGCGCACACCCCTGCTCTTATTTTCAACGATTATCCTTACCATCACTACCAATAAAAGCAGGGTTAAATCCTGTAAATGCCAAGAAAACACCGTTTCAGAACAGCACAAAATACTAAAAGCCGCTCCGCTATATGCAGGAACGGCTTTATTGCTGGGTTGTTGGGCAAAATAAAACCACCCACCGATAAAATTCTTTTTATCAATAGATGGTAGATTTTTTGGTGGAGGTGAGGGGAATCGAACCCCTGTCCGGAAGAGGACCCACAAAAGCTTCTCCGAGCGCAGTCAGGTGCTTTAAGTTTCACTCACCGGGCGCCCACCGACAGGCTACCGGGTCGTTAGCTCGATAAGTTTCACTTAACCCCTCCGAGCATTGGGGTTAAGCCAGCTCCGTAAGTTGACCCCTAATCCCGCACCCGGAGCACAGCAGGTTAGAGGTTAGCTGCAATTAAGCAGCGTAAGCGTAATTGTCGTTTGCGTTTAAGTTAGGTCCACCGTATTTCGGGCTGATGGAACCCCGGCTCGCTACTGATGCCTATCCTTCCCCCGTCGAAACCAGACACCCCCATGATTGAGAACGTCTTTTCCGCAGAGTATTAAATTTTCTGCCTCTCCCGGAAAGCCTTTTCCACTTCCCGCCTGGCATCCCGCTCGGCCATGTCCTGGCGTTTGTCGTACAGCTTTTTCCCTTTGCCCAGAGCCAGGGCCATCTTAGCCCGGCCATTCTTAAAGTACACCTTAAGCGGCACCAGGGTCAGGCCTTCCCGCTGTGTTGCCCCGATAAGCTTGTTAATCTCATGCTTATGCAGGAGCAGCCGGCGTACCCTGGTCGGGTCGTGGTTGAACCTGTTCCCCTGCTCATACGGGCTGATATGCATGTTATGCACAAAAACCTCGCCATTCCTGACCAGGGCAAAGCTGTCCTTCAGGTTGGCCTTGCCGGCCCGGAGGGATTTGACCTCCGTGCCTTTTAGTTCAATGCCGGCTTCATAAACCTCTTCAATGTGATAGTCATGCCGGGCTTTACGGTTTTCAATTTCCTTGGTAGACATAACAATTCACACTCCGCCGGTATTGCTAAATCATTATAGCATATAGCATTTTCTTGTCAAGGGGAACTTTATCCAATGAACAGTGCCGGTTTTATTCCAAAAGCTCAAAATCCAGCTGTCGTTCGTCAATATTCACCCTGGTAAGCTGTACCCGGACCTGCTGGCCGATACGGAAAATCCGGCGGGTATGGCGCCCCACCAAACTGTACTGGTTTTCCACAAACTCATAAAAATCGTCATGCAGGGTGGTGACATGCACCAGGCCTTCCACCAGGTTCTCCAGTTCGACAAACATACCAAAAGGCGTGACGCTGGAAATGATGGCGTCAAACTCCTGGCCCACCTTGTCCTGCATAAACTCAACTTTTTTCAGGTCCACACTGTCCCGTTCCGCCTCCATGGCCAGGCGTTCCCGCTCTGACGACTGCACCGCCGCATCCGGCAAAAACTTGACCAGTTTGGCCCGGCGCTTGTCACTGAGGCTGCCCTGTCGAATAATTTCTTTGATGATGCGGTGAATGACCAGGTCCGGATAACGCCTGATCGGCGAGGTAAAATGGGTATAAAACTTGGCCGCCAGACCGAAATGGCCCAGGTTTTCCTCACTGTACCTGGCCTGCTTCATGGACCGCAGCAGGATGGTGTTAACTACCCGCTGCTCAGGCCGGCCTTCCACCCGTGTGACGATGTCCTGGAAAGCCCGGGGACGGATCTTCTTAATCCCTTTAAGGCCTAAGCCAAAATTGGCCAGGAACAGGTTCAGGTGCGTCAGCTTTTCTTCATCCGGCTCCTCGTGCACCCGGTACATGAAAGGCACTTCCATCCAGAAATAGCGCTCAGCGATGGTTTCATTGGCCACCAGCATGAATTCCTCGATAATCCGGTCGGCGATGCCCCGTTCCTGTTTAACGATATCCACCGGTCTCCCCCGCTCATCGAGCTTCACCTTGACTTCCGGGAAATCAAAATCAATCGCCCCCCGGTCAAGCCGGCGCTTCCTCAGGATCAGGCACAGCTTTTCCATGTTTTCAAAGGTTTCCACCAGGTAATCATAGCGCTGCCTGAGCTCCGGGTCCCGGTCCACCAGGATTCTGGTAACATTGCCGTAAGTCATCCGCTCATTGGTTTTGATGACCGATTCCACCACCCGGTTATTGACCACTTTACCGTCAGCATCAATTTCCATAAAAACAGACTGAGTCAGCCGGTCCACCCGCGGGTTAAGGCTGCAGATACCGTTGGAAAGCTCCTTCGGCAGCATGGGGATAGCCCGGTCCACCAGGTATACGCTGGTTGCCCGCTGGTAAGCCTCCTTGTCCAGGGCGCTGCCGTAGGTTACGTAATGACCGACATCAGCGATATGCACACCCAGCATGTAATTGCCGTTGGGCAGGATTTCCAAACTTACGGCGTCATCCAGATCCTTGGCGTCCTCCCCGTCAATGGTGACCATGAGCAGGTTCCGCAGGTCTTCCCGTCCTTCGATATCCGCCGGGTTTACCTCCGGGGCAATTTTCTCCACCTCATGCATCACATCCTTGGGAAACTCCCGCGGCAGGCTGAATTTCCAGATAATCGACTCAATATCGGTCCCTGGCTCACCTTTGGCGCCGATGATCTGAGTCACTTTCCCCTCCGCATTGCGCCTTTTTTCCGGCCAGCGGGTGATTTCCACCACTACTTTGTCCCCGGTTTTGGCCCCCTGCTCCATGCCTTTGGGGATAAAAATATCCTGGGCCAGGCGCTTCTCGTCAGGCACCACAAACCCATGCTGCCGGTCCTGCTCAAAAGTGCCGACTACCTTTTCGCTTTTCCTCTGCAGGATGCGGATGATCTCCCCTTCTTCCCTGTTGCCACGCCGGGCCGTGCCCTTAAACCGGGCGATGACCCGGTCCCCGTGCATGGCCCCGTTCATACTGTCGGCCCCGATAAAAACGTCATCCTGCCCCGCCCGGTCCGGGATCAGGAACCCGAACCCGTCCTGGTGGCCCTGCAGCTTGCCTACGATCAGGTTCAGCTTTTCCGGCAGGCCGTAGCGCATCCGCCGGGTACAAACAATCTTGCCGGCCTGCTCCAAACCGTACAGGACCTTAAAAAACTCGTCCAGGTTGTCGCCGCCCAGTTCCCGCATCAGCTCTTCCGCAGTCAGGGGCTTATATGCGGCCGTTTGCATGTAACTTAGGATCCGTTCAGTTATTTCCATTGTTTTCACCTCATTCAACGGGTGATTTTATTTTCACCCAAAATTTTTAGGGGTAGATTACCTATAATCTACCCCTTTTTTGCCCAAAGCAGACCTATAATCCCAATTCCCTTGCTATTCCCTGCATAGCTTCCAGGCTTAAAGCCAGAAAATCCTCCAAAGACATATCAAACTCGCCGCAGGCAGCGATTTGTTCCCTGTTAGCCCCCCGGGCAAAGGACTTCTCATTGAACCTGTTGATTAAAAACGCCGTGTCAACGGCGGAGAGCTTCTTCTCCGGCCGGATAAGGGTCCCGGCAACAATTAACCCGGTCACCGGGTCGGTGGCGTAAAGGCACTTGTCCATTAAACTTTTTCGTGGTAGACCGGGCGCATCATTATGTACCTTCACGGCATATACGACTTCTTCCGGCAGGCCCAGAACCGCCAGCATTTCCGCGCCGGCTTTGCTGTGCCGATACATAAGCAAAAAGTGCCGATATCACCGGCACTTCACAGTTACTTTGCAATAGAGGTACTCAACAACAAAGAGGTGAGCAAAAAACCGATGGCAAAAACAGCGGAAAGCTTACTCAGCAATTCGTCCAAACCTTTTTTCTTGCCAAAAAAAGTTTCCGCTCCGCCGGCAATAGCCCCGGACAGGCCGGCGCTTTTCCCTGACTGCAGCAAAATGGTTACAATCACTCCCAGCGCCAGAATCGTGTGCAACACAATGATAGCTATACGCAAAAGATTCACCTCCCGGACATACCTAACAGAAATATTTTAGCACAATTCGGAGATGGAAGCAAATTTTTTTAAACCGATAGTCTGATTGACAGTAAAATACCCAAAAACAGCAGGTTCAAAAACAGGGACGTCCCACCCATAAGATAAACTGACGTTCTGTTGTTTTTGGTTGCAGTAGCAGTGATATAGTCATAAAAATGAAGGTTAAAAGCCCGATACCTGGCAGCAGGTAGTGTTCCCGCGGCGAACCGTAGCGGTCAATTTCCCCCGCCAGGTTGTAATGCATCGGGATCTGACCCGGCAGAGTCTGAGTCATATAATACACCCAGTAAAATGCCCCGGCCAAAATCGCTGTATTTAGTATTAACATCGCCAGATATATCTTATCCCGCCACATATTAAAAGCAATTTCCGGAGCCTCATCAACCGATTCTTCTCCGCCTGCCAGTTGATGCGGTATCGCGGCTTCCAGCGCCGTCAGAAACTCCTCCGGGTTCTCCGGGGTAAGACCGACAGTTTCCCACCGGGTTTTGAGCAAAAGGATTTCTCCCCACAGCCTGCTGGCAAACATGTTTACCGAACCTTTGCCGGACGGATCGGTAAAAGACCCGATATGGAACCCCGGCCAACTGGCCCCGATTACTTTGATAGACCCGGCGCCGGACATCCGGCGTACTCCTTTGATACCGTCAAGCGGAATGACCTTGCGGTTAAAGGCCCATTTAATAACAAGTTCCTTCTCTGTCAGTATATATTCCATATTGTTAGCGGCCCAGGTGAAATACCCAAACATGGCAACTATCAGGACATATAATATACCCATAATCATCAAAAAAGGAAGGATTGGTTGACTTGCAGCCAGATTAAACCCTATTGGCAGGGCAATAATTACGGTCATAAAAAT
>JBMOPI010000175.1:0-5238 GCA_049324975.1 Bacillota bacterium
TCTTAATAACGTTTTCTGACAAAATTTAGTCCGGCAATAATAATATGACCTATTCGGATATCAAATATGCAACTGAAGTCGAGGGCCATTTTTTTGTTAAAATAATCAGGCACCACCTGAATAGCGGGTTTTTGGGACATAATGCCGATTTTGGACTGAAAATTTTTATACAGAAAAGTCTTCATCCCCCATAAAACACCCACCATTATCCCTGTGTGAGCGGCGTCATCAAGTCCTATCTCCGTCCGCCAGTAAAACCGCCGGCACCTGATAAAACGGAAAAGGTAATACAGGGCCGGATTATACCTGTCAAACCTGCGCCAACCCTCTTTAACCAGCGCAGGAAGTCTTCTGATCAGCCGTACGGTGATAGGTAAGCCAACTTTAAACTCTTTGTCCTCCACCGGGTGAAAAGCGGCCTTTTCCATTTCACTGGCCATTTTTAAAACCGGGGTAAAAAACCGCTGCTCCAACTCAATAGTGGGGACTTCCGCCCTGTAATGAACCAATCCGCGCAGCAGCGACATCTGCACCGTCAGATTGTCATCCTGGTCCCGGCGATGGTACTCAACATGGAAACATATCCTAAGGAGAGATAAAATTACGGCGATTACCAAAAGAAGCAATATGTACAAAAGGAGACCCAATACCCACCACCCCCCCGCGGTTTTAAGCACAAACACTTACGGTTAGTGTGCCTCGGGAATGGAAAAGGTATGTATTTTATCATCTCCTGGCATATTCCTTCTTGATACATAAATCCATAACCACTTCAAGCCCCGCTGACCGGGCCAAGGCAGCCGCCTGCTCATTGACCACGCCTTCCTGCATCCAGATAAGCCGCACGCCGCCCCGGGCCAAAGCCTGCTCCACAATAGGCAGGACAGCTTCGGATTTTCGGAAAATATCCACGACATCCACTTTTACACTCTGAGGAATATCCTTTATTTCAGGGTAAGACCGCTCACCCAGCACTTCCTCAACAGCAGGATTTACCGGAATGATTTTAAAACCGCAATCCTGCATATATTTGGCCACCCGGTAGCTCGGGCGGTCCGGATTGTCTGACAACCCCACCACGGCAATGTTTCTAAGCTTTTCCCATTCCATTAACCTGCCCCCTCATTCCAATTGTCCTCATATTCAGGTTCCTCAGTTTCCGCAGCGCTGTCCTCCCGGTCCATATCCAGTTGATCAGGCTGTGCATTAAGGGTTACAAACTCATCCGGATCCGGCAGCTCGTCCAGGTCCATAAGCCCAAAATATTTAAGGAACGCCGGCGTAGTCCCAAACAACATCGGCCGACCAGGGCCGTCCTTCCGGCCTACTTCCCGGACCAGGTTTTTTTCCACCAGGGTGCCGAGGGAACTGTCTATCTTGACACCCCTGATGGCCTCCACTTCAGCCCTGGTAATAGGCTGCTTATAGGCAATAATGGCCAGGGTTTCCAGCGCCGCCCGGGATAAACCGTAGCTTGCCTGGGGTTTATACAGCTGTTCGATGTAAGGCGCAAAATCCGGCCTGGTGCACATCTGGTAACCGTTGGCGATTTCCAGAATCTGCACTCCCCGGTCCCGGTACTCCTGCTGCAGTTCTTTGACCAGGGCCAGGATATCCTCAGGGTTTAACTCCAGTATCTGGGCCAGGGTTTTTTTACTGACCGGCTCCTTGGAAACAAACAACAGGCACTCAATAGCCGCTTTGGTTTCTTTGGGGAACAAAACCGACATGCTTTTCACCCCTCTAAGCTTCTGCCGCTTTATCCAGACGGCTGTATATCATGATTTCTCCGAAATTTTTGGACTGGTAAACGCGGATTTTGCCGAGTTTAATCAACTCCAGTAATCCAAGGAAAGTAACTACTATTTCCACTCTGGTGGCCCGCATCCGGAACAGGTCCCGGAACGCAATGCCTTTAGGCTGGAAAAACAGCCGGTGCATGATTTCTTTCATCTTGTCCCGGATAGTTACCTCATCTCGGGTAATTTCCCCGGTCAGCTCCACTTCGGCGGCCCGCTCCAACACATCCTTCAGGGCTGTGAGCAAATTATCAAGGCTGATCCCCTCCAGAGGGTTTTCTTCACTGAACAGGTGTATAAACATTTCTTCTTCGTTGGGCCGGGTATAGACTTTTTCCTGGCTGGCTTCCTTCTCTTTCAGGAAATCAGCCAGCTGTTTGAACTTTTTGTAATCCAGCAGCCGTTCCACCAATTCATCCCGGGGGTCCGCAGCGAACTCCCCGTCTTCATCCGGCATTTCCACCGGCGGTTTGGGCAGCAGCATGCGTGCCTTAATAGACAACAGGGTGGCCGCCATCACCAGGAACTCGCTGGCCACTTCCAAGTCCAGCATGTGCATGGTAGCCAGGTACTCCAGGTATTGTTCAGTAATCTTGGCGATAGGGATATCATAAATATCTACTTCGTTTTTTTCTATCAAATGGAATAACAGGTCAAAGGGGCCTTCAAATACCGGTAATTTGATTTGGTAAGCCAAATTTTCACCCCTTTTAAGCGAAACGTAGTTTAATAACGCAGATTCATGGCGGCCCGCACCTGCTCAATGGTGTCGGCCGCCTGCCGGCGGGCCCTTTGGGCCCCTTTTTGCAGAATCAGGTTAACAAAATCAAATTTGGCATCGAGCAGGCTCTGGACATCGTTTAAAGTTATCAACCCTGCCTTGTAATCGGCAATAACCTGTGAGCCGGTTTTTTTAAGTTTTTCTTTTTCTCTTCTGCCGGCTTTTTTCCAGTATTGGTCAAATTTCCTGTGTACCGGGGCCTCGCCCTTCGCTTCAGTGGTAATACGGGGCTTTTTATTTTTTAGCTTTACTAAATATTCCCTTTGCAGCTCATAAGTATTGTTTTCATATAAAGCCCGGCGTTCCCTTACAGGAGCAAGCAGTTTCTCCACTATTTCATAAAGCTCTTTTTTACAGTTAACACATCCTCGTTCAGCTGCCCGGCATGTTTTTTGAATATACCCGAGCAGTTCGTTGTTATATATCTCATGGTATTTATTGACTATGCAAACATCCGGGTTGCCCAAATCCTCCCGCCGCACCCGGCCCGGGTCGGTAACCATGGCGTTGACCCGCTTCCGGACTTCTTCGGAAGTAGCGGAAATAGCGATATCATTGCCGTAACTCTTGCTCATTTTGCGGCCGTCAACGCCGGGCACCAGCGGGAATTTGCCAAGCAAAGCCTGAGGTTCCGGGAACAGGTCGGTTTTATAGAGGAAATTAAACCGCCGGGCGATTTCCCGGGTAAGCTCCAAGTGAGGCAGCTGGTCTTCCCCGACCGGTACAGTATCGGCAAAATACATGAGGATATCCGCAGCCTGTAGTACCGGGTACCCTAAAAACCCGTAAGTAGTGATATCTTTGCCCTGCCGGCCAAACTGCGCTACCTGGTCTTTATATGTAGGACAGCGTTCCAGCCATGACAGGGGTATGTTCATGGAAAAATACAGGTGCAGTTCAGCATGTTCCTTTACCGCTGATTGCACAAAAACCGCGCTCTGTACCGGGTCGATACCCACACTCAGCCAATCCAGCACCATTTCCCGGATATCACCGGGCAGGTTTCCGGTTTCGTCAAATTTGGTGGTCAGGGAGTGTAAATCGGCAACCATAAAATAACAGCGGTAATCCTGCTGCAGTTTTACCCAGTTCTCGAGTACGCTCAAATGGCCAATGTGCAGCTTGCCGGTAGGCCGCATCCCGCTTAATATCGTTCCCTTGCTCATCCTGTCAGCTCCTTTGCAACTATGGTATTAAAAAAACAATGACAAAAACCCGTTAATCCCTTGCATGACTATACCGACCAAAGGCATTAAAATGATTCTGATAAAACCGGTGATTACCAGTAATAATAGAATAACAGTGCCATAACGTTCAATGTTGTATATGATGTGCCTGTGCCGCATGGGCAGCAAACCGGCCAGGATTTTTGACCCGTCCAGCGGGGGCACAGGCAGCAGGTTAAATACCGCCAACACAACGTTTATCTGAAAAAGATACTGAAAGAAGAAATTTATTAAAGTCCCGCTGCCGCCTGTTAAACGCCAGGCAACGGCAGCCAAAACTGCCAGCACCAGGTTGGTGCCCGGTCCTGCCAGGGATACCCACAGCATCCCCCGGCCCCGGTCCCCTTTAAAATGAAAAGGGTTGACCTCAACCGGTTTGGCCCAGCCAAAACCTACCAAAAGCAGTAACAGTGATCCCAAAGGATCCAAATGCCTGATCGGGTTTAGGGTCAGCCGCCCCTGGTTTTTAGGGGTGGGGTCCCCCAGTGCATAAGCCACCCGGCCGTGCATGTACTCATGAAAAGTAAGGGCGATTAATATAGCCGGGATTTCTATGGCGTAAATAAGTAACGTATTCAAAACCTATTGCTCCCTTCTTTTAGCCAGGTACTCCCCGGCAAAACGCAGTTCTTCCTCCCGGGTCTGTACCAGCCCGTCGAGCCGCGCATCCACGAGGGCATCCAGCACCTCTTTAAACAGCGGCCCCGGTCTGTACCCCAGCGCCTTTATATCTTCCCCGGTAACGGCCAATTTATTGTGCCGGGACCGGGCCAGGTAATTCTTGATGCGCTCTGAAACCCTATCGGTTTCAGCTTTTGCCAAAATAAAGATATAACCTTCAGGTGTAAAATTCCGCAAAATCCTGGCGATTTCACTCATCTTCATCGGCCGGGCGGCACCCAGTTCATCCAGGGTGCTCCGCCATCGGCACAGGCTATCCATCACCTTGTATTGTTCATCCCTGGTCAGCCGCAGCCTTGCCTCCAGGCCGGCCGCATCGATCCGCCCTTTATAAAGCAGTCCGGTAAGGTAGATGAGCCATGGTTCATAATCCCGCATCCCCAGGTCCCAGATAAAACCCATGGCACCGGGGAGCCTGCCGGTCAACGCCAGCACTTCGTCATCCAGCACGGCTTCGGGCAAAATATACCGCCAAATGCCGAGTTCCTGCATCCGCCTAATGGCACCCAAAGGATATGATTCGGCAAGAATATGTTTCAGTTCTTCCCGCACCCTGTCGGCCGACAGTTTTGCAAGCATTTTCGACTTGATGGCACCTTTGGCCAGGTTTAAGGTTTGGGACTCGATGGTAAAGTTATAGCGCTGTTCAAACCGCACAGCCCGCAAAATACGGGTGGGGTCCTCCACAAAACTAAGATTATACAGAACCCTGATAATTCCTTCTTCCAAATCCCGGCGACCGCCAAAATAA
>JBMOPI010000176.1:0-5188 GCA_049324975.1 Bacillota bacterium
GTCAGTAATGTCCAGGCCTTCTTCGAAGTTATGGGTGATCATGAAGACGGTCCGGTTATCATTGTTCAGCCTGGCCAGCACCCTGTTAAGGATTTGAATGGCATGGGGGTCCAGGCCGGTATATGGTTCGTCCAGGAAAAGCACCGCCGGGTCGTGCAGGATGGCCCGGGCGATAGCCAGGCGCTGCTGCATGCCGCGGGAAAAAGTCCGCACCGGGTCATTAAGGGAGAATTCCAGGCCTACCTGGTTCAGGACTTCATAGATCCGGTCCCTGAGATTCGGCACATCGTACATCCGGCCATAGAACTGCAGGTTTTCCCGGGCGGTGAGGTTCTCGTACAGAAAGGTCTGGTGGGAAATGACCCCGAGCTGTTTGCTGATGGCCGCGGGTTCTTTCCGGGCGTCAAAGCCGTTAATTACGATTTCGCCGGTGGATGGTTTCATCAATAAGGCCAGGGTTTTCAGCAGAGTGCTTTTCCCGGCCCCGTTAGGGCCGAAGACAGTGACAAACCGGCCTTTCGGGATATGGAGGTTAATGTCCCGCAGGATAGTTTTGGCGCCGATTTTTTTGGAAAGGTTTACTGCCTTGATCACGGGGATCCCTCCTGTCCGGGGTTAAAAAGATTCTACTTCCTCGATTTCCTCAAGTTGTTTGATTTTCAACTTGATTTTAACAAGTCTGGACTTATATTGTTCCCGCAGTTCTTCATATTCGTCCGGGGTAACTTCGCCTTTTTCATGGCGCTCGTCCAGGGCCGCGATCTTGGTCATCAGGCGTTTTTGTTTGATTACCAGGTCGTCCAGCAGCCGGGCCAGTTTTTCTTCCTCTTCTATCCGTTTTCTCTCCTTTTGTTTTTTCCGCAGGTAGTAACCGGTCACGGTAATGCCGGCAAATACCAGGATCACAATGATTGCAACCCACATGTGGGGGTCGGTGCCGGCGAGGGGGGAGTTATACCACCGGGAAAGATGGGAATTACTGTGGAAATTGCTTTTGCCCGGTGTATAACCCTGCCCGACCAGGTCGGGCTCGGCAGTCAGCGAGAACTTTTGGTTCTTCGCGGCTTTTTCCAGGAAGAAAATCCGGTACTGTTTGCCTTCCATGGTCTGATAGTCGTAGTCGACAATGGTCTTTTTACCGTCCAGCCGCAGGTCACCCTTGGGGGACAGGACATATAAAATATCAGTGGGGTAATTTACCGTTTTGCCCAGTTCCACCTGACCCCCGTTAAAAGGGAAACTGTAAAGCAGGGTAATTTCCAGTTCGCCGGGCGCAACCGGGGTGGTGGTGGTAATCCCCTCGGCGGTGGTCACGACGGTGTTCTGGGGGACGCCGATGACCTGCAGGTCCCGGTAGCCGGCCGGCAGGGAGACCTTAAGCACTTCGGCCTGGCCGGCGGCGTTTTTGCTGCCCGTATAAATGTCACTGCCTGTATTTTGAAACCGCATCACTTCTTTGACCTGCAAGGTGTTATCCTTAGAGGTGAGCAGCAGGTGATGGATCTCCAACTTAATTTTGTCATCTTTGGCGGTTTCACCGGCCCAGGCCGTCCCGGTGAACAGGAAGACAGCCATGACCAGCACGCTTAACACCAGGTGAAATTTACTTTTTGGGTTAGACATTTTTTCACCCCTTACCGGACTGCGGAGTTTTTCCGCAGTGCCCGGAGTTCTTCTTCGATTTCATCTTCAATGTCGGCTTCAGCTTTAGCCTGCTGTTTAACACCCGGAGAATCCGTCGCCAGTCCGGCGCTTTCTTCTTCCTGCAGGATCTCGAGCGCTTTATGCTTGTACTGGTTTTTCAGGATTTCGTAGTCGTCTTCGGACAATTTATTCATCTTGTAGTCAAATTCGATTTCATTAATGGTGGTAAAAACCGCTTCTTTGTCCCTTTCCAGCAGGTCCTCGTCCTCTTCCGGCAGCAGTTCCCGGTAGCCCGGTTTTTCCGTCCGGACCAGCGGCCAGGCCACCAGGAAGGCCACCAGTGCGAGGACCAGCACAATACCCACAACGGTCATGTAATTTATCCTCCTCACGGTTAATAGGGAATCAGAGGTACTTTTTGAGCTCCTTGTCCAGCTGGTCTTCGTATTCGGACAGGTCGGCAAGCTTCTTTTCCGACTCGTTTAATTCATCCATTTCGTCCAGTCTGGCGTTAAAGACCCACTTGTCCAGCACAAAGTAGATGAGTACGCCGCCCAGGATTACAGCCAGGAAAGGGGTCACCCAGGCGGTGATGTTAAACCCCTTGGCCTGGGGCGCCGCCAGTACCTTTTCGCCGTAAATGGAGACAAAGTAACCCAGGATTTCGTCCTTGCCCTGGCCTTTCTGCAGGCGGTCGATGACAATCTTCCGCATATACTGGGCGGTCTGGTTATCGCAGGCGGACAGGATCATGCCGCAGTCGTCCTGGCACACCAGCATTTCTTCAATTTCTTTCTGCAGATTCTGGTCTATTTCGGCGGCCCCAAGAGGGGCAGCCGAAAGGAGGAGGGATAGGATGAGGAGAAAAAAGACTGCAGCAGGTTTTTTACATATAGCCATCCCAATCAACTCCTCCTGGTATATTTGCCGCCCACCTGGGCGCCTTTGCCGGGCCAGAGGGCAAACACGGTGCCGATGAGCATGGTATAGCCGCCGATCCACAGCCAGGAAACCAGCGGGTTTATCTGGACCTTGAAGGTGGCCCGGCCGTCTTTTTCCCAGCCGGCCAGGATGACGTACAGGTCTTCTTTCATGCTGCCCAGGATAGCCACTTCACTGGCCGGGGTCTCATGGGTGGGGTAGAATTTCTTTTCCGGTTCCACGTGTCCAAGGGATTTTCCGCCTTTCGTAACATCCAGGCCGGCATAGACAATCCCGGTCTTGCCTTCCGAACGTTCGGCCAGGTTGGTATAGGTCAGGGTATAGTCTTCGATTTGCATGCTTTTTCCAATGGGGACGGTTTTCTCCATAACTTTATCGTAAGTGTTGGAACCGATTACCCCGATGATCAGCATCAGCAGTCCGATGTGGATAATATAGCCCCCGTAGCGGCGGCGGTTCCGGACCAAAAGCCGGCCCAGGGCCACGATAATGTTCTCGCCGGTCATTTTTATGCGTACGCCGACCCCCTTGATTATTTCCCAGAAAGTGGCGGTAAGGGCGAAAACTGTAGTGGCAAAAGCGAAGAGGGCATATATTTTCCGGATGCCCAGCAGGTATGCCGCAATCATGAAGATGGCAGTGCCGGCCAGGGGCACGGCAAAGTTCTGCAGGAGGTTCTTGCCGGAAGATTTCCGCCAGGCGATAAGCGGGCAGATGCCGATCAGGATAACCATCAACAGCCCCAGGGGCGCGTTGACCCGGTTGAAGTAGGGGATGGATACGGTGGCCTTGGTGCCGGTGAATACCTCGGAAATAATCGGGTACATTGTTCCGAAGAAGGTTGCAAAGGCGATGCCGACCAGGATCAGGTTATTGGCCAGGAAGGAACTTTCTTTGGAGATGTAGGATTCAAATTCCCGGGCTTCTTTCAACATGTTCAGCCGGTCAAAAATCAGCCAGAAGGAAGCTACAAACACAATGCCGGTAAATACGAGGAAGAAGCTGCCCAGGCTGGAATTGCCGAAGGCGTGCACGGATGTCAGGATGCCGCTGCGCACCAGGAAGGTACCGAACAGGGTGAGCAGGTAAGTGATGGCGATGAGGGACACATTCCAGATTTTCAGCATGTTCTTCCGTTCCTGGATCATTACCGAGTGCAGGAAGGCGCTACCGGTAAGCCAGGGGATGAAGGAGGCATTCTCCACGGGGTCCCAGGCCCAGTAACCGCCCCAGCCAAGTTCCACATAAGCCCACTGGGCGCCGGAGAGGTTGCCGTAAGTCAGGAACAGCCAGGCCAGGACCGTCCAGCCCCGGGTGACCTTAATCCATCGGTCGTCGGTGTTCTTGATGATCAGGGCGGCCATGGCAAAGGCGAAAGGGACCGCAAAACCGACGTAGCCGAGGTAAGTGGTGATGGGGTGGATGACCATGCCGAAGTTCTGCAGCATGGGGTTCATGCCGTTGCCTTCCGCCGGGGTCCAGTTAAGTCTTTCAAAGGGGTTGGTGACAAAAGCGAGGACGAACAGGAAAAATAACTGGTTTATCAAAAGGACGGAGGAGGCGTAAGGGGTCAGGTCTTCCAGTTTGTTCGAGTAAGTTACAACCGCTGTATAGATGGCCAGGACCCAGAGCCACAGCAGCAGGGACCCGGCATTGCCCGCCCACCAGGCGGAGAACTTGTAAAACAGGGGTAAATCCGTGCTGGTGTAATCATAAACATATTTGATTGAAAAGTCGCTTGTTATCAGTGCCCAGATTAAGGCTGCGGAAGCTATGCTGGCGAGGATGGCGATGGCCAGCGTAGCCCCCCTGGCGCTGCCCAGCAATTTTTTGTTGCCGGTTTTTTTCCCGATCAGCTGCCCGGCGATGGCATAGATGGACAGGAGAAAACTGACAACGAGCGATATATAACCGATATCGGCCATGATGATACCTCCTGACGGTTGATGTGGTGCGATGGGCTGCTACTTTTTGACCCCCGGCGCTGAACCCGGGGCGGCCGTTTCTTCTTCGTACTTAGAGGGGCATTTTACCTTAACGGTATCGGCAACAAATTCACTGCTGCCGTTGAATTTGCCCTCAACGATAATGGGGTAGCCGGAATCAAAGTTATCCGGTTTGACATCGTTAAAGATGATGTTGATTTTGTTCTTGCCGTCGGTGAGGGCAAAGCGGAGTTCAATCTTATCGGCGTTCCAGGCGGTGCTGCCGGGTACCAGGTTGCCTTCCATCTGGATGAATTTGCCGGTGGAACTGCTCTGTACCGCCAGGGCTTCCTGGATGGTCAGGTACGAGCCGGTGGTGTTATTGAGTCCGCCGGCAATGAGCAGTCCCAGAGCGCCGATAATAACCGCGGAAGCAATAATGAGCTTGACCTTATTATTCATGCCCTTTCTCTCCTTATACGTACTCTTCTTCCAATCCGGCAATCAGTTCGCGGTAAGTTTCCTCACTGATTTCACCGTTTAAAAGCATCTGGCGGATTTTTTTCTTTTCCTTGGCCAGTTTGGGATTGCTGCTGGCTGTCGGCCTTGCGCCCTTGCTGCCGCCCTGCCGCTGAATCCGTTCAATTCTATCGGCCGGTCCCTGTTTATTTGAGTTG
>JBMOPI010000177.1:0-5144 GCA_049324975.1 Bacillota bacterium
TCAAAAATTGAACCGACCGGGTATTTATATGTTCCCGGACCGTTGTCGTCCCCGGCCGGATCAGCCATGGTAAACAGCAGTCGTTCGGTATGATACTGGGCCGCCGCCATTTTCACCAAAAAAAACCCCGCTGTTGATAATATGCCTAAGACAAGAAAAACACCGATAATAAAAGGTCTTACACGCAAAATATTTCCTCCTGTGCCCGGAATTGGTTTGATATTAAACTTCGCCGTTTATTGGCCAATTCCCTTGCATAGCAGGAAAAAAATCAATGCAAATGTTCGTGAAAACCGCTTTTCACCAGGTGGCTCAAAGCTTTTACCGCCGCTTCTGCGTCTTCTCCGTCAGCTTTGATCCTGATATTGGCCCCTTTGCGCGCCGTAAGCATCATGATGTCAAGGATGCTTTTGCCGTCCGCTTCCCGGCCGTCCTTAAGGATTCTGATATCCGCTTTGAATTTGCTGGCCTGCTGGACAAACAGCGCCGCCGGCCGGGCATGCAGCCCCAGTTCGTTGACTATTTCCACCGTATCTTCGGCCACCGTCGTTCCCTCCGTTTAAGGAAGCAGGATGAATTTCTCCAGTGCCCGGGCCACCCCGTCATCATCATTGGCTGCCGTAACGTAATCCGCTCCGGCCTGTACCTGCGGCCAACCATTGCCAACGGCCACTCCCAGACCGGCATACTCCAGCATCGGCAGGTCGTTGAAACTGTCCCCGAAGGCCATCACCTCTTCCCGGGCGATCCCCAGGCTACCGGCCAGCGCTTGAAGCGCCCGGCCCTTATTGGCCTGAGAATGCATGAATTCCAGGTAATGGGGTTTGGACCTGGTTATATACAATTCACGGCCGTACTTTTCTTCCATATACGGCTGCAGCCGGTCCAGCTTTTCCTGCTCCGCAATGAAAATAATCTTGACCGGGTCGTCATGTAAAAACTTCAGTAAATTGCCCACCGGATGCAGTTCCACCCGGGCTAACTTAGCATACCCGATTCCCTCTTCCGTTATGCTGTCCACAAACAAGGTGTCATTGACATAGATATTCATGTGGATGTCCAGTTCATACCCTTTTTGCAGCACCTCCCGGGCCGCCGGCAGCGGCACCGGGCGGTAATACAGGACATTGCCGGTACGCTCCTCTTTGACCAGTGCACCCTGGTAGGTAATCAACGGTTCGGTTATGTCAAGCTGCCGGGCAAAATGCAGGGTTGACTGATACATCCGCCCGGTAGCCAGGGTGACGTGCACGCCTTTGGCCCGGACCTCATCTATGACCCGTTTGGTCCGCTCCGTGATTACCAGCTTGCTTGTAAGCAGGGTGTCGTCCAGGTCCATGGCCACCAGTCTGAATTGTGTCAAAATAAGCCCCTCCTAGTCCCGTTCCTTGATAATCATGTTTAACACCGCACTGATGATAGATAACACGATCGCTCCGATAACGGCCGGGAAAAATCCGTCAACATTGAAGCCGTCAACCACTTTGGCCGCCAGCAGCAGCATCAGGCCGTTGATCACCAGGGTAAAAAGCCCCAGGGTGATAAAATTGATGGGGATGGTCAGCAGCACCACCACCGGCCGGATAACGGCATTGACGATACCCAGCACCAGCGCGGCGATCAGCGCCGCGCCGAAACCGTCGACAGATATCCCGTCAATGAGCTTATCCGTAAGAACCAGGGCCAGCGCGTTTAACAGCCAGCGGATGAGTAAACCTTTCATGTAAGTCGACCTCCTTTTTTCCTCTGTTACTCTGTGTACTCTGTGGTTTTCATTTTTTATTTTGCTTCTAAAGTACTAATCTTCACTTTGAAAATACTCAAATATCTCCTCCGCCAGTGCCCGGCTGATGCCGTCAACTTCAGCCAGTTCGTCGACGGCAGCCTGCTTCAGGCGGGTCATGGAACGGAAGTGTTCCAGCAAAGCCTTGCGCCTTTTCGGCCCCACCCCGGGGATGTCGTCCAGCAGGGAGCGCAGGTTCCGCTGTCCCCTGAGTTTCCGGTGATAGGTAATGGCGAACCGGTGGGCCTCGTCCCGGACCCGCTGGATGAGGTACAGGCCTTCCGAATTCCTGGCTAAAATGATGGGGTCAGGCCGGTTTTCGGCAAAAAGCCATTCGTTTTCCTTGGCCAGGCCAAAAGTGGGGACAGCGCCAAAGCCCAGTTCCCGCATAGCTTCGCGGGCCGCGTTCAGCTGCCCCTTGCCCCCGTCGATAATCACCAGGTCGGGCAGCACGGCAAATTTGGCTTTTTCCTCCGCCAGTTTGCCGGTTTTGATGGCTTCCTGCTCTTTTAAAGCCCGGCTGAAGCGGCGGCGGATGACCTCCTGCATGCTGGCAAAGTCATTTGGCCCTTCCACAGTTTTAATCTTAAACCGCCGGTAATCCTCGTTTTTGGGTATACTGCGCTCAAAAACCACCATGGAACCTACCGACTCAGTGCCCTGGGTGTTGGAAATATCGAAACACTCGATGCGCCACGGCCGGCCCGGCAAACTCAAAGCCAGCTGCAGTTCGTCCATGGCCCCCAGGGTCCTGGCCTGTTCCCGCTCCCTTTGCGCCCGGTGGTGGGCCAACTGCTCGGCGGCGTTTTTTTCCACCAGTTCCAGCAGGCGCAGCTTCTCGCCGCGTTGAGGGATCCTGAACCGGACCCGGCCGCCTCTTTTTTCACCCAGCCAGAGAGTGATGACCTCTTCTTCCTCCAGCGGACAAGGCAGCAGGATTTCTCCGGGTATATACTCAACCTGGTTATAATACTGTTTGATAAAAGCGTTTAAGACTTCCCCGCCGCTCAGGCCCCCCGTTTCGTCCAGGATATAATGCTCCCGGCCCAGCAGCTTGCCGCCGCGGATAAAGAAGGCCTGCACGCAGGTTTCTTCCCCTTCCCTGGCCATGGCGATTACATCCTGGTCGGCCAGGTCACCGGTGACGATTTTCTGTTTCTCTACCACCTTCTGCAAAGCCTGCACCCGGTCCCTGAGCTCTGCCGCCCGCTCAAACTGAAGTTCCGCAGCGGCTTTTTCCATCTCGGCGCCCAGTTGTTTGATCAGGTCCTCCTGCCGCCCTTCGAGGAACAGGCTGATTTCCCGCACCATCCCCCCGTAACGGGCCGGTTCCACCTTGCCGGCACAGGGGGCCAGGCATTGTTTGATGTGGTAATTGAGGCAGGGCCGTTTCTCCCGCTCCACCGATTTCTTCTTGCAGGTGCGCAGGGGGAATATCTTGCGCAGGATATGCAGGGTTTCTTTTACAGCCCCGATGTCTGTATAGGGGCCATAATATTTTGCCCCGTCCCTGAGCACCCGGCGGGTCATGAAGATCCGCGGGAAATCTTCATCCACCGTTACTTTCAGATACGGATAAGTTTTGTCGTCTTTTAACCGTATATTATATTTCGGCCGGTGCTTTTTGATGAGGTTGTTCTCCAGGATCAGCGCCTCAACCTCGGAATCAGTGAGGATATAGTCCAGGTCATCAATATGTTTGACCATGCCGAGGACCTTCGGGCTGAGTTTCTGGCCCGCCTGAAAATATGACCGTACCCGGTTTTTCAGGGATACGGCCTTACCAACATAAATTATTTCCCCGGAGGCGTTTTTCATCAGGTAGATGCCGGGCTTATCCGGTAACCGCCTGAGCTTCTCCCGCAGCGGCCCGCTCTTCTCCGGTAAAGTCATGTTTCCCACGCTCCAAAACCTTTTTCAGAAACTGCCCGGTATACGAAGCCGGGACCTTGACCACTTCCTCCGGTGTGCCTGCGGCGATAACCTCGCCGCCCCGGTCCCCCCCCTCGGGGCCCAGGTCAATGATGTAATCCGCCGTCTTGATGACATCCAGGTTGTGTTCGATGACCAGCACCGTGTCCCCGGCGTCCGTCAGGCGGCCGAGCACGCCGAGGAGCTTGTGGATATCGGCAATATGCAGCCCGGTGGTGGGTTCGTCCAGGATATACAAAGTCTTGCCGTTGCTGCGCCGGCTCAGTTCGGTGGCCAGCTTCACCCGCTGAGCCTCCCCGCCGGACAGGGTGGTGGCCGGCTGGCCCAGCCGGATATAGCCCAGCCCAACATCCTGCAGGGTCTTGAGTTTCCGGTAAATCTTCGGGATGTTCTTAAAGAATTCTACCCCTTCATCCACAATCATATCCAGCACATCGGCGATGCTTTTGCCTTTGTACCTGACCTCCAGGGTCTCCCGGTTATAACGCCTGCCCTTGCAAACCTCACAGGGTACGTAAACATCAGGCAGGAAGTGCATTTCAATTTTGATGATCCCGTCCCCGCGGCAGGCTTCACAGCGCCCGCCCCGGACGTTGAAACTGAACCGCCCGGGCTTATAGCCCCGAGTTTTAGCCTCCGGGGTCATGGCAAAAAGCTCCCGGATGCCGTCAAAAACCCCTGTATAGGTGGCCGGGTTGGACCGCGGCGTGCGGCCGATGGGTGACTGGTCGATATCGATTACCTTGTCCAGGTGTTTGATGCCTTTTATTTTATCATATTCACCCGGCTTGGCTTTGGCCCCGTGCAGTTCATGAGCCAGGGCCTTGTGCAGGATTTCATTGATCAGGGTACTCTTCCCGGAACCGGAAACCCCGGTTACACAGTTAAATACCCCCAGAGGAATCCGCACCCTGATATCCTTCAGATTGTTCTCCCGGGCGCCGGTGACCTCCAGCCAGTTGCCGTTGGGCTTGCGGCGGTGCACCGGCACCGGGATATACTTTTTGCCGCTCAGATATTGACCGGTAACAGATCCCGGCACAGCCATGATATCCTGCAGCGTCCCGGCTGCCACCACTTCACCGCCGTGGGCGCCGGCCCCCGGGCCGATATCGATGACATGGTCTGCCGCCAACATCGTGTCTTCATCATGCTCCACGACAATCAGCGTGTTGCCCAAATCCCGCAGCTTTTCCAGGGTGCCGATAAGCCGCTGGTTGTCCCGCTGGTGCAGGCCGATGCTGGGCTCGTCAAGGATGTACAGCACCCCTACCAGGCTCGAGCCGATCTGGGTGGCCAGCCTGATGCGCTGGGACTCCCCTCCCGACAAAGTTCCGGCCGCCCGGTCCAGGGTAAGGTAATCAAGGCCGACGTTCACCAGGAACCCCAGCCTTTCATTGATTTCTTTCAATATCTGACGGGCGATGGT
>JBMOPI010000178.1:0-5135 GCA_049324975.1 Bacillota bacterium
AAACTTCGTCATCTTCCACCGCAAGGTACTTCATGGCCTCATGGTCTTCGTTCAGGCAGTGGGGGCATTTCAGGTTCTTATAAGCCCATCTGGTGTCGCAAAGGGAGCACTGCAGCTGCCTCCGGTCATCGCCGGCTGTCCTGACCGCCAGCGCCGCCTGCCACCCGCATACCGGGCAGTGGTTCTGCAGCCATCCGCCGTTTTCCACGTATGGTTTTAAGCTCCCGGCGTAACCGGTGACAAAGGGTTTGGCCGCATTAAATATCACCAGCGCAAGCAGTTCGCCGTTCAAATGATGTTCCGCAGCAAAATCCGCCAAAAACCGCTTGTCTTGCCAGATAGCTTTTTCCACCAAAGGCCTGATGTCCTTTTCACCGGCAGCCAGGGCCTTTTCTATTTCTGCCAGGTCATCCCCTAACTGCGGCCGGTGCCGGGAAAACACCCGGCAAATTTCGTTAAAGGCCCGGGTAACTTTTTCCCGGTTGAGCCGCAAATCCGCGTAATTTAAGAGCGGCGCCTGCTGATCAAGGTAATCTGCCCGCTGTCTTTCAGTCAGCTCAACCGGTGGGAACTCGCCGGTAAATTCCCTGTGCACCCGGTCCAGGTCCCGGTAAAAGGCTACAATGTCTGCCGGTATGTTAACCGGTGCTTTTTTGATGTCCAAAAGGCTCAACTCCTTATTTACGCCTCGTCTTCTTTCACTTTTTTATACCACAGGGGATAATGGCTTTTGGCAAATTTAGCGTCGATGTAACCGGTGATCATGCCGGTAATGGCCTTGTTGGTGGCCGGCAGGCCTAGGGCCATATAAGTATGGCCCAAAGCCGCCGTGAAGGTGAGGATAAAGGACAGGTCATGCAGTGGGATGGCATACCTGACCACCGCCACCGGGAAAAATTCCTTAAACCAGATGACCATGCCGGACAGGCCAAGCACAGTACAGCCGATCACCTGCAGCAGGGAATTGATTTTCTCCCCGGCGTTAAACCGGCCCTGGGGGGGCATTTCCACATGAAAACCGAAGAATTCCCGGGGGAATTTTTTTAAAAAAATAAACTCGTTTTTACCCCAGGTAAGGACATCCACCATCCACTGGACAAACCCCCGGAAATTGGCGGCCAGTGATACCAGCGGGAAAACTATAAAACCTACCGCCATAATGCGGTGCACCAGCCTGGCCCCCTGGATCCCGCCAAAAAGGGGCGCCAGGAAACTGAAAAAGTTGATATAGATGATCAAACCGGTCAAAGCCAGGATAAAGAAGGTCACCGTATGGGCCCAGTGGGCCATGATGGCCACTTTGCCGAAACGGCGGATCCGTTCTTTCTGTAATTGCATGTCCTTGTCTGCCATCGTTATCCCTCCTTCTGTCCTTTTTCATGATGTTCCTTGTTCACCTTGGCCACCCTGGTCATAAAGGCGCTGGCCAGGATAGCGCCCAAGGCGCCGATAGGCAGAATCTTGCCCATGGGCTGGATGATGTCTTTCCAGATACCCGTTACTGCCGGTACCCCGGGGTTAACCTGCAGCCCGTAGTATTCGGGCTTTTCCTGGAGCAGGTAAAAAACATTGGTCCCGCCGAGGAACTGGTCATCCAGACCGTAGAGGTTGGCATTGGGATATGATTTCCTGACTTCTTTAAGCCTCTTTTTAGCCTCGGCCACCAGTTCCTCCCGCCTGCCGAACCGGATGGCGCCAGGGGCGCAGGTCTTGGCACAGGCCGGGGTAAGGTTGTTGCTGACCCGGTCGGAGCAAAGGTGACATTTGTACATCTTCTTATCCTGCCGGTCGATTTTCGGAATAGCGAAGGGGCAGTACTGGGCACAGTAGCCGCAGCCGATGCATTTCTCCTTATCCCGCACTACGGCTCCCTCATCGGTGTGGGAGATGGCGTCAACGGGGCAAACCTTCTCACAGGCGGCGTCGGTGCAGTGCATACACTGCCGCTTGCGGAAAAACCAATCCATCCTGCTTTCTTCAAGCCGTTCGTGCATTGATACGTAGGTAAAGGTGATGGGCGAAGTATCGCCGTGGGTCTGCAGTGAACCGAAGAAA
This sequence comes from Bacillota bacterium, assembly GCA_049324975.1. Taxonomy (GTDB): domain Bacteria; phylum Bacillota; class Thermincolia; order Thermincolales; family CAZWUW01; genus JBMOPI01. The sequence continues at coordinate 2,056 of JBMOPI010000178.1, forward strand.
GGGAGGATTTCCGCCGGCAGCTGGTTCCAGGACTTGCAGGCCGTCTGGCAGCCGCGGCAGGCGGTGCATTTGGAAGTGTCGATAAATTTACTGAGCTTGGCCATTATTTCGCCCTCCTTACGTTAACCAAGAAGGCTTTATACTCAGGCATCATGGTGTTGCCGTCACCAACGTGGGGAGTGAGCTTGTTGGCTGTTTCCCCTTTGACAAAACCTTTGAACCCGAAATGCCAGGGCAGGCCGATCTGGTGGACTTTTTTGCCATTCACCTCTATGGGCTGGAACCTTTCCGTTACCATAGCCTTCACCTTAATTTCGCCCCTGGTGTTCTCTACAATGGCAAATTCACCGTTTTTAATCCCTAATTCATCGGCCAGTTCTTTACTTAACTCGATAAACATCTCCGGCACCAACTCGCACTGCCAGGGCAGGTTCCGGGTCATCACCCCGGTCTGCCAATGCTCGGTGACCCGGTAAGTGGTGGCGACATAGGGATATTTGGCCGGGTCGGACTTCTTGTCCGGCTCCCAGACCTTGACCACCGGGTTCAGCTGTACCGGGTTCAGGATGTTCTGTACCGGGCTTTCCCACGGTTCGTAGTGCTCTGGGAAGGGTCCTTCCTTCATACCCTTCTTGGAGAACAGACCCCCTACCCCTTCTTCGATCATCAGGAAGGGCTGGTTGCCGACATAGGGGAAATCGCTGCCGTCCGGCGGGCAGGTGGGCTTGAAGTCAGGCACGTCCTTACCCACCCATTTGCCTGGCTTGCCGGTTTTTTCGTCAACCTTCAGAGGATCCCACCAGATAACGGCCTTTTCCTCTGACCAGGGCTTGCCGGCCAGGTCGGCGGAGGCCCGGTTATAAAGGATCCGGCGGTTGACCGGCCAGGCCCAGGACCATTCGGGGAACTGGCCGATGCCGGTTTTGTCCACGTTATTCCGGCGCTTGGAGAGGTTCCCTTCTTCCGGGTAATGGCCGCTCATGATCCAGTTGCCGCAGGCGGTGGTGCCGTCGTCTTTTAAGTCTAAGAAGTTCTTTACCTGTTTTTTGCCGCCCACGTCATAACCGTTGATTTCCCGGGCCACCTTGTCGATATCTATCTCGTCCCCGTGGCCGTAATCCCAGAACAGGTCACGGATAGGCGCGTCTTCCGGCCTGCTGCTGCCGGCATAGGCCTTTTTCAGCCGGGTGGTCAGCAGGTGGATGATATCCAGGTCGGCTTTGGATTCCCCCACCGGTTCGGTGGCTTTCCACCGCCACTGGATCCAGCGGCCGGAGCTGGCTACGGTTCCTTCTTTCTCGAAGGAAGCGCAGGCAGGCAGTACAAATACTTCTGTGTTGACGGCAGCCGGGTCTTCCCCTGCCTCTTTGGTCCAGAAGTTCATAGTTTCCGTGGGGAACAGATCCACCGCCACCATCCAGTCAAGCTTCTTAATAGCTTCCCTTTCCTTATTGGCGTTGGGTCCGCCGACAATGGGGTTCTGGCCCCATAGGAAAAGGCCTTTGATGTCACCTTTATGCATGGCTTCAAATAGGGCGATGTGCGAGTAGTTCTTCTTGGGGTCTTTTTTCGGCAGGTAATGGTAGGCAAATTCGTTAGCCTTGGTGGCAGCCGGGCCCCACATGGCCTTCAGGTAACTGACCATCCATTTCGGGGTATTCACCTTGAAGCCGGCTTTAGGGGTTTCCTTCTCCAGATAAGCCTTAAGGGTGGCGTGTTCCTTTTCTGCGGTAGGTGTAGCAATATACCCGGGTAAAATGTGGAATAACAGGCCGTAGTCGGTGGAACCCTGTACGTTGGATTCTCCCCTGAGGGCGTTGACGCCGCCGCCGGGAAGGCCCAGATTACCCAGCAGGAGCTGCAGGATGGCATAGGCGCGGACGTTCTGGGAGCCTACGGTGTGTTGGGTGCCGCCCATGGCATAGAGGATGGTGCCGGACTTGTCCGGTTTACCGGTGGCGGCAAAGGTTTTGCAGATTTCCAGGAACTTATCCTTCGGCGTGCCGGTTACTTTGACGACCGTATCGATGTCGTAACGCTCATAGTGCTTTTTCATCAGCTGAAAAACGCACCGGGGGTTCTGCAGGGTCATGTCCTTAAGCGGCTTGTCATCGGGCCCTTTTTTATATACCCAGGTGTCCTGGTTATACTTCCTTGTTTTAGTATCGTAACCGGAGAACAGGCCGTCCTTAAAGTCATAACCGTCATCGACAATAAAGGCGGCGTTGGTGTAATTTAACACATAATCCTTAAAATATAGTTCCTTGTCCAGGATATACTTAATCATCCCGCCGATGAAGGCGATATCGGTACCGGACCGCATCGGTGCATATACGTCTGCTTTGCTGGAAGTCCTGGTATACCGGGGGTCCACATTGAGGATACTGGCGCCCCTCTCCAGTTTGGCCCTGGTCAGCCACTTAAAGGCGATGGGATGGTTCTCGGCGGCATTGCTGCCCATAATCAGGGCACAGTCGGTGTTCTTAAGGTCAATCCAGTGGTTGGTCATCGCGCCACGCCCGAATGAAGGTGCCAGACCGGCAACCGTCGGGCTGTGTCAGATGCGGGCCTGGTGTTCCAGGTAAACGATACCCAATGCCCGGGCAAATTTTTGCAGCAAGTAGCATTCCTCGTTGTCCAGGGCCGCCCCGCCCATATTGGCGATGGCCTCGGTACGCATGACCGTAATCCCGTCTTTCACGGCAGTAAAACTCTTATCCCTGGTATCCTTGACTCTTTTGACAATCTCGTCCAAAGCCCAGTCCCATTCCACTTCCTTAAAAGAAGACTCGCCGGGACCCCGGTAGAGGGGTTTGGTCAGGCGGTTGGGGTTGGTTTTCCCCACCCCGACGGAGTTCAGCTGGAATACGGAAGCGCCTTTACTGCAGGCCGCCCCCTCATTCACCGGGTGGTCCGGATCCCCTTCGGTGTAGATCAGGTTCCCCCCGGCGGCGTCGGTGTGCACAATCAGCCCGCAGCCGGCGCTGCAGAAAGGGCAGATGGTAGGTGTAACCTTTGCTGATTTGATCCGTAACTCCCGTACCTGGGCATGCACGGGATCAACATCAAAGCCGAGGGTC
>JBMOPI010000179.1:0-5103 GCA_049324975.1 Bacillota bacterium
TCGCGTCGGCGGCTTCTTCCAGGGCTTTGGAATAGAGAAAAAGCTTTTCCTCATTTTTTGTCATATCATCGCCTTTCATAAAAAGCCTCCCGCGGCGACCCCCAAAATTTACATTAATTACTATCTTCATTTGATATTATTCTACATTTTTCAACATTTTCCTTTAAAAAATATTAAAAAGGCTTCGCTGGCGCAAAGCGCCGAGTTAGCCTTTTTTATACCGCAGGCGCGTTTATACTTTCCTATGGTGTAAAAAAGCCAGCTCCCACAGAGCTGACTGCTGTTTATTATCCTTTTGGCCTGAATATCAAAGAAGCCATAAAACCAAAAATTATCGCCGCCGAAACCCCGGCGCTGGTAACCTCAAAGATGCCTGTAAGTACTCCGATAATCCCGCTGGTCTCCGCTTCCTGCAAAGCACCTTTTACCAGGGCGTTGCCAAAACTGCTGATAGGTACGGAGGCGCCGGCCCCGGCAAATTTAATCAGCGGCTCATACAGCCCCAGTCCGCCCAACACGGCTCCGGCTACGACCAGTGTAGCCATGGTGTGCGCCGGCGTAAGCCGGAACACATCAAACATAATCTGGCCGATAACACAAATCCCTCCGCCCACAAGAAAGGCCCAGAGAAATTTTTCCACGGCGGTTCCCTCCTTTAATCACATCTCGATTGATACGGCATGGGCAATGCACGGGATGCTTTCCTTTTGCTGATAAGAAAGGGGTGACAGCAGAGCGCCGGTAGCCACAACCAGGATTCTTTGCAGTTCCCCTTTGCGCATCCGGTTAAGCAGATGGCCGTACGTAACCGTAGCGGAACAAGCACAACCGCTGCCCCCGGCCATCACCGGCTGGTCCTTTTTATAAATTAAAATGCCGCAGTCGGTAAATTTATCCGGCGGCATTTTGATGCCGTGCTTGTCCAGTAGATCCCCGGCAATCCTGTGACCTACGCGCCCCAGGTCACCGGTGGCGATCAGGTCATAGTAATCCGGGTCCCGCCTGGTATCCCGGAAATGGGCCTGGATGGTATCCACGGCGGCCGGCGCCATGGCGCCCCCCATGTCAAAGGGGTCGGAGAGCCCCATGTCCACCACCCGGCCGATAGTAGCCGAGGTCACCCGGGGCCCGTCCCCTTTCATTCCCAGTAAAGCCGCTCCTGCGCCGGTAACCGTCCACTGGGCGGTAGGGGGTTTCTGTCCCCCATATTCGGTAGGGTACCGGTATTGTTTCTCAATGGCCGCATTATGGCTGGAGGCCCCGGCCAGGGCATTTTCCCCCGCTTTGCTGTTAACTATCAGGGCGGCCAGGGCCAGGCCTTCCATGGCACTGGAACAGGCGCCGTAAATGCCTATATAGGGCACGGCCAGGGTACGGGCGGCGAAACTGCTGGCAACAACCTGGTTTTCCAGATCGCCGCTGAGAAAAAACCGCACATCTTCTTTTTTCATGCCGGCTTTATCCACAGCCTTTTCACAGGCCTGTTCCAGCAGTTTTCTTTCCGCTTTTTCAAAACTGTCCTGGCCGAGCCAGATATCCTCATGCAGGATATCAAAATCATCTGCCAGGGCGCCCTTGGCTTCAAAAGGACCGCCCACCGCAGCCGACGCCCGGATTACCGGTTTATGGTTAAACACCCATGTCTGATGTCCTTTTAGCATTACATCCTCCCCAGCGCCTCAACCGTAATTTTGACCAGGGCCACCACAAATGCCGAGAAAACTCCGTAGGCTATTACCGGGCCGGCCAGCTTGAACATATTGCCGCCGACCCCCAGCACATACCCCTCGCTGCGGTGTTCAATGGATGCCGAAGCGACGGTATTGGCAAAGCCCGTTACCGGAACGGCAGTCCCGGCCCCCGCCCACTGCGCAATATGGTCATAAACCCCAAAACCGGTAAGCAGTACGGACATCATAATCAAAACGGCGACCGTGGGGTTACTGGCCGTAACTTCCGTAAATTTAAAGTACTTGATAAACATCATCTGCAGCCCCTGGCCGATTACGGCTATTATCCCCCCGGCGATAAATGCCCTTACTGAATTCAGCAGGACCGGCCGCTTCGGTTCCCTGGCCTTGGCAAAGATTTTATATTCCTGTTGGGTGGGAGTGAGCTTTTTGCTTTTTTTGTTGGACATGCAACTCACCTACCTTAATAGATACGGTTCTAATTTTTTCATGACCTTTTCCAGCTTCTCGGCATTTTGCGAAAACATCCGCTTAACCCCGGGATCTTTGGTTTCCAGGGCAAAGGACATCAGGTCTGCCCGGCCTTTTTCCATATTGGCAAACAGGAGTTCTTTCACTTTGGGCCGGGGGACCTGCAGGGAGTCATCAAAAAGGTCCAGGTACAAATCCCCGGCGCCGTCCGCCTGGCCGATGAAAACATTGTCCAGGGCCACACCCTGGGACTCCAGCTGGACTTTTAGCCAGTCCGGCGTCAGACCCAGGTTGGCCAGGGGTTCGGTAAGCATGTTGCCGTCCAGGATTACGGTCTGGGGTTCAGGCTGCGGCGCCACCTTGCGCTCCATGTCATGGGCCGTCAACGGTTTTTTGTCGGATTTCAACATCACATTTATATCCCCGGTGGTTTCCATCACTGCAAACTCGACATCCGCCAAATTAAAGACATTCTTGGAACGCAGCTCTCTTAAAAGCTCTTCCCCCGTGTACCGCACCTGGATTAAATTTTCTTCCATCACCTTGCCGTCTTTGATCAATATTGCTGACTTTCCGTTAACCAGGTCATGCACCCACTTGCTTTTTATGGCCAGTAAATCCAGGGCTAAGGGGAACAAAACCCAGACACCCAAAGCCAGCAATCCCGCCGCCAGATTTTTGATCACATTAAGTGAAATTAAGGCAGCTATTATGGCAATGACCGCATAATTAAGAAAATTAAAGGGCTGCATCCTGGCCGGCTGCCTTTTTCCCATTACCCTGATTAAAAACAGAGTCAAAAAAAATAAACCGGCTGACCTGAGCAAAATAATAAGCCAATCCTGCATCGTATCCCTCGCTTAAAATCCTTTATATTGCGGTTCTTCAAACTCTATTGCCTTTAACCTGTTTTCCACATCATGAATAATGCCGCTGACCGTTTGCAAAGCTTCTTTGTAAGCTGAACGGGTCTGTTCGTCCCGGGTCTGGGCAGCGTAGATCTCCAGAGTGCCCCGGACACCCCTGAGAGAGGACAGAGTCTGCTTAACATTGGAACCGACTGTCATCGCCAACCCCCCTGCTGAAGATATGAAATGCGGCCTTTAAAGAGGCCGCATTCTTTTTTTGTTGTTCTTATAGTTCCCTGCAGATGTTAATTTATACAGGTCTGGATTGGTTGGCTGAAAGTTCCGTCAAAGCATTTTATTACACCCCATAACTAAATTGTTTGGGGGAATTTTAATTGTAGACTTTAATTTATTTAGGAGAAAAATTTATGGAACTGTCGCCGAAATTGTATCAATTTCTTGTCAGGCCAAGGTGGCTGGCAAAAATATATATCGACAACATAATAAGCTCCAGCTTTGATCTTCAAAACAAAACGGTCCTGGATTTTGGTTCAGGGACAGGCTGCTGTTGTACAATGTGCAGTCCAAACAATTATCTCGGGGTGGACATAGACCGGCAAAGGGTAAATTACGCCCGGCGTTTGCATCCTGATTACAGTTTTGCCGTCCTGCAGGAAAACCGCCTGCCTGTTCCCGAAAATTCCGTTGATTATATCCTGATTGTGGCTGTCCTGCACCATATTCCCTCCGCAAATCTGCCGGTTTACCTGCAGGATTATCACCGGGTATTGAAACCCCACGGTAAAATTCTGGTGATGGAACCGTGTTTTGACCTGCGCTATCCTTTTCGTAACCAGTTTATGGGCATTTTTGACAAAGGCAAATATATCAGGCAGGAGCCGGAATACCTGGCTCTGTTCGAGCGGGAGCTATTCCGGACTAAGGTTATAAAAAGGTATCAAAAGCTATTGTATAATGAACTGTTTTTTCTAGCCACCCCGAAATATTAGACAGAAAAAGAGGGCTTTAAACAAAGCCCTCTTTTACAACTTACCAATATAGTATTTCCAACCGGTAACCTTTACTTAACACAGGCGAGGCGGCATGATTTTCGCCTCCGTAGAACCAGATATAAACCTTTCTGGTCCCCTTGGTAAACGATGCAACAAAGTAATCCTGTGGCGTAGACGGGTCAACCGAAACCAATGTCCATCCCCCGGAAGCCATCTCCTGTTCATAAAATCCCCATACTGAACTTCCGGCAACATTCATCCGGTTGGATATTAACATTTTGGCGCCGGCCTGACAGGCTTTGTCAACGCTGCTTAAGTGCACCGTTTCATGGTCCCCAAGGCTGCCGTGGCAGGCCGAACATGCCCTGTTGTGGGAACTGATCGCCTGCAGTACAGTTCCGTTAGTGCTCTTATGACAGGTATTGCAGTCATACACAATGCCCTGTCCTTCCACGTAAACGTTATGTTCCCTGGTCAGGTAAGACGAATGGCACTTCCGGCAATCCGCCTGTAAAAGGTCATAACTATGCACGTTGAGTTCATTCGGGCTGCCGTGAGCCGGTATTGCCCATGCGAGCTCACTGTTATGACAGGTCTTGCAGGCGTAATTACCCACCGGCGGCGGGAAGGATGAGTCATGTCCGTGACAGTAACAACACCCGGGCTCCCAGCCAACTACGGTATATGTATGGCAAAGGTCACAGTTGCCTGCGCCGTATGCTCCCCGGGACTCAGGCGCGGGCTTTGGCCTGTAACCACACCCTTGGTATAGTCGTCACCTACGCGGACATGATAGATTTCACCTGTACATTCATCCTGATATTGTTGGTAAATGCCCTCCCACGCTATTTGCGGAGTGACGAAAATATGTATATAGCAGATTTCGGTATGGCTGCTGAACAGGAGCATCGTGGCTATATTCCGGGCTCAGGGGTAATTTGGAGAGTCAGTCCAAGAACAAATTCGCCCTTCGGGCGACTTCTCCTAAAAATTAAGAATAGCAATGCTAAACTAGGGTTGGCTTTATGCCAACTCTAGCTTTCGTTAAAATACGTTTTCCCAGTCCATTTCATCATTCCA
>JBMOPI010000180.1:0-5004 GCA_049324975.1 Bacillota bacterium
GAGGAAATGATAGATAACAACGAGTTTCTGGAATGGGCCCGGGTATATGATAATTATTACGGGACCCCGCGCCGGCCGGTATTGGACTGCCTGGCCCGGGGAGAGGACCTGATTTTGGAAATAGATACCCAGGGGGCATTACAGATAAAACAGAAGTTTCCTGCCGGGGTTTTTGTTTTTATTCTCCCGCCTTCCCTTGAAATCCTTAGAAACCGTATTACCGACCGTGGCCTTGATGCCCCGGAAGTTATTGAAAAACGGTTGAGCTGCGCGGTACAGGAAATGGAGTTATTGCATAAATATGATTATGTGGTGGTAAATGATCTCCTGGCCCCGGCCGTTGAAACAGTAAAGTCCATTATTACCGCGGAAAAGTACCGGACCGGTCGTTATGACCTCACAGTAGAGTCCGGAAAGAGTTTTGACATCACGCCTAAAAAAATTGAAATAAATTAATAAAAGGAGGTTATAGCTTGCGACAGCCTTCCCTGGACATTTTGATGAAAAAGGTTGACAGTAAATATACCCTGGTTGTGGCTGCGGCCAAAAGGGCACGCATGCTTACAGAAGGAGAAAACAAGCTGGTGGAAACCAAGTCATATAAACCCGTGACTGTGGCCCTGGAGGAAATTGCCCGGGACTACATTGGTTACGAAAGGACCAAGGCAGGAATCAAGTAGCGCCCGTAGGAGGGATAGGGATGCTCGCGGACAAACAGATAATTGTGGGGGTAACCGGGGGCATCGCGGCATATAAGGCTGTCGATTTAGTGAGCCGGCTGGTTAAAGCCGGCGCCGGGGTGCACGTGATCATGACCAGGGCAGCCTGTGAATTTGTCACCCCGCTCACTTTTCAGACTCTGTCCCGGAACCCTGTGGTGACCGACATGTTTGCCAGACCCGGGGACTGGGAGGTCAAACACGTTTCCCTGGCCGACCGGGCGGACCTGGTGGCCGTAGTGCCCGCCACCGCCAACATTATCGGTAAAACAGCCCATGGCATTGCTGATGACATGCTGTCCACCACCATTATGGCTGCCACTGCGCCGGTGCTTTTTGCGCCGGCGATGAATGTGCATATGTATGAAAACCCGGTAGTACAGGATAACATGAAGGTCCTGGCCAGACGGGGGTACTATTTTGCCGAGCCGGACGCCGGTCCCCTGGCCTGCGGTTATGAAGGGCGCGGCCGGTTAGCCGGGATAGACACAATTTTTCAACGCATAGTTGAACTGGTTTCTGGCCGGCAGGCCGGAAACAATATACAGCAGGACCTGGCCGGCAAAAGGATCCTGGTTACCGCCGGCCCCACCAGGGAAGCCATTGACCCGGTCAGGTACATTACCAATGCCAGCACCGGGAAAATGGGTTACGCTGTGGCCCAAGCCGCCGCAGAGCGCGGCGCCCGGGTGGTTCTGGTCAGCGGGCCCACGGATTTATGCCCGCCGCCCGGCGTGGAACTGGTCAGGGTTACTTCCGCGTTGGACATGCTGGCAGAGGTGGAAAAGTATTTTGCGGACTGTGACGTGGTGGTGAAAACCGCTGCTGTGGCGGACTACCGGCCCAAAATGCAGGCTCCCCAAAAGGTAAAAAAAGGGGTGGACGAAACATCTCTGGAACTTACCCGCAACCCTGATATTTTATATAAGCTGGGACAGAAAAAAGGCTCCCGGGTCTTGGTGGGTTTTGCGGCGGAAACAGATAATGTGGAGGAATACGCCCGGGAGAAGATTGCCCAAAAAAACCTTGATTTTATCGTTGCCAATGACGTAACAGCGCCCGGTGCCGGCTTTGGAACGGATACCAACATTGTCAAAATCATTGACCGGGAAGGCCGGGTGGAGGATCTACCCTGTATGACCAAATTAGAGGTGGCCAACCGGATACTGGACCGGATAGCAAAATTATGTTAATAAAGTTTACTTCGTGTAAAAAAATGTGATATTATCTTATTGTGTGAAATGACCTTTTACATAGGAGGGAACAAAAATATGGCCAGAAGATTATTTACATCGGAATCAGTAACGGAAGGGCACCCGGACAAAATCGCCGACCAGATATCGGACTCTGTGCTGGATGCTATTATTTCACAGGACCCGCAGGCCCGGGTTGCCTGTGAAACCGCAGTGACCACAGGTCTCGTGCTGGTAATGGGTGAGATTACGACTAACTGTTATGTGGACATCCCCAAGGTTGTCCGGGAAACCATCCGGGAAATCGGTTACACCCGGGCCAAATACGGGTTTGACAGTGATACATGCGCCGTCCTCACTTCTATTGACGAACAGTCCCCGGACATCGCCATGGGTGTTGACAAAGCGCTGGAAGCCAAGACCGGGGAAATGTCCGACGCCGCCATCGAAGCCATCGGCGCCGGCGACCAGGGCATGATGTTCGGTTATGCTTCCAACGAAACCCCGGAGCTGATGCCCCTGCCTATATCGCTGGCGCATAAACTGGTGAAGCGCCTGACAGATGTCAGGAAGTCCCGGGAACTGACTTACCTGCGACCGGACGGCAAGAGCCAGGTTACCGTTGAATACGAGGGCGACAAGCCGGTCCGGGTGGATACGGTGGTTATCTCCACCCAGCATAAGCCCGATATCCCCCTGGAAACCATCCGGGAAGACATTATAGAACAAGTTATCAAACCGGTTGTCCCCGCTGAGTTACTGGACAGTAAAACCCGGTATTTTGTTAACCCCACCGGCCGTTTTGTCGTTGGCGGACCCCAGGGTGACTCCGGGGTGACCGGCCGGAAGATTATTGTTGATACTTACGGCGGGATGGCCCGGCATGGCGGAGGCGCTTTTTCCGGCAAAGACCCCACCAAGGTTGACCGTTCCGCAGCATACGCTGCCAGGTATGTAGCCAAGAACATCGTGGCCGCCGGCCTTGCCGACCGCTGTGAAGTGCAGCTGGCCTACGCCATCGGTGTAGCCCGCCCGGTCTCAGTATTGGTGGATACCTTCGGCACCGGCAAGGTACCGGAGGAAAAGCTGACCGAACTGGTGCTGAAGCACTTTGATTTGAGGCCTGCCGGAATCATAAAGGAACTGGACCTGAGAAGGCCCATTTACCGCGATACTGCCGCTTACGGCCATTTTGGCCGGACCGACCTGGACTTAACCTGGGAGCGGACCGACAAGGCGGAGATTTTGCGGAAAGAAGCCGGACTGTAAGAAGAATAAAAATCATTGCCGCTGAACCTTCCCCGGGGTATAATCGTATGGGGGGAGGGCTTTGGCTAAGTACGTTTTTCACGTCCCCCGTGCTGACAGCGCGGGGGACCCGCTTTTGCAGCCTGTGCGTAACTGGCGGCGGCTGACTGCAGATTTTGGGGCGGCTTTACAAAAGGAATTGGCCGCAAAGTTTGGGCTTTTTATCCAGGTTTACAGCGAGGAAGACGGTGTTGAGCTGGACGAAGGCTGTGCCGGGATGGGCAAAGACTGGTTTAACTTCCGGTTCCGCGTTTTTGCCAACTGTGCTATTTACCTGGATATGATCAATATACCGTATGAATACCGCGGCAAAGGCATTGGGGAGTACCTGGTGGATGAACTTAAAAAGTTTGCCGCGGAAAAAGGATTGTCGTATATTTTTTTAGGTTCTTACGACCCTGCCAACCCGTTTTGGGAGAATAACGGTTTCAGGAAAATAACGGAGTACCCTGATTTTGTCCTGGGTATTGACGGCCAGGCCAAATGAATTAGTATTTTATTAAACCACAGAGTACTCAGAGTTCACGGAGGAATTAAACTGGCGGAACGAACACCCGCAGGCGGTGGCCCAAAAAGGCGAGAAAAACTGCCTGGCCTGCCACCGGCCGAGCAATAAGTTCCCCGATGCCGCACCAACCAAGGTAGCCTGTAACCAGTGCCATTATACTCCATAGTTGCAAAAGACTTCCGGATTAATTCCGGGAAGCCTTTTTTGTCATCTTGCCTTCTCGGCGGCAGCGGGGTCGACGGCGCTATCCACCGGGCAGGGGGGCCCGGGATACTTGAAGAATGCAAACAAATCCGCGCCAGCCAGGGGGGCTGCCCCCCCGGAGAAGCGGTGATTACCTCGGGAGGCAATTTGTCTGCCAGAAATGTTATACATAAGTGGGCCCAATATGGATGGGCGGTAATTCCAATGAGCCCCGGCTGCTCAGAAGCTGTTATTTAAACAGTCTGAGGCTGGCTGCGGAGAACGGCATTAAAACAATCTCATTTCCTTCAATAAGTACCGGGGCTTGCGGATACCCTGTCGAGAAGGCTGCGGCTGTTGCCCTGCGCGCAATTATTGAGTTCATCGGCAATAACAGCATTTTCAGCGAAGTAAGGATGGTACTGTTCAGTGACGCTGATTATGAAGTGTACAAAACGGAATTATCCGCAATCGTGAACCATAAAATTTAACTAGGAGTAAATTCTTTTTTATAGCCGTTTATAAAAAGGAAATTGGCGTTTTATGTCGTATTATAAATAAAGTACTCCGGAGGTACATGCCATGGAAACCCGCTACAAAATTTGGCTGGAGAAGGACGGGCAGCCTGTTCTGGGCGATGGTACCGCCCTGCTCCTGGAAAAGATTGCCCAACTGGGTTCTATCAAACGGGCCGCTGAGAGTATGTCTATGTCATACCGTCAGGCATGGGGCGTATTGAAAAAGGCTGAAGCACGCCTGGGGATGACCTTATTGCAAAAACAGGTAGGGGGTGAAAGTGGAGGCGGGGCCAGCCTGACGGAAGACGCTTATGACCTGCTGGCAAAATATAAGCGCTTTCGGGAAGAATTGGACAATGCTGTACAGGGTATTTTCCGGCGGCATTTTGAGTAGAAATTTTTTTGTACCATCGATATGCTTGCTCAAACATAACGAAATATTTTAAAAGAAGACTCTCGGAAAAGCCTTGAAACAATATGAGGATTTTTGACCAAAAGGGGCAATATCGTCAGTTTTTAAACAGAAATTTTTGTTGAACAGAAACTTAATCTAAATCCAGGCATGCCAAATAGGC
>JBMOPI010000181.1:0-4963 GCA_049324975.1 Bacillota bacterium
TGCTTTATATCTTTAACCTGTTCCTCAATAATGTAAAAATTGTCAAGCAGCCACTCTGCTGCGGATGACGTGGGCGCCCCCCCGCCCGTCTCCCGGTTGACGGTCTTATAAACATCCAAAATATGTTTGTAATTACTGCCCAACCGGGTCATCAACCATTTCGGAAACCTGATGTTCTTTCCTGCGATATGGCCTTTGGCTGTTTCCAATGCATGCTTTTCTATGTCCCTGGGGCCAAGGAGGGCATTTTCTTTGTCAGTTACTGCATTCATTATATGAATCACCATTTATTTGAATTTTTTATCAGGATTAATATGCCCCCCTTTTCGTATAAGAATGTAAGCTGCCCGGGGCACAAAAAAAGTGGCTGTCCATAAGACAGTCACTTAATTGTTTTTGTCCGGGTGACGCCTTTGGCGAGATTGCCCTGTTTACGGGCAAACCGTCGCCCAACACCGTCCGCTGCACCGAGGACTGCAGGGTATTGGCCTTAGACGCGGAGCACTTCGCCCGGATAATGCTCCGCTGGCCGGTGTGTACGGAACTGTCCCAACGGGGCGGCGGAAGTCTTCCGGCTCTCCCCGGGCCTTTTATTTCCCCGCCCTTAGCGCCGGCCGGGCTATTGCTGCCGCGGTCGGACTGCTGCAAACCGGCTTTACTTTATTTATGGTCTTCCACCGGTCAAAAACGAAACTATAGCATTCTGAACTCAGCGTTCTTCCTCTATAAATTTCTTGATCACTTCCATAAAACGGCGGCCGTAATTCTGAAATTTGATTTCACCGACCCCTTTAATTGCCAGCATAGCTGTAGGGTCTGTGGGCAGAAATGCGCACATCTCCCGCAGGGTGGTGTCAGGAAAGACAACATATGGCGGGACATTTTCTTCTGCCGAAATCTCTTTGCGCAAAGCCCTGAGCAGCTGAAAAAGGGATTCGTCCGCTTCAGGCTGCACCTGTTTTTTCTGTACCCTTTGCCAGACCTCGCATTCCCCTTTCAGCACCGGCACTGCCTTAGCGCGTAATTTCACTACGGGGTATTGTCCTTCAGTTGAATAAATATAACCTTCGGCAATCAGCATATTGATTATGTCTTTGATTTCCTTCAGGGAGTATTCCTTCATCAGACCGTACGTAGATAAACGGTTAAAGCCAAACTGGATAACCTTTTTATTTTGCGAACCCTTTAGCACTTCAGCTACCAGAGAGGAACCAAACCTCTCCCGCATGTGCCTGATACAGGAAAAGATCTTCCGGGCTTCCACAGTTATATCGTTAAGTTCGCTTTCATCATTGCAGCTGCTGCAATTGCCGCAGTTCTCGAAGGTCTGTGCTTCCCCGAAATACTGCAGGATGTATTTTCGCAGACAGCCCGTCGTATGGCAGTAATCTATCATGGTTTGCAGCTTCTTGTATTCACCGGCCTGTCTCTCAGGGGATGAAACCGTTTGTTCGATCAAAAATTTTTGCAGCATGATATCCTGCGGGCCGAACAGCAGGATACACTGGCCGGGGTCGCCGTCCCGCCCCGCCCGGCCGGCTTCCTGGTAATAGGCCTCCATGTTTTTCGGCATGTTGTAGTGGATGACAAACCGCACATTAGATTTGTCGATGCCCATCCCAAAGGCGTTGGTGGCCACCATAACGCTGACATCGTCGTAGCTAAAAGCCTCCTGGGTTTCCAGCCGGTCCCGGTCAGTAAGACCGGCATGGTACCGGCCAACTGAATATCCTTTTTTGGATAAAAGGCTGTATAGATTATCCACTTCTTTTCTGGTCGCAGCGTAAATAATCCCGGCCTGCCCTCTGCTGTTTTTAAGGAAATCTAAAATATAGTCTTTTTTATTTTGACCGCGGACCACGGAAAAAGACAGATTTTTTCTGTCGAACCCCATCACATAAACCGCTGATTTTTTCATAGCCAGGAGGTTTACGATATCACCGGTTACTTCTTCGGTGGCCGTGGCGGTAAAAGCCGTTACCACCGGCCGTTCCGGCAGCCCATTGATAAAAGGCGCAATACTGCGGTAGCTGGGCCGGAAATCATGGCCCCACTGGGAAATACAATGGGCCTCGTCAACGGCAATCAAAGAGATATTGACAGCGCTCATGATTGAACGGAAATGCCCGGATTCAAGGCGCTCGGGCGCCACATAGAGGATTTTGTACCTGCCCATTCCGGCATCGCGGATCCGGCCTGCCACTTCCCCCTGGTCCAGCGAACTGTTGATAAAAGAAGCCGGTATGCCTAAGCTGTTAAGTGTATCCACCTGGTCCTTCATCAGGGAAATCAGCGGGGATATCACCAGCGTAAGGCCGGGGAACAAAAGGGCGGGGATCTGGAAGCAGATTGACTTCCCCCCGCCGGTGGGCATGATACCAAGGGTATCTTTGCCCTGCAGGATATTGTTAATAATCATCTCCTGGCCTTCTCTGAAAGAACTGTAACCATAACATTGTTTTAGGGTTTCCAGGGCTTTTGTTAACATCACACTGCTCCTCAAAAAATTCTCACAACATAATCATACCACAAGGCGAACGAATGTTCTATAAAAAATAAGAAAAAGCCCTTTTATATTTTGACCGCCCTTGACTTATTACCAATTTTATAGTAACATTAAACACAGTTAAAAGGGAGTAGCCGGCGGACTTGTTCCGCTATATGGAGTCAACATTCCGGCGTATAACGTCTGGCTCCATGCTTGTTCAGGACGAGTGGCGAGACTTTTGACACGCTTGACAGTTCATGTCATGCGTGTTAAAAGTCTTTTTATTTTGCCTTTACTTTCTAAATCGTAAAAGAAAGGGGCGAGAAATATGCTGTAAATCAGGAAATGCTAATATATGCTGCTTTACATACATATCCAGAAAACCGGAGGTGTGACAATGCCGTTTAAAAAAGCTGCATTATGGACTACGTTTTGGTTCCTTATAGCCATGGTTTTCGGAGCCGGCGTATATTATTATATGGGGCAGGATAAGGCCATGGAGTTCCTGGCCGGTTACCTGATTGAACTGTCACTTAGTATAGATAACCTGTTTTTATTCCTTATGCTGTTCAGTATCTATAAAATTGACTGCAAATACCAGCGGCGGATCCTTAACTGGGGTATAGCCGGCGCGGTAATAATGAGGCTGATTTTTATTGTGTTGGGCATCGCCATTGTCCATAAATTCCACTGGGTGCTTTATGTGTTCGGCATAATTCTGATTGTAACCGGATACAAGATGGCCTTCGGCAAAGAAACCGAACCCTGTATGGAAGATAACTGGGCCATAAAGCTTTTGAAAAAGTTTATGCCCGTAACCTGTGACATACATGGAGAAAAGTTTTTTACCCGTATTGGCGGAATCCTTCACGCCACTCCCCTGTTCGTTGTGTTGCTGTTAATAGAAAGTACGGACCTGCTGTTCGCGATTGACTCTATTCCGGCAGTTTTTGCCATTACCACTGACCCTTTTATAGTATACAGTTCGAATGTCCTGGCTATTCTCGGGCTCAGGTCCCTTTACTTCTTCCTCGAAAGGGTACAGAGAGCATTTGTTTATGTGAAATATGGAGTTGCCCTTTTATTGGCCGTAACAGGAGTAAAAATGCTTCTAACCATATGGCATATTAAAGTGCCGGTCCCGTTGGCCCTTGGAATTATCGCCACAATCCTGATTGGCAGCGTTGTTGCATCAATACTCTTTGGCAAAAAGGAAACGGTGATGATATCATGTGTCGACAACAACCCGGACGAGACCACAGGAGGTATTTAACCGTTGGGCAGCCTGGCAGGATTTGTTGAGAGATCGGCGGAATACTTCATGGAGTTTAGAATTTGGGGCCTTATTTCGAAAAGGGGTTTTCAGCTATGAAAACGAGGATTAAGCATATTCTAATTCTGACAGGTGGGTGGATCTTTATCATATTGGGAATCTGTGGTTTGTTCCTGCCTTTTCTTCAGGGGGTGCTTTTCCTCATCATCGGGTTTTATCTCCTTTCCCACGAATACCACTGGGCAAAAAAGATTTTTGGCATGCTGAAAAACCGCTATCCCCGAATTTTTATGAGGTTTAAAGAGTTAAAGAAAAAGTTAGGTTTAAAATCAAAATAACAGGAGGCGGGTTATTATGGGTTATAAAAAGAAACTGGCGGCCAGGGTTCTTAAAGAAGCCGTAAGGAACCGGGGCTTCCGGGGGTACTTCAAAAAAATATTAGTTATAGTCGCAGTTTTTGGGGTCCTTCTGCTTATCGGGACCGCATTTGTGGTCGGTTACGGCATAAACCGGGTCAGTCAGATGGCGGCTAACCGGCCCCATCCTGAAATCGTTGCCCTGGAGAAGGCCGTCAGTGATAAAACTGTAGTGCTTACCCCGGAACAAAAAACAGAGCTTGCCCCTCTGCTAAAACAACTTATCGAAAAGGAACAACTGCCGGAAGAGGCCCAAAGGATAAAGTCTGAAATCCTTGCCGTCCTCGACGCCAAACAGCTGGCGGCGGTAAAATCCCTGGAAGAAACCATAAAAACAGAAGCTCAGGGTTTAATAGACGCCGGCATTTCGACAATTGAGGAACCTGTCAATAAGTATACCGGCATTTCAATTGACGATGGACAGCGCCTGCTGAAAAGCCTTTTGGCCTGGTGGCAGGTCAATGTCATGAATAATAATGTGCCGCAAAGCCTGCTTAAGGAGATTGAAAGTTCGCAGTAACTTTAAAAGCCACAGGACCTGGTTTCCTGTGGCTTTTATAATTTTGGAAATGCTATGGTAGATTTTGAGAGTATAATATCAATTGGTGAAGGCAAGGATATTGTAGGGGTGTTCAATTTGTCGGAAGCAATACATGTTATCTGGAGATCAACGGCAGCTTTCATTACACTGTTGATTTTTACCCGGATCCTGGGGAAACAGCAGGTCAGCCAACTGACCTTTTTTGATTACATTATAGGTATTACAGTCGGTTCTGTGGCAGCCGA
>JBMOPI010000182.1:0-4955 GCA_049324975.1 Bacillota bacterium
TGACTCCCGGACCATTTTGGATATGGCCGGGGCCGAGAAACTGCTGGGCAGAGGGGACATGCTCTTTTTCCCGGTAGGGGCGCCGAAACCCATCCGTGTCCAGGGCGCCTTCCTCTCCGACAAGGAAGTGGAGGCCCTGGTGGATTTTTTGAAAAGCCAGGGGCAGCCGGAGTTTACGGAAGGGGTTATTAAAGACGACCCACAGTCGGCCGTGGAACCGCCGGATGACGATGAACTGTTCCCGGACGCGGTCCGCATTTTAATTGAAAGCGGGCAGGCTTCAATTTCCATGCTGCAGCGCCGGCTGCGCATCGGATACGCCCGGGCGGCAAGACTGATTGACATGATGGAGGAGCGGGGCATCGTCGGCGGTTACGAAGGCAGTAAACCAAGGGCAATCTTAATGACTCTGGACCAGTTCCAGCGCATGTATGAACAGCAGAAACATGAGAATACTTAATACAGCCCGATATGGAGGAATAAATATATGCTGGGTAAAATCTTTAAAATTTTTGTTATAACAATAATCGCAGCTGTATTCGTGACAGGGTGTGGCCGGGAGCAGGAAAAGGAGTCTGCTTTGGACAAGGGAGTTATGCCGGGGATGAAACGCATTAAGGTTGGTATCGTCCTGGCCCCGCCCGGCAAAGGGGATATGGGGGTCAATGACGCTGCTCTGGCGGGACTGAAAAAAGCCGAGGAACAGCTTGATATTGAACTTGAGGTAATGGAACCGAAGGAACTTGTCAATGACCGGGAATCCCTGAAGTATCTTGCTGAAAACAATTTTGACCTGGTGATAGCCGTAGGTTCCCAGATGCAAAAGGTCTTATCGGAAGTGGCGCTGCAATATGAAGATATAAAATTTGCCATAATCGATGGGGTGGCTGAGGCGCCTAACGTGCTAAACCTGTCTTTTGCCCCGGAAGACGGCTCATTTCTGGCCGGAGCGGCTGCCGCCAGCCTGACTTCAACAGGGTATGTCGGCTTTATCGGCGGGAACCAGATGGAGCAGGAAACCGGTTATGAGAACGGGTTTGCCCGCGGGGTGCAGTATGTCAATATGACAGAAGGCAAGCAGGTCAAGGTGCTGGTGACCTATGCCGGGGTTACCCCCGATGCGGTGAAAAACCCGGAACGGGGGAAGACCCTGGCCCTCCAGCAGTACCGGGCCGGCGCCGACATTATTTACCATAATGCGGGGCAGACAGGGATGGGCATATTCCAGGCCGCAGCGGAGGCCAAAAAATGGGCTATCGGTTCTGACATCAACAGGGCCGGCGTAGCGCCGGGAAATGTTTACGGCAGCTCAGTCAAAAAAACAGAAATAGCTGTATTTGACATTGTAAAAAGCCGGACTGAAAATAAATTTCAGTCCGGTACCCGGGTTTATGGCCTCAAGGAGGGCGGAGTCGCCTTCCAGACCGGGCCGGCCGTGCCGTCGGAGGTGACGGCTAAGCTGAACCTTTTAGCCGGTCAGGTGGCCAGGAATCAGGTGGTAATCAGCAAAATCGGCATTCCTGAGGGACTGAAAATCATTAAGCTGAATGTACCGGTGGACCGCAGCAGGCCGCAAGCGCCGGGGGCCGAAGAAAGCCTGCAGAAGGCTTACCCCGGCACCCCCGGGGCAATGGCCGAACAGGCCCGGACAAACAACGGGCAGTCTTCAGGGACACGGACCCGCCGGCCAGGGGCCCCGGCAACCGGAAACCCTGCCGCCGGAAACCCTGCCGCCGGGAACCCTGCCGCCGGGAACCCTGCCGCCGGGAACCAGCAGACGAGTGAGCCGGCTGCGGATAATCCGGCTACCGCTGATCAAGGTGCCGGCAGCCGGTAGAGAAACTTTATTACACAGTAAAAATGGTAGACTATAAGCTGGCTTAATACATTTAAACAAGACTCTGCGGGAAGAGGGTTTGTCTATTGGAAAAGGACCTGAATCTGGGGCACAAACTGCTAAAGAAGAGGACTCTCTTCTCATTTTTGCTGGCTTTTGTCATTTTGTACCTGATGGTTACCCGGATTAATTTGAGCCAGTTGGCTGCGGTTTTCAGGAGGACAGATGTTGCCCTGTACCTGGCTGCGTTCGTTGTTTATTACGCGGCCTTCCCTTTCCGGGGCCTGAGGTTCCGCATTATGCTGGCGAACAACGGCTGCCGGGCTAATGTAAAGGACCTCACAGAGATCATATTTGTATCCTGGTTTGCCAACTGCGTGGTGCCGGCCAAACTGGGCGACGTATACCGGGCCTATCTGGTGCGCAATAACTGCCGGCTGCCTTTTTCCACTACCCTGGGATCTGTTTTTGTGGAGCGGGTATTTGACCTGTTTATCCTCTATTTGATGATTGGGTTTACCGGACTGATCAGTTTCCACGGCCGGATACCGCCGGTAATGCTTACAGTTCTGGAAACCGCTTTTATCCTGCTGGGGATATTGGGGGCTGTCTTAATCGGCATGAAGTACGCCGGCCGCAAAATGTTAGGTTTTTTGCCGGGTAAAGCCAGGGAGTGGTACAACCGTTTTCTTGACGGGACGATGGCTTCCTTCCGCCACAACTGGCAGTTGTTTTTTCTGACGATGGTTATCTGGATTTTGGAAGGGTTAAGTTTTTACCTGGTGACCCTGGCTATCGGCTTAAAACTGGATTTTTACCTGGTGATTTTTGTTGGGCTTATTTCCGCATTGCTCACGGCCCTGCCGGTAACTCCGGCCGGTCTGGGCCTGGTGGAAGTGGCCAAAATGAGTATCCTGTTGTTTTTCGGCGTGGACCGCAGTGTAGCTATATCGGCTGCCCTGCTGGACAGGCTGATTAATTACTGGAGCATCCTGCTGGCAGGCCTGCCGGTATACCTGACCAGCGCCAAGGTGAAACAAATCAGGGAGGAAACGCCGGTTGAAGGCACTGATCGTCATTCCTACATATAACGAAAAAGAAAACATTGTCTGTTTAAGCGAAGAGGTATTAAGACAGGATAAAGAGTTGGAAATCCTGATAATCGATGACAACTCGCCGGACGGCACCGGTGATATTGCCGACCGGCTGGCGGCGGGAAACCGGCGTATCCGGGTAATGCACCGGGAGGGTAAAATGGGCTTGGGCACCGCTTATATCCTTGGCTTCAAATATGCCCTGTCCCGGCCGGACATCGACTGTGTGTTTGAAATGGACGCCGACTTTTCCCACCGGCCGGAATATATACCGGACTTCCTTAAAGCGATAGAGGACGCCGACCTGGTGTTGGGTTCCAGATATGTCCCCGGCGGCGGGGTCCGGAACTGGAATTTTGCCAGAAAAGTCATCAGCCGGGGCGGCAGCATGTTTGCCCGGGTGATGCTGGGCCTGCCGGCCAGGGATTGTGCCGGCGGATACCGCTGTTACAGGCGGGAGGCGCTAAAAAAAATCGACCTGGAAACCATCAGCGCGGAAGGCTTCGGCTTTCAGGTGGAAATGCTTAATGCCTGCCACCGCGCCGGGTTAAGGGTCAGGGAAATCCCTATCATTTTCCCGGACCGGGAAAGAGGCACTACCAAAATATCCAAAAAAATTATTATTGAAGCTTTTATTATGGTCTGCCGGCTGCGGATAAAAACACTTATGGCAGGCAGACGCTAACTGTCTTTTAAAAATGATGAGCGGATAAGGCAAAGGACAAAGACAATAGCAATGTACCCGAATAGTGGGTAAAGATGGGTCACCAGCCGGGCGAAGCCGGCCTGGCTCAGTATCAGGGCGCCGGCCATGATGGGAATCACCGTCTTCCGGTAGGAAAAACCGGTCAGTTCCGCCAACCTGGCGCCCAGGCCATAAACGTTGCCTATAATGGTGGTAAAGATTTCAGCCCACAATACAAAGATATAGCCAGTCAAAAGTCCCGGGCTGCTTTTTTCGGCCACCAGGAGCATAGGCACCTGGTAACCCGCCGAGGTCGGGTAAGTTGCCAGCAAGGCAAAGTTCATAACCAGGGCCAGGACCCCGAGCACCGTTCCCCCCAGCAGGCCGCCACAAATCAGTACCCGCCAGGACCGGATTTCACTGCCCAGCGGCGCCAGGACCGGTACGGAGAGGGCCAGGTTGAAGGAGAGATAAAGCCCGGCAGCCAACAACCAGTTAGGCGCAGCTGTCCTGGTTGCCGGGGAAAAATTGTCAAGGACTGCCAGGACTTTGTCAGGGCTGGCTTCCGGCAGGGAAACCATCAGCCCCAGGGAAATCATCACCGGTACGACGATAACATTAGCCCGGACAATCCCGGAGAGCCCGAACATTACCGTGATTACCGACAGCAGCAGTGTGAGCACGGTCCCGTCGGCAGCGGGCAGACCCAACTGCTCGGTAAAAATTGCTCCGGCCCCGGCCAGCATTACGCTTAAGGTACCAAAAAGAAAAAAGGTCAGCAGCAGGTCCATAACCGGGCCTATTTTTTTTCCGCAGGCAAAATGGATGACATCCTTGTAAGAAACGGCTTTAAGCCGCTGCCCCAGGAAAAGCAGCAGTACGCCCATAAAAGCGAAGAGCACGGTGCAAAAAACCAACCCCCAAATGCCCCGGATACCAAAAAGGGTGAAGAACCGGAGGATTTCCTGTCCCGAAGCGAACCCAGCCCCGATAACAGTACCTATATAGGTGGCAGCCACCTTGATAACCTTCTTTGTCTCGTCCATGCTCCCTCCTTGAACTACCTTTCTAAAATTTTATGTGGACATTTGACAAAAAAAGTACAGCAAAATTTGCCAAGTTGAGTTATAATAAAAAATGACGCCAAAATTTAAATTGATATAGACAGGAGGCGAGAAGCATGACTATTACCAAGGAAATGAGTATCGGGGAAGTGGTCGGCAAATACCCGCAGACAGTGCCGGTATTTAAGATTCACGGCATGGGATGTTTCGGGTGAGGGGTAGCCCGCTTCGAAAACATTGCTCAAGGTGCTGCGGCTCATGGGGTTGACGTGGAT
>JBMOPI010000183.1:0-4954 GCA_049324975.1 Bacillota bacterium
TATTGCCTGAATCGGCAATGTACAGTTCACCCCGTAAACCGACCGCTACAGCCGTGGGCTTATTTAACAGTTCACCCGGCGGGCCCGTAATAACGTTATAGGGCTTAACCGCATTATATACCACAGGCTCCAGGTCACTTAAGAAGCTCATTATTAGAATAATTACGACAAAAATCACATTGGCAGCCAGGCCTGCCCACAGGTAATATTTTTTAAACCACTTTTTTGCGTGGTTTGTTAAAATCTCCGGCATATATTCCTCCACAGCTTATTTTAACCGGTAATAGGCTTCCTTGGCCTCAGAGTGGTCGGGCACCATGGCCAGCACCTTTTGATAAGCCGCCAGGGCCTCTTCTTCGTATCCTTTTTTCTCGTATGACCGGCCGAGCCAATAATAATTATCGGCAGAAGCAGGGTCTTTTTCAGCAGCCAGTTTAAACTGTCCGATAGCTTCATCCCATTTTTCCCGCAAAAAATACAATTTCCCCAGAGCAAAGTAAGCAAACTTTGACTCCGGGTCCAGGTCCAGTGTTTTCTGAAATTCAGTCTGGGCTTTCTCCAACAGCCCCGCTTCCTGGTAAGCAAGCCCCAGATTGAAGTGGGCCGACGGGTTTAACCTGTTTATCTCAACCGCTTTGGTCAATGTGTTAATCGCCTTCTGGTAATCCCCTTTCCGGTAGTAGAGCCAGCCGAGTTCGACAAGGACTTTGTCGTTATCCTTTTGCTTCCCGGCCATTGATTCAAAATAAGCGATGTCCTTGTCAACAGGGTCAACAACATCGTATTTGTCCCATATGAACAGTTCGCCCACCGTCACCCCGGCGGCTATCACGGCAACGGCTATAATCATAAATATTACCAGCGCTTTTTTTAATTCCATTTGTTTTTCGGCCCCCGTCACCAATTTCACCCCGCTTTTTTATAGGCCTCCGGTCCTCACTGCTTCTATTAAAGGCATAAACCCCTCACCCTTTGCATCCCAGGCCCGCCATTGACCGGTTTCAGCGCCCCTGGTGAAGACTTTGCCCTGATACTTCTTGCCCAGTACCAGCAAAAACCGGTCGGTTACCACAACACTGTTGCCATATTTATCCTTAACCATCCCGTCATTAGCCTTGATCCGGGTGCTGACCTTTTGGGGTTCCGGCATCCATATACTAAGAGCCACAGTATTAGATTTTATCTCCTGAATACGTTCCTCGGAAAAAAGCCCCTCCCCGGCCAGCGGCTTATTAATGGATAACACGGCTTTCCGGGCGGCATCCATTACTTTGTCATAACTCTTCTTTTCCCGGCCAATAATGTAATCCCCGCCGGACATATGCAGGTAAAACTGAACAATATTTAAGTCTTTAAACTCCTGTGGATATTTATCCCCGGCCGGCTTAGTCCGCTCCCCGGTCAAAAAAAACATCCCGCTGAAAAGAAGCAATGCCGCCAAAACCGCAAGGATGGTTTCGAATCTAACGGATTTTTTCATTCCCTTTTACCTCACAAATCTTGTCCAATAAAATGATTTAAGACAAAAAAACACCGGACACCCGATGTTCAAAAGGGTTTGGTATGTGTCCTTATCTTTAGTTCCTGATGTAATTAAAATGCAATTAAAACGGAAGCAAGAATCCTTTTTCACAAAGAAAAGATTACATATCTTGTGTATATTTACCTTCGACAAAAAATCAGAAAAACCTTCTGATTTCCTGATATTTTTATCGTTATTTTCCCTACAAAACCTTAATTATGTAACATTTCAAAGATGTACACATCATCCCCGTTAAATCCGGTTTTGCCGCGAAATACCGTGTTTTCCTTTAAAAAAGCAATAAATTTATCCTCAGATTCCGTAAATAACCGCCAGGTCTGCTCACCGGTTACAGACGAATCCACTACTATATAGTCCGGCTTTAACTCGGCCAATGCTTCTTCCGCCGTTTTCTCCTCCAGGTCCATAATCATCTTAACCGCATGAAAACCGACCACCCGCCGGTCCTTCAGCGGGACACCGAGAGCCGGCGGCCCCAGTATAGTAGCCCCCGGTTTGATTAACATCTCCAAAGCCAGGATATTATTGTCATTATCGATAAAGGAGGAATTAACTTTCGCAGCCATCAACCCATTGGCTGCAAGAGTAATAACTAGCACCAGGATGACAGGGATACGGCGGTTAGAGGCGACGGCCATAGCCACAAATAGAATCGTAAAGGGCAGGACCAGGGCCGAGTAATAGTTCACATATTTGTTCGGCACCAGCAGGGCAAGGCCCAGAAAGTTTACCAGAGCAATAACGGCTACGGTCTTTTGCAGGCCGTCTTTTTTTTGAAAAATCCCCCAAATAAAGAGCACAAAAATTGGCAGCTGCAGTTTCAGCCAGGCCCCGGACCGGTCTACAAGGGCTAGAAAGTTTTCCAAGTGGGTACCGGGGCCGCCAAGCAGCCCGCGGGCATCATATAAGTAATTTTGAACCATCAGATACTGGCGTTTGAATTCCCGGAAGTCATCCAGCACAAAAGAAAAAACGACGATAAAGGGCAGCGCCAGGCCTAAAAAATACCGGGCATCGAACTTCCGGTGATAGATGAACACCGTCAAAGCATTAAGCACGGTAAAGGCGCCGATGGGATGGGTTAACAATGCCAGGGACGACACCAGGCCTGCCAGCAGGTATTTTTGTTTCACGGCATAATAAAAAGCAGCCAGCGCCAGGCACATGGTAAGGGCTTCCATCCGCCCGATTTTAGCCAGGAAAATAAACAGGGCATTTAATGTCAGCATCGCCGGAAAAAGATGAGGGACCCCCAGTTCCCTGCCAATCCGATAGGCAAAGATGAGTGCAATCAGACCGGTGACTACAGATAAAATCTTAATTGACCAAAAATTATATCCGAATATTTTAATGGGGAAATACATTAATGCCAGGTATAACGGGTGCTGCCAGTAGGTTTTTTGGTGAAAATCAAACAGTCCGGACAACGAAGTGGTGCCGAAATGCCCATAGGTAATAAAGTTATAAGCCGGTTCGGCAAACTGAACTTCGTCCGTGGTCACCGGCATTTTTTGCAGAAAAGGAAGGGTCAGGGCCAGGTACAGGCCGATACCGCCCAGAATGAGTAAAATCATCTTTTTGTTATTGGAAAGCAAAATTCCCATAAAATTCTACTCCATAATTCGAGATTTTCGCTAATAATTAAGTTTTTTTCTTTAAATTTTCCGGCATTCCTCCTTTTCGTGAAAAAAAGTGCAATTTCGACAAAAAAATACCCCCGGGTTCGGGGGTACCACATATGGTGGTCTCTCCTTTTCCTTTATTTTTTAAACTTAAGATACATCGGTATCTGCCTGAATTCCCTGGCCAAATCCTGTTCAGCCCAAAGGGACACAGCAAATTCGTATTTTTTATCCAAATTCGAGAACTGGACATCATCACTGTTTCCGGTCACCAGCGCCCTTTGGATCTCCACCGTCCACCGGCCGTTTTCCCACACAGCGCCGACCCCGATATCCTTCTGACTGCCGGAGGGTTTCTGCAGGATGAGCTGGGGGACAACTGCGTTTAAGGAGCGGTATTTCTTCCATATTGCTTCGGTTTCCTGCGGCTTCAGGCCGGAAACCGGACTGGCTTCCCCGGAGTCGATTTCAGCCTTTGTGAGAATCATAGCGTCAATAAAGTTTTGGGGGTCGACTTCTATATAAGCCGGAGTTTCCCGGTCCGGCGACAGGTTCAGGGAGTACTGGATCTCCCCGTCATCCCCATGCACCGCTTCCGGCGCGGTATGGCACTGGCTGCAGTAACGGGTGGACGGGTTATCCTTGGGATACATCGGGTCATATACACTGGACAGGATGTTGTCCTCGGCAAAACCGAAAAACTGCACCCGCCCTTCAGTTATCTGGGTAGGATCCATGGGATCTTGGGGATCAAATTTAAGGTTATTGCTTTGGCTGGCGCCAACACTTCCGGCCAACCAGCCCTGGTCTTCCAAAAACAGGGGACCATAGCCATGTTTGGCCAGGATATTCCATGAGTCAACATATTCCCCTTTATTATCTGTTTTATGATGCTTGTCTACCTCCGAATGACAGGTACTTACGCAGCCCTGCTGTCCAAAACCGGAAGCATTGATATTCCAGCTCAGTCCCAGCCATTCCGGGTGCCTTTTACCTTTAAAGGACTCCCAATTCACCACTGACCTGTTCTGCCGCCATTTACCGTCCCGCCACACCCAGGAACCGGCGGTGTTAATGCTCATGGTCGGGTCAGGCCAGGTAACCAGCAGCGTCAGGTTTTTTTCAGAATATACGGCTTTAAGCCGGACATTTTTCCCTTTAAGTGCTTTGGCCTCCCGCCAGGTCAGGTCGCCGGCGACTCCGTCCACGGCCGGATCAGATTCAACTTTAGCCGCTTCAAGAGTGGTCCCTAAAAATGATTCTGTTTTGACAAACATGGTATAGTTTACAAAAACTGCAGCCACTATCAGGACCACCGCCAAAATAAGTAATAACCTGCGCAAAAAATACACCCCCAGAAAATATTACTCTCCATTGTTCCATAAAGAAAGAAAACTAAGACATGCAACAGTGTCATACATTTCCTTAATATGATTGTCTGTCCAGGGGCCAAGTAAAGTCTGTTTATAAGCAACAAGTGTAACATCTAAAGGCTGTAACATTATATCGACATGCTTTTGAAGATACCATTCTAAGTAGCTCAATACGTCAGGTGAAAATTGACTTTTTGTTTCTGGTTCATTAAAGGGCCAGAAACATAAATTTCCAAAAGTAAATTTAGAAGATGGTATGTATGGCATAAATGCTATTTGTAATTGACTCGTGAACCTCCCCCGCCTACGCATACGCTAAGAGGCGGGAGCTTCAGGGAACATATCTTTAAATCGGCCAGATTGAAGCTCGTTTGAGCCCCCTCATGCACTAGACATGCCCGCCGACTCGTTGACGC
>JBMOPI010000184.1:0-4951 GCA_049324975.1 Bacillota bacterium
CCGTGTGGAAACCACCGGCAGGCTGGCTTATGACACGGCCCTGGACCTTCATGCCGTAGGTCCGGCCGCCAGGGCGGCGGGTATCGACCGGGATAGCCGAAGGGACATGCCGTACGCGGCTTATGACCGGGTGGAATTTAAAGTGCCGGTGTATCGTGAAGGGGATGTATTGTCCCGGATCAAGGTGAGGGTGGATGAGGTTTATGAATCTATAAATATTATTCGCCAGGCCCTCGGCCTGATGCCTGACGGGCCCCTTAAGGCAAAAATCCCTCCGTTACCCGCATACCGGGCGGCGGTGGGGATTACGGAATCGGCCCGGGGTGAGAATGTGCATTTTCTTATGACCGGTTCAGATAACACCGTTTACCGTTTCATGGTCAGGTCTGCCTCCTACTGCAACTGGCCGGTGCTGCCGACAACGGTGCCGGGCAACATCGTGCCGGATTTTCCGTTGATTAACAAAAGTTTTGAACTCTGTTACGCATGTCTTGACCGTTAGAGGTGGGAATTTAATATGCTGAGGTTATTTAAAAAGAGCATGCAGACCGGCCGGGTGACTACCGGTTACCCCTTTACACCGGACCCGGCGCCCCCTGGTTTCCGGGGCCGGCCGGAATTGGCTGAGGCTAAATGTACACGCTGTGGAATCTGTGTTCGCCACTGCCCTACAGGGGCGCTGAGCATGGAGAAGGCGGGGACCGGGACACCCCGCCTGAAGGTGGAAAAGTGCATTTTTTGCGGCCTGTGCGAGGAAAAATGCTTGCCGGGAGCAATGACTCTAAGCGGCAGATATGAACTGGCCGCTGTTGCCTTGCGGGATAAAGTGCGGCGGATTTTCGGGCGGTCGGCGCATATTCGCCACCTGGACGCCGGTTCATGCAACGGCTGCGACTGGGAGATGGTCGCTCTGACCGGGCCGGTTTATGATATCCAGCGGCTGGGCTTTGATTTTGTAGCCTCACCCCGGCATGCCGACATCCTGATGGTTACCGGACCGGTTACCCGGAACCTGGAGATTGCCGCCCTGAAAACCTTTGCCGCCACCCCCGACCCCAAATTGGTGGTGGCGGTAGGCACCTGTGCCTGCAGCGGGGGAATCTGTGCAACAAGTTACGCCCATCACAGCGGGGTAAATAATGTTCTGCCGGTGGATGTTTATATCCCGGGCTGCCCGCCCAGGCCCCAGGCCCTCATCCACGGGTTGATGCTGGCTGTGGAGAAAAGCGCGATGGAAAAATTGCCTTGACTTTTTTTGCTTGCAGATGCATTATATAAATATAATCATACCCCCTTAGGGTAACGCATTTTTGGGAGCGTGATATATAATGTGTATGCAGAAAACACCCTGGCAAGCAGCGGCGGAATTTCACGGCCATGTCTGTCCGGGCCTGGCTATCGGATACCGGGCTGCGGAAGCAGCCGTCAGATCACTGGGCCCGGGCCGGGATACCGATGAGGAAATGGTGGCGATTGTGGAGAACGATAGCTGTGCGGTAGATGCCATTCAGTTTCTGACCGGTTGTACCGTGGGCAAGGGCAATTTAATTTTCCGTAATTACGGTAAGCAGGTTTACACCATCGGCCGGCGGAGCGACGGCAGGGCCGTCCGGGTGGCTTTAAAGTACGGCGGCATGCCGGCAGGAGATACTAAGGAAGAAAGGGTAAACAACATCATGCACGCCCCTTTGGAAGACCTGTTCGATGTACGGGAGGTGCAGCTGGAACTGCCCCCAAAAGCAGTGATTTTTAAAACGGTCCAGTGTGCTGAATGCGGCGAGGGTGTGATGGAGGCCAGAGCCCGGTTAAGGGAAGGAAAAACGGTCTGTCCGGCGTGTTTTGAGGAATACACCGGGGGTTGGTAAAGTATTAAAAAAGCCGTGTAACTTAATGTTACGCGGCTTTTTCCTATGCTAATACTGCTTTTTAAGAAAATCCGTCATGGCCAGCATGACTCTTTCTTCTACATTAGTAGGATTGTCTTTGAGGAGTATTACGGCGCCGGCAAAAGAACCGTCATGGATAACCGGGGTACAGACAAAGTCAGACGGGCTTTCCCACCCTTCCAGGAGTTCTTGTCCGGCCCGGCCAAAGATTGATTCCCCATTTTGTATTTTATCCATGATGGCTCCGGAGACGGTTTTTTTCAAGAGCGGCTTGTTACCCGGGGCGGCAATAACAGCATTTTCCCTGGCGACCAATACCCCGGCGTCCAGGGCTTCGGTCAGTGATTTGGCTATATTTTCCGCCTGATAACTCAGCGGATCCGGAATGGGGTTGTATTTTCGGAAAATGATACTGTTTTTGTCGATAAAGATTTCCAGCGGGTCGCCTTCCCTGATCTTGAGGTTCCGTCTGATTTCTTTGGGGATGACCATCCTGCCGAGATCATCCATCCTTCTTACTATGCCTATGTCACTCATTGTTTTATTACCTCCTCTTGATAATAGGATGTATAAAAATTAGCCGGGATATGTATGTTTTTTCAATATGGACAAAATTATCAATCGGATGTTATAATTACAACAAATTGTTCGCATCAGAACAATCGTACACGAATCGTTTTAATTAAAAGGGAGAGGTTAGGAACATGAACGGCAAAAGAAAATTCATTATTGTCACAGCACTGGTTGTAATGCTGCTGGCCATTGGTGGTGTGGGGGCTTACTACTGGTATCAGAGCTTTTATTACGTCACGACGGAAGATGCCAAAGTAACTGCGGATATCGTCCGGGTAAGCCCGCAAATAACCGGGAAACTTATTGAGTTTAATGTTGAAGAGGGCCAAAAGGTTGTTTCCGGCCAGCTTCTGGGCCGCCAGGAAATGATTAACCTGCCTGATTCAGGTATGGAACTTGCGGCTTTAAAGGCGCCGGTTTCGGGTATAGTTATCAAGACAGCTGGCAATGTGGGCGAAGTGGTGGCGCCGGGCCAGCCGCTGGCCATGCTCGTTGAACCCGGTAAGGTTTACATCACGGCAAATATTGATGAAATTAAGCTGGGAAAAGTGCAGCCGGGCCAAAAAGTGGATGTGACCCTGGACCTTTACGGCAGCAGGAAATTTACCGGTACCGTAAGGTATGTCGGTCAGGCGGCGGTAGCTGTTTTTTCGATGCTGCCGGCTTCTTCCGGCGGTAATTTTACCAAAGTGATACAAAAAGTACCGGTCAAGATTTACCTTGATGATACTGATGGCTTTAAACTTCTGCCGGGGGTCAACGCCATGGTCAGGATTCATGTAAAATAGAGGAGAAAACCATGCAGGACAAAGCAGAAAGCAAAATATATAAATGGCTGGCGCTACTGGTGGTGATTATAGGTACTTTTATGGCCATTCTGGATACCAGTATCGTTAACATTGCCATACCTAAAATGATGGCGGTATTCAATGTTTCGACAGATAAAGTCCAGTGGGTACTTACAGGTTATATGCTTACCATGGGCACAGTCATCCCGCTGACAGGCTATCTGGCTGACACCTTCGGCACAAAAAAAACATACATTTGGGCCCTTGGCGTGTTTACTCTCGGATCTGCCCTGTGCGGGCTGGCCTGGAGTAACTCCTCAATGGTAGCGGCCCGGGTGGTTCAGGCTGCCGGCGGAGGGATGATTATGCCTGTTAGTATGGCCATTCTCTATCAGGTCATACCCCGGGAAGAACGCGGCATGGCGCTGGGTATCTGGGGCATTGCCGCCATGGCCGCCCCTGCCGTGGGACCGACCATGAGCGGATATATTGTGGAGCACCTGGACTGGCGGATGATTTTTACCATCAACATCCCGGTAGGTGTGGTAGGGGTGATTTTAGCCGCCCTGATACTGAAAGAATCACCGAAAAAGCCGCCCAATACTTTTGACTTTATCGGTTTTTTCTCTGTTGCCGTTGGGTTGGTGAGTATTCTTTATGTTTTGGGCGAAGGGTCGAATGTTGACTGGAACAGCCCGCAGACCGTCGGACTTTTATGCCTTGGCGCCTTCAGCATAGTGATATTTGCAGTCAATGAAATATTCCACCAGGACCCGCTGCTGGACCTGCGGTTGTTTAAAATAATGCCTTTTTCCCTTAGTATCCTGGTCTCAAGTGTGACTAATATAGCCCTCTTCGGCGGGATTTTCCTGCTCCCGCTTTTTCTGCAGAACCTGCAGGGATACTCAGCCATGCAGGCCGGTATTTTGCTGTTTCCCAGCGCTGTTGCCACCGGTATTGCCATGCCCGTCGGGGGCAAGCTTTTCGATAAATTCGGTGCCAGGGCGGTAGTTGTGCCGGGAATTGTCATTATCGCCTGGGCAACTTTTGAACTGTCCAAGATAACCATCGATACCCCGTCCGGTACCCTGGTATGGCTTACGGTGCTGCGGGGCGTGGGTCTTGGTTTGTCAATGATGCCGGCCAGCACGGCCGGGATGAATGCGGTCCCGCCGCATATGGTGGCCCGGGCATCCGCCTTGTCAAACGTGGTCCGGCAGGTTGCGGGGTCGCTGGGTATCGCAGTTTTAACCACGGTCATGCAGCACCAGCAGTCAGTAACCTATGTGCGGCTGGCGGAACAGGTTACATGGTTCAATCAGGGGACAATGTACCTGGTCAACTCTGTCCGGAACATGTTCATCCTAAACGGCATTCCTGCCGTAGAGGCCCAGGGCATGGCTGCCGGGAGTATTTACGGAATGGTAATGAAGCAGGCTTTTCTTTTGGCCTTGAATGATACACTGCTGGTGACCGCGGTGATAGCTTTGGGCGCTGTGCCACTGGCGTTACTGCTTAAAACACGAAAGCACCCGCCCGGCACCGGGCCGGTGCACATGCCGGATTAGGAGCTGATAAGATGAAAAAATCTCCGGAAACACAGGCCGAAAGGATCAGCATACTGTTAAAAAGCATTATTAAAAACTTCCGCCGGTATATCATGGACCAGGTCAGCACATATGGTTTTACAGTACCCCAGCTAAT